>NZ_MUBM01000179.1 GCF_002154505.1 Streptomyces carpinensis | reverse complement strand
GAAGGAGAACGCGATCTCGTGCTCGCCGAGGAGGCTCAGGCGGCCCGCGGCCTTGATCCGCTCCACCCGCTCGTCGGCCGTCTCGACGTCCACCGTGCGCGGTGAGTCGCCCTCCAGGCCGAGCAGCACCGCCTTCGGCGTGCCGTGGCCGTGGCCGGTGGCGCCGAGGGAGCCGTAGAGCTCCGCACGGACCGACGCGGCCTGCTCCAGCAGCCCTTCGCTCCGCAGCCGGCGGGCGAACATGCGGGCGGCGCGCATCGGGCCGACCGTGTGGGAGCTGGACGGGCCGATGCCGATCGAGAACAGGTCGAAGACCGAGATGGCCACGGTGACTCCTCAATGCGGGGTGGTGCCGGGGTGCCGGACGGGGCACCGCGCGGGGGTGGGGTCTCCACCCGCGCGCGGTGTCCCCAGCGGGTGACGGGGGTGTCTTACTTGTTCAGACCCGGGTACAGCGGGTGCTTGTCGGCCAGGGCCTTCACCCGGGCCTTGAGCGCCTCCGCGTCGTAGGACGGCTTCAGCGCCTCGGCGATCACGTCGGCGACCTCGGCGAAGTCCTCGGCCGTGAAGCCTCGGGTCGCCAGGGCCGGCGTGCCGATCCGCAGGCCCGAGGTGACCATCGGGGGGCGCGGGTCGTTCGGGACGGCGTTGCGGTTGACCGTGATCCCGACCTCGTGGAGGCGGTCCTCGGCCTGCTGGCCGTCCAGCTCCGAGTTGCGCAGGTCGACCAGGACCAGGTGCACATCGGTGCCGCCGGTCAGCACGTCCACGCCGACCGCCTTGGCGTCGTCCCGCACCAGGCGCTCGGCCAGGATGCGGGCGCCCTCCAGGGTACGACGCTGGCGCTCCTTGAAGTCCTCGCTCGCCGCGACCTTGAAGGCCACGGCCTTGGCGGCGATCACGTGCTCCAGCGGACCGCCCTGCTGACCGGGGAAGACCGCGGAGTTGATCTTCTTCGCCAGCTCGGCGGTGGACAGGATCACACCGCCGCGCGGGCCGCCCAGCGTCTTGTGGGTGGTGGTGGTGACCACGTGGGCGTGCGGCACCGGGTTGGGGTGCAGGCCGGCCGCGACCAGGCCGGCGAAGTGCGCCATGTCGACCATCAGGTAGGCGCCGACCTCGTCCGCGATCCGGCGGAAGGCGGCGAAGTCCAGCTGCCGCGGGTAGGCCGACCAGCCGGCCACGATCAGCTTCGGCCGGGACTCCTTCGCCAGCCGCTCCACCTCGGCCATGTCGACCAGGCCGTCGTCGCCCACGTGGTAGGCGACCACGTCGTAGAGCTTGCCGGAGAAGTTGATCTTCATGCCGTGGGTCAGGTGCCCGCCGTGCGCCAGGTTCAGGCCCATGATCGTGTCACCGGGCTTGAGCAGCGCGAACATCGCGGCCGCGTTCGCCTGGGCGCCGGAGTGCGGCTGGACGTTGGCGTGCTCGGCGCCGAACAGCGCCTTGATGCGGTCGATGGCGATCTGCTCGACCACGTCGACGTGCTCGCAGCCGCCGTAGTAGCGGCGGCCCGGGTAGCCCTCGGCGTACTTGTTGGTCAGGACCGAGCCCTGCGCCTCCATGACCGCGACCGGGGCGAAGTTCTCGGAGGCGATCATCTCCAGCGTGGACTGCTGGCGGTGCAGTTCGGCGTCGACCGCGGCGGCCACGTCCGGGTCGAGTTCGTGCAGAGGGGTGTTGAGTACCGTCATCGGTTCGGTGTCCCTCCTCAGCCGGCGTTCTGGGCGGCGTACTCGTCGGCGGAGAGCAGGTCGGCCGGCTCCTCCGTGACACGCACCTTGAACAGCCAGCCGCCCTCGAAGGGCTCGGAGTTCACCAGCGAGGGGTCGTTCACCACGTCCTCGTTGACCTCGGTGACCTCACCGCTGACCGGGGAGTACAGGTCGGACACGGACTTGGTCGACTCCAGCTCACCGCAGGTCTCGCCGGCGGTCACCGTGGTGCCGACCTCCGGCAGGTCGGCGTAGACGACATCGCCGAGCGCGTTGGCCGCGAACTCCGTGATGCCGACCGTCGCGACGCCGTCCTCGGCGGGCGACAGCCACTCGTGCTCCTTGCTGTAGCGCAGCTGCTGGGGGTTGCTCATGGCCTGAATTCTCCTGTACGCGGGGGACTGCTGGTGACTGAGGGACTGCTGAAAACGCTGGTGGGCAGGGCGATGTGCCGGGCATCACACGCGGGCGCGCGACCCGCGGGCTCGCGGGCGTCCGGGGACAGGTGCCGCCGGAGCCCTGCCGGACCAGTCTCTACTTCTGCCGCTTGTAGAAGGGCAGCGGCACGACCTCGTACGGCTCGTGCTTGCCGCGGATGTCCACGCCGACGCCCGCCGTGCCGGGCGCGGCGTGCGCGGCGTCGACGTACGCCATGGCGATCGGCTTGCCCAGGGTGGGGGAGGGGGCACCGGAGGTGACCTCGCCGATCACCTCGCCGCCGGCGACGACGGAGTACCCGGAACGCGGGACGCGACGGCCCTCGGCGACGAGGCCGACGAGCACCCGGGGCGGCTGGGCGGCGGCGCGCTCGGCTGCGGCCAGCAGCGCCTCGCGGCCCACGAAGTCGCCCTCCTTGTCGAACTTGACCACTCGGCCGAGCCCGGCGTCGAACGGGGTGAGCGCGGTGCTCAGCTCGTGCCCGTACAGCGGCATGCCGGCCTCCAGGCGCAGCGTGTCGCGGCAGGACAGCCCGCACGGCACCAGCCCGGCGCCCGCGCCGGCGTCCGTCAGCGCCTGCCACAGCTTCTCGGCGTCGGCCGGGGCGACGAACAGCTCGAAGCCGTCCTCGCCGGTGTAGCCGGTGCGGGCGATCAGCGCGGGCACACCGGCGACGGTGCCGGGCAGGCCGGCGTAGTACTTCAGCCCGTCCAGGTCGGCGTCGGTGAGGGAGGCGAGGATGCCGGGGGACTCGGGGCCCTGCACGGCGATCAGGGCGTAGTTGTCCCGGTCGTCGCGGACCTCCGCGTCGAAGCCGGCCGCCCGCTCGGTGAGCGCGTCCAGCACCACCTGGGCGTTGGAGGCGTTGGCGACGACCATGTACTCGTTGTCGGCCAGCCGGTAGACGATCAGGTCGTCCAGGATGCCGCCGTCGGCCCGGCAGATCATGGTGTAGCGGGCCCGGCCCACGCCGACGGAGGCGATGTTGCCGACCAGGGCGTGGTTCAGCAGGGCGGCGGCCTGCGGGCCGCTGACGGTGATCTCACCCATGTGGGAGAGGTCGAAGAGGCCGGCCCGGGTGCGCACGGCGACGTGCTCGTCGCGCTCGGAGCCGTAGCGCAGCGGCATGTCCCAGCCGGCGAAGTCGGTCATCGTCGCACCGAGCGAGCGGTGCACCGCGTCGAGCGCGGTATGCCGGAGCGGACTGGATGCGGAAGTGCTCATCGGGCGGTCTCCCAGGCGGTGCGGGCCCCCGCGCGAGCGAAGTCGGGCGTGGGGGAGGGCGAGGACGAATCGAGATCGGGTGTCCTCCCCATCTGTCATCGGAACCTGAGAGGTTCGCCATGACCGCCGTCGGACGGACGATCACGGCTTGCACCTTGGGTGGAGCCACTGCGACAGCGGCCCGCTTTTCAGATGTGCCTCGCCCGCGCGGTAACGGGGCCTGAGAGATTCAAGGGAGGGACTTGCTCCTTCGGCGCCCCAGCGAGACGGCTGCTGGGAACTCTCCCGCGCGGATTCAAGCGGCCGGTATGCAGTTGGCGGGCTCATCATTGCACGCCCGGCGCGCTCCCGGCAGGGCGGCTCTTGTAACCGACCCGTGGCAGAACGCGCACGAAATCACCGGACTCTCGCATTACCTTCTCTTTACACTCGAGGGGGAGGTGAACCGTCACCAACCCAGGGGAGGACGATGACGGTGGACAGGACCGCGCCGGCGTACGCGACGACCCGGGCCCTCGCCCTGCCCGGCCATCCAGGAGCCCGGGCCCGCGAGCGTGGCGGCGAGCACCCCGCACCCGTGGTCCGCGACCTGCGCGAGCGGTCCGGCCGCACCCCGCACGCGCTGCTCTTCGGCCCGCACGACGTGGCCGTGGTCACCGGCCTGCCCGGCAGCGGCAAGTCGACACTGATGCACCGTGCGGTGCGCGGCCCGAGGATCGACTCCCAGGACACCCGCGACCGCTGGGACGCCCGACTGGCGCGCTACCTGCCCTACGCGCTCTACCGCCCCCTGGTCCGCCTCGCCCACTACGCCGCGCTGCGCCGCGCCCTGCGGTCGGGCGAGTCGGTCGTGGTCCATGACTGCGGCACACAGACCTGGGTCCGCGGCTGGCTGGCCCGTGCCGCCCGCCGTCGCGGCGGCACGCTCCACCTGATCCTCCTGGACGTCACCCCCGACACCGCCCGGAACGGCATGCGCCGGCGCGGCCGCGGTGTCTCGCGCTACGCCTTCCTGCGCCACCGCAGGGCGGCGGCCCGGCTGCTGCGCGCCGTGGAGCGGGGCGACCTGCCCGAAGGCTGCGGCTCGGCGGTCCTCCTGGACCGCGAGGCGGCCACCGCACTGCACAGGATCGGCTTCACCGGCCCGCCCCGCACCGGCACCCGATAGCCTTTCGGTCACAGCAGCGGTTTCCAGCAGGTGGTGGGCGAATGGACTTTGCGGCGGACTTCTCCGGGGGCTTCCCGGCTGACTTTCCGGCACCGGCACACCCCCAGCCGCACGGCGGGTGGCCCGGCAACGAGCTGGAGGAAGTGCTCTCCGCGTCCCTCGGCATGCCCTCGGCCGGGGGCCGGATCATCGAGGTGCTGGCCCGCAGCTTCCTGTGGGTGCCGCTGCCCAACGGCGGTGGCCCGCACAGCGGTCCGCTGGACCTGCCCACCCTGGAGATCGACGGCCAGGCCTACGTCCCGGTCTTCAGCTCCGAGGAGCAGTTCCGCCAGGTCGCCGGCGCGCACATGCCCTGCACCGTCGCACCCGCCGTCGAGTTCGCGCGCGGACTGCCCCCGCAGGTCGGCATCGCGCTGAACCCGGAGGGCGTGGTCGGCCTCCCGCTGCCCCCGCCGGCCGTGGCCGAACTGTGCCGGGCCGGACGCACCGAACTGGACGGCCCCGCGAGCGGCGGCCGGGTCCGTCTGTTCGAACCCGACTGGCAGGACGACCCGGTGGACTTCCTCGCCGCCGCCTCCGCCGAGTTCGCCGACACGGGCGTGGTCCTCACGGCCCGCCGCTGCCTGGCCGCCGTCGAGACGGCCGAGCCGGCGATGTTCATAGGCGTGGAGCTCTCGCAGTGGGACGGCGACCTGCGGGCCCGCCCGCTGGACGCCCTGGGCCGCGCCCTGGCCAAGGTCCCGGTCGCATGGCCGGTCAACCTGGTCCTGCTGGACGTGACGGACGATCCGGTGGCCGGCTGGATGAGGGAACAGGTCCGGCCGTTCTACCAGCACGGTCACTGAAGACCCTCCCGGGCGCGGGACGGTGTAGACATGCGGCTCCGCCGCGAGGCACCACACGACAAAACCACCTGCGGCCGCGGAACGACATCGCGTACCGAGCTCGTGGGCGGCCTTTAAGCTAGGACAACGGCTCGGTCGAAACCTTGGTTGCATGGAGGGGCGGTAAAAGTGAGCGCCAGCGCGAGCGGCACCGCCGCGGCCGGGCACGTGGAGCAGACGCTGCGCCAGGTGGCGCCCGGACGTTACGACGCCTACGAGGCGCTCCTGCGCGCCCTCGCGACCCCGTCCTCCGGCCAGGTCTGGATGCTGCTCTGGCACGGCCAGGCGGGTTCTGCCGACGCCCAGTACGGCCACATGGAGGTCGACGGCCGCGGCTACGCCCCCTGCGTCACCTCGGCCCAGGAACTGTCGGCCAGCGGCTGGAACCGGTCGTACGAGGTGGTGGACGCCCTCGACGTCGCCCGCATCCTCTACCCCGACCACTACGGCCTGTGGCTGAACCCGCACGCCCCGGGCGGTGGCGTCGGCATCCCCTGGCTGGACCTTCGCCGCATCGCCACCGGCCTGGACCGTCAGCCGGCCGGGCCGCTCCGGCTGTCCGAACCGGCCATCGAGATTCCGCACTTCTACGCCCTGCTGACGCAGAACGCCCACCGCACCCCGGCGATCCGCTCGCTGCGCCGCGCCTGGGTGCAGCCCGCGTTCGGGGCGCCGTACCTCGCCATCGGCCTGGACGTGTACGACACCTCGCCGCCCGCCGTGGACTCGGTGCGGGTGATGATGCAGCAGTCCGTCGGAGCGGTCCCCGACGGGCTGCCGGTGTCGACCGTGGCGATGTCCGACGAGTTCGACCCGGTGGCGATGTGGCTGCGCGCCAACTCCCGCCCCTTCTACGACCGCGAAGCCCACGCCGGCCCGGTCCAGAGCCCGGCGAGCGGCTACGGCTACCCGCCGGCCGGTGGCGGATACTGATCCGGAAGCGCAGGTACCGCTGACACCGATGAGCCGGATGAGAGCCCTTCTGCGCGCGTAGATGAGGGTGGAAGGTCCGGTTCTCGCCCGGAAAGGGCCAACTGGCCCGTGTCCGGCCCCCGTTACCCACTGTCCGGATAACGGAACCCTTCTGCCCGCATCACGTTTACGCATCCATTCCCCGTCAAGTCTGGCAACAGATCGCCAATGCGTTGAAGACTCCCGCACCAAGGGGCGTTCGCCCCTGTGTACGACGGACTGATCATGCCGCCACAGCGGCAAGTGCGGGCCGGCTACCGCCGGTTGAGAGGGGTCCCTGCCTAATGACGGCACCATTGCACGAGCCGACCGCGGAAGCGGCCCCCAGCGCGGCCGACGAAGCGGCGGTAGCCACCGCGGGCGTGAAGGCCGTCCAGGGCCGCTCCCTGGGACGGATCGCCTGGGAGCGCCTGAAGCGGGACAAACTCGCACTGACGGGTGGCGTCGTCGTGCTCGTCCTCATCGTGATCGCGCTGCTCGCACCGGTGATCGCCAATCTGGTCGGGCAGGACCCGGACGCCTATCACGAGAACCTGATCGACCCGCTGTTCGGCACCCCCAGGGGGTCGCTGGGCGGCATCAGCGGAGACCACCTGCTGGGCGTCGAGCCGGTCAACGGCCGCGACATCTTCGCCCGCATCGTCTACGGCGCACGGGTCTCGCTCCTGGTCGGCTTCCTGTCCGCGATGGTCGCCGTCATCCTCGGCACGATCCTGGGCATCCTGGCCGGCTTCTTCGGCGGCTGGGTCGACTCGCTCATCAGCCGTGTGATGGACGGCCTGCTGGCCTTCCCCCAGCTGCTGTTCACCATCGCCCTGGTCTCCGTTATGCCGAACAACATGCTGGGGCTGACCGGCTCCAGCGTGCGGGTCTTCGTGATGATCCTGGTCATCGGCTTCTTCGGTTGGCCCTACATCGGACGCGTGGTGCGCGGCCAGACGCTCTCGATGCGCGAGCGCGAGTACGTCGAGGCCGCCCGATCGCTGGGCGCCGGGCGGTTCTACATCCTGTTCAAGGAGCTGCTGCCCAACCTGGTCGCGCCGATCATCGTCTACACGACGATGATGATCCCCACCAACATCCTCACCGAGGCGGCACTCAGCTTCCTGGGCGTGGGCGTCAAGCCGCCCACGGCCTCCTGGGGGCAGATGCTCTCGAGCGCGATCGACTACTACGACTCGGACCCCATGTACATGGTGGTCCCGGGTGTGGCGATCTTCATCACCGTTCTTGCCTTCAACCTCTTCGGCGACGGCGTGCGGGATGCGCTCGACCCGAAGGGCGCCCGCTGATGCGCCAACCCCAAGCGTCCCGTGGCACCAACACGGGGTCTCTCATCAAATCCGGAGGATCCGAGATCGTGACTACCCAACGCACCTCAGGGCGGCGCAAGCAGGCGTTGGCCGCCGCTGCTGCGGTCGCCGCACTGCTGACCACGGCGGCGTGCGGCGGCGGCAGCGACGACAAGGGCGGGTCGAAGACCGGCGCCGCCGGCTACGACGCCGCGAACAACAAGGTCGCCCAGGCCTCGCTGGCCAAGAAGGGCGGCACGCTGAAGTTCGGTGGTGCCCAGGACGCCGACTCGTGGGACACCACGCGCGGCTACTACGGCTTCATGTGGAACTTCGCGCGCTACTACAGCCGCCAGCTGGTCACGGGCAAGACGGAGCCGGGCAAGGCCGGTGCCCAGCTGACCCCGGACCTCGCCGACGGCCTCGCCAAGGTCACGGACAACGGCAAGACCTACACGTACCACCTGCGTGACGGCATCACGTGGGAGGACGGCAAGCCGATCACGTCCAAGGACGTCAAGTACGGCATCGAGCGCGTCTGGGCGCAGGACGTGCTGTCCGGCGGTCCGACCTACCTCAAGGACTTCCTGGACCCCAAGGGCGAGTACAAGGGCCCGTACAAGGACAAGTCCGCGGACCACCTGGGCCTGAAGGCCATCGACACGCCGGACGACAAGACGATCGTCTTCCACCTGCCGAAGGCCAACTCGGACTTCGAGGAGGTGCTGGGGCTGGTCTCGGCCTCCCCGGTCCGCCAGGACATGGACACCAAGTCCAAGTACGGCCTGCACCCGTTCTCCTCCGGCCCGTACAAGTTCCAGTCGTACAGCCCCGGCAAGAGCCTGACCCTGGTGCGCAACACCAACTGGAAGCAGGCCTCGGACCCGATCCGCAAGGCGTACCCGGACAAGATCACCGTCCAGTTCTTCTCGGACGCCAACCAGCTCGACCAGCGTCTGCTCAACGGTGACCTGGACCTGGACATCAACCAGACCGGCATGTCGCCCCAGGGCCGTACCACCGCCCTGAAGCAGCACAAGGCCAACCTGGACAACCCGGTCTCCGGCTACATCCGGTACGCGGTCTTCCCGCAGAGCGTGAAGCCGTTCGACAACATCGAGTGCCGCAAGGCCGTCATCCTCGGCGCCGACCACGTCTCGCTGCAGACCGCCCGAGGCGGCCCCATCGCCGGTGGTGACATCGGCACCAACATGCTCCCGCCGTCCGTCCCGGGCGCCGAGGGCCAGCAGTACGACCCGTACGGCATCTCCGGCGCGAACAAGAACGGCAACGTCGCCGAGGCCAAGAAGGCGCTGAAGGCCTGCGGTCACCCCAACGGCTTCTCCACCACCATCGCGGTGCGCAACAACAAGCCGGTCGAGGTCGCCACGGCCCAGTCGATGCAGGCGTCGCTGAAGAAGATCGGCATCAACGCGCAGATCGACCAGTACGACGGCTCGCAGACCACCGGCATCATCGGCAGCCCTTCGAACGTGAAGAAGAAGGGCTACGGCATCATCATCATGGGCTGGGGTCCGGACTTCCCGACCGTCCAGGGCTTCGGTCTGCCGCTGTGGGACAGCAAGTACATCGCGCCGAGCGGTAACAACAACTACGCCCTGATCAACGACAAGGCGATCGACGGCCTCTTCGGCCAGTACGTCACCACGCTGGACGACGCGGGCAAGACCAAGATCGCCACGGACATCAACCACAAGGTCATGGAGGGTGCGTACTACCTGCCCTTCACCTTCGAGAAGTTCATCAACTGGCGCTCGGACAACCTGGCGAACGTCTACACGACGGACAACTACAGCGGTATGTACGACTTCGTCAACCTTGGCCTGAAGAACCCGAAGTAAACCCGGCACACCCGCCGTACGGCACGAAAGGCAGGTGAAGGCCGGCGCGGCGTGGTCGCGGGCCACCCGGGGACACCCCCCACGTCCACAAGACAGTGGGGGAGACCGGAGGTGGCCCGCGGTCCCGCGGCGGGCCGTAAGCTGTGCTCGCTTACCTCATCAGGCGGCTCTTCGCCGCCGCAGTGATGCTCGTGGTCATCGTCATGGTGGTCTTCGGCATCTTCTTCCTCGTCCCCAAGTGGGCGGGCGTCGACATCGCCCTGAGCTTTGTGGGCAAGCAGGCCGACCCCGCCGCGGTCGCCGGTGTACGGGAGAAGCTCGGCCTGGGGGACCCGATCTACTTCCAGGTCTGGGAGTTCTTCAAGGGCATCTTCGTCGGCCGCACCTACTCGGGCGGCGGCGACGTCGTCCACTGCTCCGCGCCGTGCTTCGGCTACTCGTTCAAGAGCGAGCAGGCCGTCTGGCCGGTGCTGACCGACCGCTTCCCGGTGACCCTGGGACTCGCGCTCGGCGCCGCCGTGCTGTGGCTGATCTTCGGTGTCGCGGCCGGTGTGCTCTCCGCGCTCAAGCGGGGCAGCATCTGGGACCGCGGCGCGATGGTCGTCGCCCTGGCGGGTGTCTCCCTCCCCATCTACTTCACCGGTCTGCTCAGCCTGGCGATCTTCGCCTTCGGGCTGCACTGGATCGACGCGCAGTACGTGCCCCTCTCCCAGAGCGTCGGCGGCTGGTTCGGCGGCATGATCCTGCCCTGGATCACCCTCGCCTTCCTGTACGCGGCGATGTACGCCCGGATCACCCGCGCCACCATGCTGGAGATCCTCGGCGAGGACTACATCCGTACGGCACGCGCGAAGGGCCTCAGGGAGCAGACGGTCATCGGCAAGCACGCCATGCGCTCCACGATGACCCCCCTCCTGACCATGCTCGGCATGGACCTCGGCGCCCTCATCGGCGGCGCCATCCTGACCGAGTCCACGTTCAACCTGCCCGGTCTCGGCCGCGCCGTGCTCGACGCCATCAGGAACCAGGACCTGCCCATCATCCTCGGCGTCACCCTGATCACATCTCTCGCGGTGCTCATCGCCAACCTCGTGGTGGACGTCCTGTACGCCGTGATCGACCCCCGAGTGAGGCTGGCATGACCGAACTCAGCAAGACCGGAGCGGCCGTCGGCGAGCCCACCACCGCCTCGCCCGCCCCGAGCGCCTTCCTGGAAGTGCGCGACCTGAAGGTGCACTTCCCGACCGACGACGGCCTGGTCAAGTCCGTCGACGGGCTCAGCTTCCAGCTGGAGAAGGGCAAGACCCTCGGCATCGTGGGCGAGTCCGGCTCCGGCAAGTCCGTGACCTCGCTCGGCATCATGGGCCTGCACACCGCCGGCCAGTACGGCAAGCGCAAGGCGCAGATCTCCGGCGAGATCTGGCTGGACGGCACCGAGCTGCTGTCCGCCGACCCCGACCACGTGCGCAAGCTGCGCGGCCGGGAGATGGCGATGATCTTCCAGGACCCGCTGTCGGCGCTGCACCCGTACTTCACGATCGGCGCGCAGATCGTCGAGGCGTACCGCATCCACCACGACGTCGACAAGAAGACCGCCCGCAGGCGGGCGATCGAGATGCTCGACCGGGTGGGCATCCCGCAGCCGGACAAGCGGGTGGACAACTACCCGCACGAGTTCTCCGGCGGCATGCGCCAGCGCGCGATGATCGCGATGTCGCTGGTCAACAACCCCGAACTGCTCATCGCGGACGAGCCGACCACCGCCCTGGACGTCACCGTCCAGGCGCAGATCCTCGACCTCATCCGGGACCTGCAGAAGGAGTTCGGCTCCGCGGTCATCATCATCACCCACGACCTGGGCGTCGTCGCCGAACTCGCCGACGACATCCTGGTGATGTACGGCGGCCGGTGCGTCGAGCGGGGCCCGGCGGACAAGGTGTTCTACGAGCCCCGCCACCCCTACACCTGGGGCCTGCTCGGCTCCATGCCGCGCCTGGACCGCGAGCAGCAGGACCGGCTCATCCCGGTCAAGGGATCGCCGCCCTCCCTGATCAACGTCCCGTCCGGCTGCGCCTTCAACCCGCGCTGCCCGTACGCCGACGTCCCCAAGGACAACGTCACCCGCACGGTCCGCCCCGAGCTGACCGAGGTCGGCAGCAAGCACTGGGCCGCCTGCCACATGTCGCAGGAGCAGCGGGAGCGGATCTGGATCGAAGAGATTGCGCCGAAGCTGTGAGTGAGAACGCAGAGGACAACGCAGTGAGCATCCCTGCACAGAGCGACGGCGGGCAGGCCGGGGGCGAAGGCGTGGCCAAGGCCTCCGGTGCGGCCACCCTCACCAAGGAGGCCGCGCCCGGCGAGGTCCTGCTGAAGGTGACCGGGCTGCAGAAGCACTTCCCCATCAAGAAGGGTCTGCTGCAGCGCCAGGTCGGCGCCGTGCGCGCCGTGGACGGCCTCGACTTCGAGGTGCGCGCCGGTGAGACCCTCGGTGTCGTGGGCGAGTCCGGCTGCGGCAAGTCGACGATGGGCCGGCTGATCACCCGGCTGCTCGAACCCACCGCCGGGCAGATCGAGTTCGAGGGCAAGGACATCACGCACCTCGGTGTGAGCGGCATGCGCCCGATGCGCCGCGATGTGCAGATGATCTTCCAGGACCCGTACTCGTCGCTGAACCCGCGACACACCATCGGCACGATCGTCGGTGCCCCCTTCAGGCTCCAGGGCGTGGAGCCCGAGGGCGGCATCAAGAAGGAAGTGCAGCGGCTGCTCTCGGTGGTCGGCCTCAACCCCGAGCACTACAACCGCTATCCGCACGAGTTCTCCGGCGGTCAGCGCCAGCGCATCGGCATCGCCCGCGCGCTCGCGCTCAAGCCGAAGCTGGTGGTGGCGGACGAGCCGGTCTCCGCGCTGGACGTGTCGATCCAGGCGCAGGTCGTCAACCTGCTCGACGACCTCCAGCAGGAGCTGGGCCTGACGTACGTGATCATCGCGCACGACCTGTCGGTCGTCCGGCACGTCTCGGACCGGATCGCGGTGATGTACCTGGGCAAGATCGTCGAGCTGGCCGACCGCGACTCGCTGTACAAGGCGCCGATGCACCCGTACACCAAGGCGCTGATGTCGGCCGTCCCGATCCCGGACCCCAGACGCAAGAACGCCAAGAGCGAGCGCATCCTGCTCAAGGGCGACGTGCCCTCGCCGATCGCGCCGCCGAGCGGCTGCCGTTTCCACACCCGGTGCTGGAAGGCGACCGAGATCTGCCGCAAGACCGAGCCGCCGCTGAAGGAGCTGATGCCCGGTCAGCGGGTGGCCTGCCACCATCCGGAGAACTTCGAGGACCAGGCGCCGCAGGACACGGTGCTGCTGTCGGCCGCGAAGGAGGCGGCGGAACTGGTCTCCGAGGAGGCACTCGCCAAGTCGGCCGAGACCTCGGCGGCGGTCGCGGCGGCGGCCGACGAGATCGCGGAGGCGCAGGCGGAGTCGAACGAGCCGGCCAAGGCGTCCTCGGACGACGCGGAGGAGCCGGCCGAGTCCTCCGCGGACGAAGCGAAGAAGCCGGCCCCGGCCTCTTCGGACGACGCCGGGGAGCCGGCCGAGGCCTCCTCGGACGCGGACGCGGACACGCACTCGGAGGCGGAGACGGACTCGGAGGCGGACGCCGGGACGGCCGCCCCGGAGGGCTCCGACAGCGACAGCCGCGGCGGAACCGACGGCGATGGCGAGAGCGGCGGTCAGGAGTCAACCGACGACTGAGGCATGACGACTTGGCAAAGTCATGCACATGACCGAACGGGAGAGCGCAGAGTCGACCCCGTCCGTGCGATCCACTGATCGACGCACGCGCGAAGGGATGACTCATGGCACTCTCCCGTTCGGCACGTCTGGCGGCCGTCGCCACCGCGGCGGCCTCTTTCCTGGCCGTCGCCGCATCCTCGGCCCCCACCCACGGCGCCCCCGGCATCGGCGACCCCTACTTCCCGCAGCTGGGCAACGGCGGCTTCGACGCCCGTCACTACGCCCTCGACATCGCGTACGACCCGGACACCGGCCGCCTCGACGGCCGCACCACGCTCACCGCCCGTGCCACCGAGACCCTGTCCTCCTTCGACCTGGACCTCCAGAAGCTGGACGTCGCCGGCGTCCTCGTCAACGGCAGGCACGCCGACTTCACCCGGGACGGCGACGAGATGACCATCACCCCGCGCGGGGTGCTGCCCAAGAACCGCACCTTCACGGTGACCGTCACCTACGGCGGCATACCCGAGCCGCTGAGCGGCCCGATCGTCTTCGGCTCGAAGTACGGCTGGATGAAGACCGGGGACGGCGTCTTCGTCGCGTGCGAACCCAACGCCGCCTCCACCTGGTTCCCCTCCAGCGACCACCCCTCCGACAAGGCCACCTACGACATCCGGATCAAGGCGCCCAAGGGCCTGACCGGCGTCTCCAACGGCCGGCTGGTCTCGACGTACGACAGGGGCGGCTCGACGTACACCCACTGGCGCGAGGACCGGCCCATGGCCACCTACCTCGCCACCGCCACCATCGGCAAGTTCGACGTGCAGACCGGCCGGACGCCCTCCGGCATCCCGATCTACGTCGCCATCGACCCGACGCTCAAGAACAGCAACAGCGTCGACGTCTACGCGGTGACCGCCGCAGCCACCGACTACTGGTCGCAGATCTTCGGGCCGTACCCGTTCGAGGAGACCGGCGCGATCGTCGACGACATGCCCGAGGCCGGGTTCTCGCTGGAGGTGCAGAGCAAGCCCGCCTACTCGGCCGTGCGCAGCGAGTCGACGATCGTGCACGAGCTGGCCCACCAGTGGTTCGGCGACTCGGTGTCGGTGGAGCGCTGGAAGGACGTCTGGCTCAACGAGGGCTTCGCCACCTACGCCCAGTGGCTGTGGGACGAGCACCGGGGCACCCGTTCGGCACACGACTCGTTCCTGGCGGCCTACGGCGCCCGCCCGGCCGACAGCTCCTTCTGGCAGGTCGAGCCGGGCGACCCGCAGCGCGACACCATGTTCGCCTCCGCCGTCTACCAGCGCGGCGCGATGACGCTCCAGGCGCTGCGCGAACGCATCGGCGACAAGGCCTTCTTCCGGCTGCTGCCCGCCTGGAGCAACGCGCACCGCTACGGCAACGCCGACACGGCCGACTTCGTCCGCCTCGCCGAAAAGGTCTCCGGACAGCGGCTGGACGAGCTCTTCCAGAAGTGGCTCTTCACGACCGGCAAACCCGCCCTGTGAGCCGGCGGGCCTTGCATCGCAAGGCCCGCACCGCACCTGAGTAACAATATGGGGTGCTTCAGCAACTGTTCAGCCCCTCCGTCCAGCACACGGTCGACCTGGTCGGCATCTTCGTGTTCGCCATCTCCGGCGCGCTGCTGGCCGTCCGCAAGAACTTCGACGTCTTCGGCATCGCCGTGCTCGCCGAGGTCACCGCGCTGGGCGGAGGACTGTTCCGCGATCTGATGATCGGGGCCGTACCCCCGGCCGCCTTCACCGACCTGGGGTACTTCCTCACCCCGCTGTTCGCCACGGTCGTGGTCTTCTTTCTCCACCCGCACGTGGAGCGCATCCAGGCGGCCGTCCTCGTCTTCGACGCGGCCGGCCTCGGCCTGTTCTGCGTCTCCGGCACGACCAAGGCGTACGACTACGGGCTGAGCCTCACCTCGTCGGCGACCCTCGGGATGGCCACCGCCGTGGGCGGCGGTGTGCTGCGGGACGTGCTCGCCAACGAGGTGCCCTCCCTGCTGCGCTGGGACCGCGACCTGTACGCGGTCCCGGCGATCGTCGGCGCCACCATGGTGGTGCTGTGCATCCACTACGACGCGCTGAACCCGCTCACCACCGGGCTGGCGGTGGTCACCGCCTTCGTGCTCCGCCTGCTCGCGATGCGGTTCCACTGGCGAGCTCCGCGGGCTTGGAACCGGCGGTCGACCGTCCGGGAGGAGTAGGGGTCATCCGGATGTGCCCGCCGCCCTGGTGGCCCAGCTCCGCGCTCAGCCAGCGGAACACCGTCGGCACCTGCGGCCGCCACAGCGCCATGGTGTGCCCGCCCGCGCTGCGCGGCAGGAACACCACGCGCACGCTGGTCGGGGGCTTCGCGACCTGCTCCAGGGCCACTCCGGCCTCGTATCCGTCGCCGGCCTCGCCGGACATGTAGAGCGCGATCCGCGGTGGGGTGCGGTACTTGCGCAGCAGGACGTAGGGGTTGTTCGCCCGGCGCAGTTCGATGTTCTGCGCGGCCAGCGAGGCGCGTTCGCCGATCGGATCGTTGTAGCCGGACATGCCCACCGCGGCCCGGTAGCGGTCGGGGTGGGCGACGGCGAGCTTGACCGCGCAGTGCGCGCCGGCCGAGTAGCCGGCGGCCGCCCAGCCGTCCGGCGCGGCCTGGGCACGGAAGTTGTCCGTGATCATCTTCGGCACGTCGATGCTCAGCCAGCTGTCCGCGTTGACGGTGCCCGGTATGTTCGCGCAGCCGGTGTCCATCTTGGCGATCAGGTTGGTGCGCGGGGACACCAGGATGAAGGGGGCGACCTGGCCGCTCCGCATCAGGGGCTCCAGCTGCTCGTGCACCTTCATCGACCCGAACCAGGCCTTCGCCGATCCCGGGTAGCCGGACAGCAGCTCGACCACCGGGAACTTCTTGTTCTTGTAGGCGGGCTCGTCGTACTGCGGCGGCAGCCAGACGTAGACCTCGGCGTTCACTCCCGAGACCCGGCCCTTGAGCTGGGTGACCTTGACCCCGCCGGCGGCGTGCATCCCGGGGCCGTCGGCCTGGGTGAAGGTCTGGTGGACCTTGGGCAGCTTGCGGTAGGCGATGCCTCCCGTGCCGTCGGCGCCGAGGTTGGCCGCCTGCTGCACATGGTTGCCGGTGCCCAGCAGGTCCGCCCAGTTGTCGTACAGGTTGTTGGCGTTGTTCACCAGCACGAAGACCAGTGTGATGGCGGTGGCCTGGGCGAACAGCAGCATCAGCGCGCGCAGCGCGGTACGCAGCACCTGGGGGCCCTTCAGCCGCGTCCACAGGACGAACGGCAGGACGAGGGCCACCGCGGCCAGCGCGACGGTGGTGTACAGGAACGGAGTCCCGGTGAGGCTCATGTCCCCATAGAGGGAAATCCGGGGCTTCGGGTTACGGACGAGTCGGACACTTACCGAGAAATTGCCGAAGGCTCACATGCCTTCCGGTGTGGTCCGCTCGTCCGCGCCTGAAAAAGCTACCGCTTAGTAGTTTCCTGTTGTAACGTTCAGGCATGGCAGAAGCAGCTTCCGACCCGGCCACGCGGGCCACGATCGGCGACAGCGAGTTCGACCGGGACACCGCGGTGACCCGCCGCGCCCCGGGTGTCTACGACATCGACCTCTCCGCCGGCTGGACCATCATCAACGCCGTCAACGGCGGCTACCTGCTGGCCGTCCTCGGCCGCGCTCTCGGGGACGCCCTGCCGCACCCGGACCCGTTCACCGTCTCGGCACACTATCTGACGGCCTCCCAGCCCGGCCCCGCCGTCGTGCGCACGGACGTGGTCCGCACCGGCCGAACCCTCTCCACCGGCCAGGCCTCCCTCTTCCAGTACGACGCCGACGGCCGGGAGGTGGAACGCATCCGCGTCCTGGCCTCCTACGGCGACCTGAACGCCCTGCCCGACGACGTGCGCACCACCGCGAAGCCGCCCGCGATCCCGCCGATGGAACAGTGTTTCGGACCGCAGGACGGACCGGCCCCGGTCCCCGGCAGCTCGGCCATCACCGACCGCCTGATGCTCAAGCTGGACCCGGCCACCCTGGGCTGGGCGCTCGGCTCGCCCTCCGGCAAGGGCGAGATGCGCTCCTGGTTCGGGCTCGCCGACGGCCGGGACGCCGACCCGTTCTCCCTCCTGCTCGCCGTGGACGCGCTGCCGCCGACCGCGTTCGAGCTCGGCCTGAAGGGCTGGGTCCCGACCGTCGAGCTGACCGTGCACGTCCGCTGCCGCCCGGCGCCCGGCCCGCTGCGCGTCTCCATCACCACCCGCAACCTCGCCGGCGGCTTCCTGGAGGAGGACGCCGAGGTCTGGGACAGCGCCGACCGGCTGGTGGCGCAGTCCCGGCAGCTGGCCCGCGTCAGGCTCGGCTGAGCGGCTCGCGCCCGAGCCGGGCCGCCACCGAGCGTCCCGCGGTAACCTGACAAGTTCCGTCAACATTTGTTCCGGGTGTCCCGGGGCGCGATTCTGACGACGTGAAGTCCGACCGCCTGCTGTCGATCCTGCTGCTCCTCCAGACCCGGGGCCGGGTGCCCGCGCACGAACTCGCCGACCGGCTGGAAGTCTCGGTGCGCACGATCTACCGCGACATCGAGGCGCTGTCGGCCTCCGGTGTCCCTGTCTACGCCGAACGCGGCCGGCACGGCGGCATCGAACTGCTCGCCGGTTTCCGCACGGATGTCACGGGCCTGACCGCCGACGAGTCCCGCGCGCTGTTCATCCTGGCCGCGCAGGGCGCGCACGCCGCGCTCGGTCTGGACGCGGCGCTCGGCTCGGCGCTGCGCAAGGTGATGGCGGCGCTGCCGGCCCCGCACCGGCCCGCGGCCGAGGTGACCAGCCGCCGGATCCTGGTGGACGCCACCCGCTGGAAGAGCGGCCCGCAGCAGGCCGTCGACCTGGACGTCCTGCAGGACGCGGTGTTCGCCGACCGGCGCCTGAGGCTGCGCTACCGGCACAGCGGGGAGCGCGAGCCGCGCACCTACACCGTCGATCCCTACGGCCTGGTCTCCAAGGCGGGCGTCTGGTACCTGGTCGCCGACCGGCGGGCCAGGCCCCGGCTGTTCCGGGCCGACCGGGTGCGCTCGGCCCGGCTCCTTGACGATCCCGTACGGCGCCGGCCGGGCGTGGAACTCGCCGACGCCTGGGAGGTGGTGCTCCGCGAGGTGGAGGAGCGCCCCGGCGGGCTCGACGTCACCGTCCGGGTGCGCCGCGACCGCCTGGACATGTTCCTGCGCCTGAACGCCTCCTCGCTGGCCGCCCTGCCCGACGACGACGGCGGGAGCGAGTGGGTCACCGCCCGGCTGTCGTACGGCATCGTGCGCGAGGTGCGCCAACTGCTCGCGTTCTCCGACCGGGTGGAGGTGCTCTCGCCGCCCGAGGCGCGCGAGGAGCTGCGGGTGGCGGCCGAGGCCGTCGCGCAGCTGTACGGGCGTGCGGGCACGGGGGAGGGGC
>NZ_MUBM01000178.1 GCF_002154505.1 Streptomyces carpinensis | reverse complement strand
AGAAGGCTTCTCGAAACCGAGTGTGGGTGCTGGGTTCGTGCTGGTCAGGCATGGTGTTGGGGTGGGTGAGGTAGGTCCGGTGCGTCGGTGGAGGTGGCGTGCTGGAGGTGCGTGATGGCGTCGGTGCTGGGGCGGCTGGAGGAGCGGGAGCGGGCGGCCCGGAGGCGCGTGGAGGAGTTGCAGGCCGAGCTGGAGGCGGCGCAGTCGGAGTGGGACGAATGGCTGATCGCCCGCAGGCGGGTCAGCGAGGTGTGGGGCGAAGGCAAAACCCCAGACCAGGGCGGTGAGGCGGGGAAGACGCCGGACGGGAACGAGGCTACGGCGTCGTCGGCGGCGAGGTCCGGGTCGGTGGTTCCCATCTGGCGAAAGGGGCTGTCGGCCGAGGTGCTGGCGCCGGAGTATCAGCAGGTCATGAGCCTGCTGGCCGAACGCCGCGCCACCGGTGGCGAGCTACTGAACTGCCGTGAAGCCACTGCCTTGTTGGGGCTGGAGGTAGTCCCGGCGAAGATCGAGGGCGTGCGGGTGAAGCTCAAGCGGCTCGTTGCGCGGGGATGGGCGCACGAGCCTGCGCCGGGCCGGTTCGCCTGCCACGACGGCCGATACGGCGGGTCATGACCATGGTCATCGACCACAGGATCATCGCCTCGCTACTTGCCGGGAGCCGTTCGTAATCGCGGGCCAGGCGTCGGGAGCGGGTCAACCAGGCGAACGTCCGCTCCACACACCAGCGACGCGGCAACACGACGAAGCCCTTGTGATCGTCGCTGCGGCGGATGATGGTCAGCATCAGGTTCAGGGCCCTCGCGCACCAGCCGACCAGCATGCCGGTGTATCCACTGTCCGCCCATACGCGCCTGAGCCGGTGATGTCGTCGGGTCGCCTGGGAGAGGAGATCCTGGGCGGCGTCCCGGTCCCCCGTCGAAGCGGGGGTAACCATGACCGCGAGAATCAGGCCGAGGGTGTCCACCACGATGTGCCGCTTACGACCTTTGATTTTCTTCCCGCCGTCATAACCGCTGGTCGCGGCCTCGACCGTCGACGTGCCCTTCGCGGACTGTGAGTCGATCACCCCGGCCGTCGGCTCCGCATCCCGGCCTTGCGCTTCCCGGGCCGCGGCGCGCAGCCGGTCGTGGAACTCACCAATCAGTCCCTGCTTCCGCCAGCGGGTGAAGAACCGGTGCACCGCCTTCCACGGCGGGTAATCGGCAGGTAGCGCAGGCCACTTCACGCCGTTGTCCACCACGTACCGGATCGCGTCGAGTATGTCCCGCTGGCAGTACTCCTCCGGTCGGCCGCCCCGGCCCTCGCCCCACGCCGGCACCGGAATCATGTCGCGGACCACGGCCCACTCCGCGTCCGTCATGTCGGTCGGATAGCAGTGCCCGCCGGACGGATTGTCCGCGGCGTTCCCGCACATGTGGGCGAAGCAGTCACACGCCCGCGTGTCCAAAATGGACTCTTCCCCAGCGGACCGATACAACTGCGGCAACAGGGCCTCCCGGTGAGCAGTGGCGTAGACACCCTCTGTGCTACCGAGAGGCCCTGCCTTCATGCCCCCACGCGGCCACAATCACCCGAACAGCACACCCGTACGGAACCCCCAGCCCCACACTCGGTTTCGAGAAACCCTCTTATGCCCTAGTAGGTGCCTCGCCAGGTGGGTGTGGTCTCGTCCGTTATGCGCTTGGTGAGGTTGTCGATCGAGGCGATGTGGATCATGGCTTCGGAACTGGCGGGGAGGGTCTCGTAGTCGCGTGCCAGTCGCCGGTGGAGCATGATCCATCCCAGACTTCGCTCGACAACCCAGCGCCTTTTAACGACGTGGAAGCCGCGGATGTCGGGCTTTCTGTTGACGACTTCCACGTCGATTCCGAGGTTGGCTCCGTGTTCGATGACGGCGTTCTTGAAGCCGGTGTCGACCCAGCTCTTGGAGATGGTGGGGTAGGTCTTCTTGGCCCGGTCGAGAAGTCGTATTCCTACGGCGTTTTCCGACAGGCTTGCGGCGGTGACGGTCACGGCGAGGAGCAGACCGAGCGTGTCTGTGATGATGCCCCGCTTCCTGCCGACAATCTTCTTTCCCGCATCCGTCCCCTGGCTGGTCAGGGGCACGTTGGTAGAGGTCTTCACGCTCTGTGTGTCAATCACGGATGCGGTCGGCTCGGGTTTACGGCCTTCCTTGACTCGGGCCAGGCCGGTGAGGTCGTAGTTGAGCTGGGCGAGGATTCCTTCGTCGCGCCAGGCGGCGTAGTAGGCGTAGACGGTGCCGTGGTTCGGGAAGTCGTGCGGGAGGTACTTCCACGGGATTCCTGTGCGGTTGACGTAGAGGATTGCGTTGAAGACATCGCGCAGTTCGACCTTGGCCGGCTGACCGGTGGGTCTGCGGTCGAGTCGGGCCTTCCTCCAGGCGGATAAGGTCGGTTCGATCAACGCCCATCGGGCGTCGGACAGGTCGCTGGGGTACGGCTTGCGCTGGCTCACGAATGGGCTCTTTACACGAACAGCGAGGCTGGCAGCGTTACTTGCCCTGTAGGGCGTTTCTATGACGTCCATAGACCAGACGGAATTCGAGCATGAGACACGGAGCAAATGGGCGCCGAGGCCGGAGCCCGGAAGGCCGCGAAGCTGCACGTAGAACGCGAATCCCTTCAAAGAGTACCGACCGCAAGAGCGACGTACCATCACAGGCCATGGCTAAACGCCCACTTAGAGGGCGTTTGAAGTAGGCAGATTGCCCTTCATGTCCTAGTACGTTCTTCGCCAGGTGGGGGTGGTCTCGTCCGTTATGTCGGCGGCGGTGGCGGCCACGGCCAGCAGGAGGCCGAGTGTGTCGGTGACGATGTGCCGCTTGCGACCGATGATTTTTATGGGCCGGAGAATCCACATGTTGCGGGAATCTTGCGGTCCGTGGTGTGACTGAGGCGCCGGGAGATGCCGGACACAGCATGGATCGCGTCACGGGCTCGTGCGGTCTGGTCTCGCGAGTCGGGTGAGCGCGGCCGCAACCAATGCCTGGACGCCGGTGTCGAGGGTGGGCTGGAGTACTGGTGCGAAGCGGGGACTGTGGTTGACCGGGATGTCCTGCGCCACCGAGCCGCGTTGCCGGGCGCCCTGGTAGAGGTCTGGATCGACACAGCCGAGGGCCCAGTAGGTGTACGGGACGCCGAAGGCGTCCGGGATGCGGCTGAAGTCCTCGCTGGCACTCTGCAGCTCGGCAGTGCCCGCCTCCTCCCCGAAGACCGCGGTGAAGGCGGCGGCGACCTCGCGGGTCACCGCCGCGTCGTTGACGGTCGGCGGGAAGCGTGTGCCCTCCTCGACCTGCGGCTCGCGCAACGCGCCGGAGGCCGCGCACTCGGCCTTGGCGATGCGCCGCACGGCGGCCAGGACGGCCTGGCGGGTTTCCTCGTCGTAGGTTCGCACATTCAGCAGCAGTTCGGCGGACTCCGGGATCACGTTGCCGCTCGTGCCCGCCTGCACGGAGCCCACCGTGAGCACCGCCGGCTGGGTGGCCGCCAGCTCCCGCGAGACGATCGTCTGCAGACGGACGACGATCATGGCGGCCATCACGACGGGGTCGATCGCCGCCTGCGGTGCCGAGCCGTGAGCACCCCTGCCATGGACAGTGATCTTGATGTTGTCCGCCGCGGAGAGGAACGACCCGGCGCGCGTGCCGACCTGCCCCGCGGGATAGGGAAGCACATGTTGGGCGAATGCGACGTCCGGGTGCGGAACACGGCCGGTGAGCCCGTCGGCGAGCATCCGATCGGCGCCGTCCCCGGGCTCTTCGGCCGGCTGGAACAGAGCCAGCAGCGTGCCCTGCCACGACGCTCGGGCGGCTGCCATGAGACGGGCCGCCCCCAGCAGGCAGGTGACGTGCATGTCGTGACCGCAGGCGTGCGCCACGGGCACCCGTCGGCCGGAGGCGTCCTCGGCGCCGGCCGTACTGGCGTACGGCAGACCGGTCTCCTCGCGAACCGGCAGCGCGTCCATGTCAGCACGCAGCAGAACGGTCGGCCCGTCCCCGTTGGCCAGCACGCCGACCACACCGGTGCCGCCGATCCCGTCGCGCACCTGGTAGCTGCAGCTCCTCAGGCGTTCCGCCACCTGGATCGCGGTCCGGTGCTCCTGATGGCCCAGCTCCGGATGGGCATGGAGATCCATGTAGAAGTCCTCCAGCTCGGACCGGATGTCACCGAGTCCTGCTACGACCGCTTCGACGGAATCCTTGAGGGTCATGACCGTGTGCTCCTCGTCCTCGGTGGGTAATCGCTCCCCCGCTCGGGTCAGGAACCGCGGCCGCGCAACGCCCCCGGCCGCCAGTCGCGGCTGCCCGGCAACCTCCAGCCCCAGGTCAACGCTGCCAGTCTCAGTAGGACGCCTACGACGATCCCGGCCAGAATGCCGACGGTGGGCGCGCCGAGCCAGCTGCAGACGACCATCACCCCGCTGACCAGTACCGCGACTGTCGCGTACAAAGGGGTGCCCCCAAAGATGGCGGGGGTGCGAGCCAGGAAGAGGTCCCGAACGGCACCACCGCCTACCGCCGTAATCGTGCCCAGCAGCACAGCCGGCAACCAGCCCAGACCGACGGCGAGGGTCTTCTGCGCCCCGGCGACCGCCCACACGCTGAGCGCTAGGGCATCGAGGAGGTTGAAGGCCCGGTGGGAAATTTGGCGGCTCACGTCGGCCACGAAAGCCAGCATGGTCCCGGCGGTGGCGACGGCGAGATAGGTGTAGTCGGTCAAGGCCACAGGCGTGCCGTGCTGCAGCAGTGTGTCGCGGACGATACCGCCGCCCAGGCCGGAGACGATGCCGATGACCAGGAAGCCGAACAGATCCAGACGGTGGGCCCGCGCCAGCACCCCGCCGAGCGTGCCGTTGGCGAACACCCCGCTCAGGTCCAGCGCCCGGGTCACCTCGGTCACGTTCCCCGGCGACAACCACCCCGCCACGAACCACCACCTCCCTACCCCCACCATCGAACGAGCGTTGGCGGTCACCTGCCTGTCGAGCACGCGAGGCAGCATCACAGTCACAGCCCGTCCGGGGGCAGCGGCTGCACAGTCCGGGCGCGACTTCCGGTGTGGAGTCCGCCGGCTCTCACCGCGATGACGTGTGATCAGTTCATGCCAAACTCTGACGCCCCGGCACACTCCTCCGCCACGACCCCTCCGTGCCGGGGCTAGTCCAGCACGAATACGACTTGACCCTGGCGGTGCATGAGCTGCTGGGACGCGCCGCCGCCGGGCACGGCAGCCGCCGCGGCAACGCCGTCGCCGCCCGCGCCCCCGCACCATCCGGGCCTCCTTCCAGATCGCCCCGACTGTGTAGGCAGTCACCTTCACGTCCAGCACGAGAAGTTCATCGCGCCGAATCAGATGGCTCCGCAGAAAAACATGGAGGGAATCATTTTTTTCTGGGAGGCAGCACGGAGAGCACGCGTACGATGTGATCGCGAAATTCCTCCATGAAGCGCCGCAGAAATTCTTCCGTCTCGCTACTGGTGACATGGCCATCTGCCGTGAACACTTCCGGGCTGAATCTGATGTAGGCCTCGGGTGCGTTCATTTGTGGAGAGTTGCAGTAGCTGAGTACGCTGCGAAGGCTCTGCTGGGCGATGGCCGTCCCGATGGCGCCGGGGGAAGCCCCGATCACCGCGGACGGTTTGTGGGTGAATGAATTGTCGCCCCAGGGACGACTGGCCCAGTCGA
Source organism: Streptomyces carpinensis (assembly GCF_002154505.1). Classification (GTDB taxonomy): domain Bacteria; phylum Actinomycetota; class Actinomycetes; order Streptomycetales; family Streptomycetaceae; genus Streptomyces; species Streptomyces carpinensis. The sequence goes on along the minus strand of NZ_MUBM01000178.1, from coordinate 20,597 downwards.
TAGCATTCTTCAGGGCGCCGGGGATTGAGCGATTATATTCCGGGGTAACGAACAGAATCGCATCGGCAGAAGTGATGGAGGATTTCAGCTTCCTACCCTCGGCAGGAAAGTCACTGTCATAGTCATAGCTGTAGAGCGGAAGGTCCCTGATCGAAATCTCATCGAACTCCAAGTCTGGTGGGGCCAGCCGGATCAGCACCTTGGAAAGCGTTCGGTTAATTGAGTGAGTCGCCAGGCTTCCCACCATGTAGCCGACCTTGTACTTGGTCATCCGTCCTCAATCCCGCTGCGCGCGCCCACACTCGCCCGCATCTCCTCCGGAAAGCGGACGAACTTCTTCCAAGTGCACGAAACCACGGCCGCTGGTGATCCGCCTGCCAGGCTGATCCAACCGGAGGAGCACCGGTCATGAGCGGTTCGGTCGAACCACGAGCTCAGCGAGACCGGCGTCGGCGCGCCGCGGGCGGCCCGGCTCATGCGGGCCACGTCGTCCTGCTCGATCAGGCCTGCCGTCGCGTGGGTCATGGTGCCCTCTCGCCTAGGGTCTTTCGTTTGGATCAGGCCGGATCAGGGAGCGGGGTCTGGTGCTGGGGGTACCTCCCACGCCGTTCAGGCAGTGGCGAAAATCGCAAGGCGGAGGAGGGCGTCATGGCGGAGCCATGGCAACCGACGACAACGCGGCGAGGCGCGGTGCCAGGCCCCCCGAGCCCGGCGTGATCCAAACGAGAGGCCCTAGGTGTCGCTGTGACCCTGCGTGAGCGCTTCGCCGACCACGAGGCCGATGGCGAGGGCGGTGACGATCGTGACCAGCTTCAGCAGGTCCTGGAAACCCTCGACATAGCCGCCGACCAAAGTGGTCAGGCCACGCATTCCGAGGGAGCCGACGGTGAGCGTGAAGAAGCCGGGCAGGATCAGGATCAGCCGCGGTGGACGCTGCGGCCCCCGCGCGATCAGCGTGGCCGCGGCGGCGAGGACGACCGCGGCGACGAAGGTGCTGCCCGTCTCCCCGGCGAGCTTCGTGAGCGCAGACTGCACGCCGACAGTGACGTAGACGAGCAAGAGCAGCGGCCAGAAGAAGCGCAAAGGGATCGCGAAGGCGAGCACGGTGCCCGCTGTGAAGACGATCCAGGCCAAGAACAGCGCCCACCGGGGCAGGTCGGAGTGGGCGGCGACGTCAAAGAAGGCGTGGGGGGATGCACCGGCGAAAAGGACACCGAGCAGGACACCGACGTACAGCTGGACCAGTAGGAAGACGGAGTAGACGAGCCGTATCGCACCGGTGGTGATCAGGCCGGCGGCCAGCTCGGCGGTCGCCGCGCTCAGATAGTCCCCGGGAATGAAGTAGAACAGCGCCGGCAGCATCAGCAGGACGGGACCGCCCCGCGCAGGGTTGTCGGCGAACACCTCGATCGTCACGATCGAGACCGCCGTCGACACCGTGAGCGGAAGAAACCGGCGCAGCCGGGGCACACGGTCGGCGGTGACCGCGAGAGCCGCGACGAGCGCGCCCAGCACGGCCGTGGTGGCGATCTCGTACCAGGTGGGCTGCATCAACGGTGCAAAACCCAGCGCGAACAGCACGATGCCGAAGAACTTCAGCCACCACGGATACGGCGTCGGCGCCGCCTCGATCTCCATCAGTCTGCGGTCGGCCTCCGAGATCGCGGTCCTGCCTGCCCGCACTTCGGCGAGGAACGGCTTGAGCGCGGCGATCTGGTCGAGTCGGAAGACCTCCGGGAAGCCGTGCACGATGACGGTGCGAGTACGGCCGTCCGCCGCGGTGACCGTGAGCGCCGCCGCCTCCGGCACAAGCAGCAGGGACGCGGCGCCGCCGAAGGCACGGGCACTGTCGGCCACGGCTCGCTCGATGAGATGGGCTCCCTCTCCGGAGGAACGCAGCAGCAGGCCGGTCAGCCGGGCCAGGAACGTCGTGAGGTCGTCGAGATCCGCAACCGATCGCTGCTCCACGCCCGCCTCCAACGCCTGCGTCCTCGCTCCAGGGCCAGGAGTTCCTGCTTACACGGGCCGCTGCCTCTGAGCATTTCGGGCAACACGGTCTCCGTCATGGGTGAGGCGAAACCGCGAAGAAGTTGGTTCAAGCCCTCACCGGACAGCGACGGTGCGCGGATGAGGTCTGGCGGCCGATGCTGTCGGGGACGGCCGGGTCGTCGTAGGTCCAGCTCGTCAGCTTGGGGGCGGAGGAGTCGGGGCCGTCGTACTCGACGGTCTTGCGTCCCAGGACGTCGTAGTCCAGCGAGATTGTCTTGCCCCGGCTGTCCTTGGTGGGGCGCAGGTACCCATCGGCATCGTAGGTCATGTACGTGGTGCCGGAGTCTGGGTCGCTCTGGCTGGTCTGCTGGCCGAGGAGGTTGAAGGTGTAGGTGCGCTGGTTCTGGCCGGGGTCGGTGACGGCGGTCACCTGGCCGTGGCTGCCGGGTGCGTCGTAGGTGAACTTCGTCGCCTCGGTGCTGCCGCCGGTGACCTGGTCACCGTTGATGGGGGGGATGCTCGTGTACTTGTCGGGCTCCACCCCCCATCCAGGGAGGCACGTCGTAGGGGTCATGATGCGATCAACGAGGTACACGTGCCGGAGCCCGGTCTGGTCGTGGCGGATGTGGCAGCCGCCGACGACCGGACGGCATCCGCGTTCCATGCGGTATCGGCGTCGATGTGGGCGACAACCGCGTTGGAGCGCGCGACGCCGGGACAGCCCTGCGAACGGCTGCGCTGCTTCCTCGACATGCGCCGGCACCTGCACCCCACCAGCCGGCCCGGCCTGCTACCGGGTCAGCGTCACGGTGCCGGGCGTGTCAGGGCACTGGCCGGGTGGTCGCCAAAGACAGGGCATCGCGTCCGGGTAGACCGTAGACACAACCGCAGACGTCGTTGGGGGGTCGACGGTGCGTTCCGGCGCCCCCTGCTGTCGGCGCCTTCTGCTGTCAGCGCTGCTGAACTCGGCGAACGCGTTCATCGGGAGCCCTGGGATCTCCGGGGCTCCCAGGCGAGAGGCTGTGCGTGGCGTCAACGTGCGAACTTCTCGATAGCCGCCGGAGTGACGGGAGTGAAGAAGTTGACGAGGTTTCCGTCGGGGTCGCGGAACAGCAGCGACCGGTTGCCCCAGGGCATCGTAGTGGGCCCGTTGACGAAGTCGGTGACGAAGCCGGTCAGGTTCTGGTGGACGCGGTCCACGTCGTCGACCAGGAACTCGGTGATCACGCTGTGGTTGTCCGCCGGGCGGGCCGAGCCCGGGGCGAACAGCGGGACGGTGCGGGTGCCGGCGATCGCAAGGGTCGCTTGGGGGGTCTTGAGTTCGGCGAAGTCCTCGGTGGCCCACATCGCCTGCACCCCTGTGGCCCGCTCGTAGAACTCGACGAGGCGCGCTACGTCGTTGGTGATGATCCGGATCGAGACGAAGTCCATGGAGATCTCCTTGGCTGTGCTGGAGGCGTGCACTCCGCAGGCTAGGAGAAATAGTGGACAGAATCGGTCCTGTATTCGCGTTAGGCTGCCAACATGCCTAGACCCACCGGCCGCGTGCTGAAACTGCTGGAGCTGCTGCAGTCGGGCGGCACCCGGACCGTGGCCGAACTCGCCGAGCGGCTCGGCGTCGAAGGACGCACCGTGCGGCGGTATGTGGACCAGCTGATCGACCTCGACGTGCCCGTGGAGTCGGTGCGCGGCCGCTACGGCGGGTACCGGCTCGCTCCCGGGTACCGCTTGCCGCCGCTCATGCTCAGCGACGACGAGGCGCTGGCCGTGCTGCTCGGCCTGGTCGCCGGACGCCGAGCAGGGTTGATGACAGCGGGGCGCACGGCGAGCGAGACGGCATCGGCGAAGATCCGGCGCGTGCTGCCCAAGCACGTCGCCCATCGACTCGACTCGCTCCTGGAGGCTCTCGCCTTCACGGATCAGCCCGGTGAGTTCGACACCCCGGACGCTGGGGTCCTGCTCAGCCTCGCCGATGCGGTGCGCCACCGCCGACCGGTCTCGATCAGATACACCGACCGCGAGGGGCGGCACAGCGAGCGCACGCTGCACGCGTACGGGATCGTCGCCCATTCGGGCCGGTGGTACGTCACGGGCATGGACCCCCGGATCGGTGAGGACCGAACCTTCCGGCTCGATCGCATCGCAGACGCGCGGACCCTGCCCGGCTCATTCGAGGCGCCCGTGGGTCCCGGTCCGGCACAGCGCGTGTTGTCAGGATTGGCCACGGCTGAGTACCGGCATGAGGTGACCTTGCGGATCCACGGGACGGTTGAGCAGATCCGCGCCCGTCTTCCCGCCGGCGTCGCGAGCCTGGAGGAGCACGATCCCGCGGTAGGCGAGGACCGGGCGACCGAGTGCTGGCGGCGCGTCGAGCTACGGGCGGAGCGGCTCGACTGGTTGCCTCCGGTACTCGCCTCACTCGACCGGCCGTTCGTCATCGAGAGCCCCGATGAACTGCGCGACCTCGTCAGCGCGCTCGCCGATCGCCTCGCGTCGTACGCCCGTCAGGCCTGACAGCGAGGAACCGATGTCTTGACTTCTCCCTCAACTGAAGCAGGGGGTTCAACCCTCGCGGGTCGGGCTTTCCGCTTCATCGACAGCAGCCGACCCGAACCAACGGCGAGGCTGGTGTACCGGCCATCAGTCTTACGCCAGCAGAGGTTTCTGGGCCTCTTGGAATGACGGTGTATCAGTTCTCGTTGATCCTGGCGGAAAGGGGTGCGAGCCAGTCGAGATGGGGAAGACCACTGCCAGACGGTGGGAGATCGACCACGGATTGTGGGCGCGCATCGAGCCGCTGCAACCGGTCGTCCCGCGTAATCCGCGGCGTCCAGGTCGTAAGCGTCTGGATGGTCGCAAGGTGCTGTGCGGGATCCTGTTCGTGCTGTACACCGGGATCCGCTGGGAGTTTCCGCCCCAGGAGCCGGGCTCGGGAATGATCTGCTGGCGACCGCGGCGGGAACTGGAATGAGGCCGGGGTCCGGCAGTATCTGCACGAGCTGCTGCTCTCCGAGTTGCGGGCCGCGGACCTGCTGGACTTCTCCCGCGCAGCGGTCGACTCCAGCCACATCCGTGCGATGAAGGGCGGGCCGGCCACCGGTCCGTCCCCGGTGGGCCGGGGCAAGGCCGGCAGCAAGCACCACCTGCTCGTCGAGGCGCACGGCATCCCGCTCGCGGCAATCACCACCGGAGGCAACCGCAGCGACGTCACCCTACTGATCCCGCTGATCCAGGCCGTCCCACCGATCCGCGGCAAGCTCGGCCAGCCACTACGCCGCCCCAAGCACGTGTATGCCGACCGCGGCTGTGACCACGAGGTCTACCGGGACAAGGTCCGCCGGTTCCAGATCACCCCGCACCTCGCCCGGCGCGGACACCGGGCACGGCTCCGCGTGTACGGCTGGGTCGTGGAAGGAGCGATCGCGCTGCTGCACCGCTTCCGCCGCCTGCGCATCCGCGGGGAGATCCGCGATGACATCCATCACGCGTTCGTCACCCTCGGCTGCGCCGTCATCTGCCGGCGACGACTGCGCACCGCACCTTGTTGAGAGTCAGGGCAGGCGGTGCGCCCCAGGGGATGGCCTGCTCGATGCGCCAGACCGCATACGTGGCAGTCGGGCCCGCGCAGCCTCACATCCGGGATCTCAGCACGTCGACCTCACAGCCCGGCGCGAACGGGTCGAAGCCGTGCTCGATCAGCCAGCGAACGATCAGCAGGCTTCGCAACGACCACCACGCGTGGATCACGTCGATGTCGATGTCGGTGCCATAGCCGGCGATGACGTCGTCGAGGTGCTCCTCGTGTCCGAGCGTGAAGGTGGCGAGGTCGTACAGGGCATCACCCTGGCCCGCCTCGGACCAGTCGATGATGCCCGTGACCTCGTCGCCGTCGACGAAGACGTGATCGATCTGCAGGTCGCCGTGCGTGAACGCCGGAGTCCACGGCCGGAGCGCGGCCTCGGCGACCTGGCGGTTGCGGGTGACCAGGTCGGCGGGCAGGACGCCGTTCGTCACGAGCAACTCGCACTCGTCGTCGAGTTCCGCCGCCAGCGCTACGATGCTCCGGCCGGCCTGGCCCGGCCGGGACGGCAGCGGCGCGTCGTGCAGCTTCCGGATGACGGCTCCCGCCGCGGCCCACGCCGCCGGCGACCCGGTGGACGGCTCGCCGAGGCGCCCAAGCGTCATCCCCGGGAGTGCGGCGGTCGCGAGCACGGACGGCTTGCGCCACAGGACCTCCGGGGTCGGGACCGGCGCGAGGGACATCGCCTCGACCTCGGCATCGATGCGCGCCTGATCGGCGTCCACCTTCAGGAACACGTCGCCGACGCGCAGAGTCGCGCGCTCGGAATGGGCGACGACGACTTTGACCTCATCCATGGGCGACCAGTATCCCGGGGATGTTCGCCGCCGTCGCCGGGTTTATCGCGTGCGACTACGCCGCTGATCGCGTTCCGCTACCCAGCGGCCTCATACACGACACCGACCTCTGACCAGGTCAAGCCCACCGCTTTTGTCGGAGTGCGTTCCGGAACCTCGCTCGGACCGCCCACGGTCCGCAGCGTCCGTGAGCCACGCTCGCGGGCAGCACGGTCGTGGGACAGACACCGCCGCACCCCTTTGGTGATCAGGGGGCGCGCAGCAGGGCCCGCAGGCACCGTGGTGGGCGATCGAGGCGTACTCGCAGGGCATGCTTCCGGCACGTCCTGGATGCGTTCGCGGTCGCTGCGACCGGCTCCTGCCATGCCGCCCCGCTCGGAGGTCAGGGCTTGATGAGGACCTTCAGTGCCTCACGGTCGTTCATGGACCGGTAGCCGTCGGCGATGTCTTCCAGGCCGAGGGTGCGGTCGAAGACACGGCCGGGACGGATGGCGCCGTCGAGGATGTGCGGCATGAGCTCCTCGATGTAGGCGCGGGCGGGAGCGACGCCGCCGGTGAGGGCGATGTTGCGCAGGAAGTCGCCGAAGCCGAAGGGGACTTCGGGGTACTGCGGTGCGCCGACCCGGCTGATCGTGCCACCGTCACGGACCACGCCGAAGCTCTGGACGAGGGCGTCCTTCAGCCCGACGCATTCGAGGACCTTGCGGGTGCCCTCGCCGCGGGTCAGCTCGCGTACCCGGGCGACACCCTCCTCGCCGCGTTCGGCGACCACGTCGGTGGCGCCGAACTCGCGGCCCAGGTCGGTGCGCACGCGGTGGCGGCCCATGAGGACGATGCGCTCGGCGCCGAGCAGCTTCGCGCTGATGACAGCGGCCAGGCCCACGGCCCCGTCGCCGACCACGGTGACGCTGTCGCCGCAGGTGACGCCGGCGGTGCGGGCGGCGTGGTAGCCGGTGCAAAGGATGTCGGACAGGGTCAGCAAATCCGGCAGCAGCTCGGAGTCCTCGCCGACCGGCAGCCTCACCAGCGTGCCGTCGGCCTGCGGCACCCGGGCAGCCTGGCCCTGCCCGCCGTCGACGCCGTGCACACCCCACTGGCCGCCGTGCACGCAGGAGGTCTGCAGGCCCTCCTGGCAGTAGACGCAGGTGTTGTCGCTGTAGACGAACGGTGCCACCACCACATCGCCCGGCTTGTGGCCGGTGACAGCGGAGCCGATCTCCTCGACGACGCCGAGGAACTCATGGCCCATATGGCGTGGGTTGTCGGTGGGCGGCAGCGATTTGTAGGGCCACAGGTCGCTGCCGCAGATGCACGACAGGACGATCCGCACGACCGCGTCGGTGGGGTTCTGGATCTTCGGGTCGGCGACGTCCTCGACACGGACGTCGGCGGCCCCGTACAGCAGGGTGGCTCGCATCAGCGCAGCTCCTTCGGGGTGTGTGCAGGGTTCGCTTTCATGGGCAGTGGAAAGTGCCGCAGGTCAGCGCGGTTCGAGACGCAGGGTGGAAGTGCGCGCCCGGTCGGTCAGGACGTGCTCGACGATGCTGGTGCAGCGGCCGTACTTGGTGCGATAGGCCGCATCGACGTCCGCGTATTCGTCGGGGCCGGCCTCGTGGAAGGTGACTTCCTGGCGTACACCGCCGGCCTCGATGCGCCCTCGGCGGCGGGACTGGGTTCCGCGATACCAGGGGCCAGCCGTGCCCTTGACCGAGCGGACGTAAAGATCGTTGCCGGCACGGACGACCCACATGGTCACCGGGTCGCGCAGGGTGCCGTCATCCCGCTCGGACTCCAGGTCGAGTTCCTCGGCGTCAGCGATCCGCTCCAGTTGGCTGTCTTTCCATCGGGTCATCGTTCACTCCGTTCGTTCCCCCGGCGGCGGTCGACGTCATGAAGGTTGCTTTGTCGCGGTGGGTCTCAGGCTTCGGGGATGGCGCGGCCGTAGTCGGCGAGGGTGACCGCGTCGGGCTCGGGGCCGCCGCGCCGGCCGGTCTCCAGCGCGTCGAGGGCGGTGAGTTCGTCGGCGGAGAGTTCGAAGTCGAAGACGTCGAGGTTCTCGGCGATCCGCTCGCGCTTGGTGGACTTGGGGACGACCGAGCGGCCCTGCTGCAGTCCCCAGCGCAGCAGCACCTGGGCCGGGCTCTTGCCGTGGGCCTTGGCGATGGCGGTGACGGCCGGGTCTTCGAGGACGCTCGTGCGGTTCTCGCCGTAGCCGGGGTAGAAGGTGATGCCCCCGATCGGGGACCAGGCCTGGTTGAGGATGTGGTGCTGGTCGTCGAAGTCGAGGACGGCGCGCTGCTGGAAGTAGGGATGGATCTCCAGCTGGTTGACCGCGGGCACGACGGAGGTCGCGTCCAGCAGCGCGGTCAGGTGGTCGAGCATGAAGTTGCTGACGCCGATGGCACGGACTTTGCCGTCGGCCAGGAGCTGTTCCAGGGCCCGGTAGGCCGCGAGGGTCCGGTCGAAGTCCGAGGGCAGCGCCTGGTGCAGGATCAGCAGGTCGATCTCGTCGACGCCCAGCTTGGTGGCGCTCTTGTCGAAGCCGTGCAGGGTCTGGTCGTAGCCGTAGTCGCTGATCCAGATCTTCGTCTCGATGAAGATCTCCTCGCGCGGCAGCCCGAAGGCGCGGATGGCCTGGCCGACCTCGCGCTCGTTGCCGTAGGCGGCGGCGGTGTCGATGTGCCGGTAGCCCAGCTCGAGCGCGGCGGTGACCGCGGCCCGGGTCTCCTGGGGCGGGGTCTGGAAGACACCCAGTCCTAGGGCGGGCATCGGGACGCCGTTGTTGAGGGTGAGGGTCTGCATCACAGGCGCCTTTCTTTGCGGGTGGCCCGTGAGGGCACGATGAGGGTGACGACGGCCAGGACGGCCAGGGCCAGCAGCACGGCGGAGCCGGTCAGGGCGGTGCCCGCGCGGCCGGCGATGTCGGTGGCCGTGTGGCCGGTGGAGACGGTGGCGGCCGCGGCTGTGAGGATGCTCAGGCTCAGCGCGCTGCCGATCTGGTGGACGGTGTTGACCAGGCCCGCCCCCGCGCCTGCGTCCGCGGGGGCGACACCGTCAACACCGCTGGAGGTCAGCGGGGCCAGCGCCAGCCCTTGGCCGGCGCCGATGAGCACCATCGGCAGTGCCACGCCCGTCAGGTAGGACGTGTGCAGGTCGATGCGGCTGAGCCACACCATGCCCGCCGTGGTCAGGCCGACACCCGTCAAAACGATCGGCGGCCGGCCGGCCCGCTGAAGCAGCCGCGGTACCTGGACGGCGAAGACGAAGTTGACCAGCGTCATCGGCAGGAAGGCGAGACCGGCCTGCAACGGTGTCCAGTGGTAGACGCTCTGCACGAACTGCGCGGTGAAGAAGAAAAAGCCCATCATCGCGCCCATGTAGAGCATCCGGGTGACGTAGGCGCCGCTGCGCTCCCGGCTGGCGAACAGCCGCAGCGGCACGATCGGCTGTGCGGCCCGCCGCTCCACCCGGACGAACAGCCCCAGCATCACCGCACCGGCCAGCAGCGGGATCAGAGTGAGGGGTGCGGTCCAGCCGAAGTCGGCCGCGTCGACCATGCCCAGGACCAAAGGGGTCGAGCCCAGCGTCGCCAGCAGCGCGCCGGCGATGTCGAAGCGGCCCCGCCGGCGAGCGGTCTCGGGCAGGAACCGCACCGCCAGGACCATCATCACGATGCCGATCGGGACGTTGAGGAAGAACCCGGCCCGCCAGGAGATCAGGTGGGCGACCAGCCCGCCGACGACCAGGCCGAAGGCGGCACCGAGACCGGCCACTGCGCTGTAGGCGGCCATCGCCCGGTTGCGGGCCTGGCCCTCGGCGAAGCTGCGGGTGAGCAAGGACAGGGCCGAGGGGGCCAGGACCGCGGCCCCGACGCCCTGCAGCGCCCGGGCGCCGATCAGCCACCACTGGCTCTGCGCGGCGCCGACCAGGAGCGAGGTCGCCGAGAAGACGACCAGGGAGAACAAGAAGACCCTGCGGTGGCCGAACAGGTCACCGGCTCGCGCTCCCAGAAGCAGCAGTCCACCGAAGATCAGGACGTAGGCGTTGGTGATCCACGACAGCCCGGTCTCGGAGAGCCCCATGTCCGACCGGATCTGCGGCAGCCCGGTGAAGACGATCGAGTTGTCGAGGATGACCATGAAATAGCTGATGCAGATGATCGCCAGGATCAGCGTCGTGTGCGCCGGGCCTCGCGTCGCGCCCGGGTTCTGCGCGGCGGCCGTGGGTGTGCGCGGCGCAGCGGTGACCGTCGCCGCACCAGACGCACCGGTCTCATGCTCTGTGTTCACGGCCGCACCAGCATCTTCCCGGCGGCGCGCGCGTCGACGGCCCGGTGGCCGTCAGCGACATCGTCAGACTCGGCAGTGCGGTCGAAGCTGCGGAAAGAGACTCCGGCAGTGGTGATGCGGCGCTCCAGCGTGTCGGTGGGTTCCTTGAGTCCCGGGGCGGAGCCGTTCCCGACGCGGGCGCCGGCTTCGTACAGGGGTGCTGCGCGCACGGTGTTCCTTCGGATCGATTGCGGGCCGTGTGGCTCTTGTGGCCTTCTCCATGCAACGGCGCTCTCGCGTGCAGGTGGGAGTCACTGCTCTTCCGGGTACTGGCAGTACCTCGCAGACGTGTGGGAGCCGACCTACGGTGAAGGAACCCCCGTCCCATTCGTTGTGCACTGATCAGGAGGAGCAGCTCGTGCCCCTGCACACCCATTCCGTCTCGGGCCGCAGGCGTGCCGCGCAGGCCCTGCCCCTGTGGTCCCTGCGTCCGGACACGGCGCAGAAGGGCCGCGGGTGGCGTCCGCTGCAGTGGGCTCGCAGGACCGGGGGTTGTGACCATGAACGCTTCTGAGAAGAAGAACCGGGCCGCGGAGGTCCGCGAGTTTCTGAGCACACGAAGGGCCCGGATCACCCCGCAGCAGGCCGGGCTGCCGGTCTATGGCGGACAGCGTCGCGTCCCGGGTCTGCGTCGCGAGGAAGTCGCCCTGCTCGCGGGCATGAGCGTCGACTACTACGTCCGCCTCGAGCGCGGCAACCTCAGCGGCGCCTCCGACGCGGTGCTGGAGGCCCTGGCCCACGCCCTGCAACTCGACGAGGCCGAGCGCACCCACCTCTACGACCTGGCTCGCGCCTCCACCGTCTCAGGCCGGCGCCCCACCGCGACCATGACCCAGGTCCGGCCCACGATCATGCGGCTCCTCGACTCGATGACCGACGTGCCCGCCTACGTGCGCAACCGCCGCTTCGACGTCCTGACCGCCAACGCGCTGGGGCGAGCCCTGTACGCGCCGGTCTTCGACTCGCCGCTGTTCGCCCAGCGCGGGCCCGTCAACACCGCCCGCTTTCTGTTCCTGGACCCCGCCGCGCAGAACTTCTGGGTCGACTGGGACAAGGGGGCCGACGACGCGGTCGCCTTCCTGCGCACCGAGGCAGGCAAAGCACCCCACGACAAGGCGCTGACCGACCTGATCGGAGAGCTCACGACCAAGAGCGAGGAGTTCGCGCGCCGGTGGGCCCGCCACGACGTGAAGTTCCACCGCTCCGGCCTCAAGCGCCTGCGCCATCCCCTGGTCGGCGAGCTCGTGCTGCCCTACGAGGCGATGGAGCTGCCCGCCGATCCCGGCCTGCGCCTGAACTTCTACACCCCCGAACCGGACTCGCCGGAGCGGGAGGCCCTGAGCCTGCTCGCCAGCTGGGCGGGCCCCGGCGCGATCCTTCCTGCAGCAAGCGACTGACGACACGACGAGGAGAAACACCCCGTGCACTACCGACCCCTGGGCCGCACCGGCGTCCAGGTCAGCCCTCTGTGCCTGGGCGCGATGATGTTCGGCCCCTGGGGCAACGACGACGCAGCCGACTCGGTGCGCATCATCCACCGGGCCCTCGACGCAGGCATCAACTTCGTCGACACCGCGGACGTCTACTCCGCAGGGGCCTCGGAGGAGATCCTCGGCCAGGCCCTGAAGGACCGCCGCGACGACGTCTTCCTCGCGACCAAGTTCTTCATGCCCATGCACCAGGACGACCCCAACCAGCGCGGCGGCTCGCGACGCTGGATCATCCGCGAGGTCGAGAACTCCCTGCGCCGCCTGGGCACCGACTACATCGACCTCTACCAGGTCCACCGCCCCAGCCCCGACACCGACGTCTCCGAGACCCTCGGCGCCCTCTCCGATCTCGTGCACCAGGGCAAGGTCCGCTACATCGGCTCCTCGTCCTACTCCGGCTCCCAGATCGTCGAGGCCCAGTGGACCTCCCGGGAACGCCGCCTGGAACGCTTCGTGACCGAACAGCCGCCGTACTCCATCCTGGTCCGCGGGATCGAGGAGGACGTGCTGCCCACCGTGCGCCGCCACGGCATGGGCACGCTGACCTACAGCCCGCTCGCCGGCGGGTGGCTCTCGGGCCGCTACCGCAAGGACGCCGCCTCCGGCCCGGCGTCCGCGGCACGCCCCCCGGCCCGCTTCGACATGAGCACCCCGGCCAACCAGCGCAAGCTCGACGCCGTCGAGCAGCTCGCCCGCCTGGCCGGGGAATCGGGTCTCACCCTGATCGAGATGGCCGTCGCCTTCGTCCTCAACCACCCCGGCGTCACCTCGGCGATCATCGGACCGCGCACCATAGAGCAGCTCGAAGCGTTCCTGCCCGCGGCCGACACCACCCTCTCCGCCGACGTACTCGACCGCATCGACGAGATCGTGGCTCCCGGCGTGACGGTCAACCCCGCCGACAACAGCTACGGCGACTTCGAGCTGCGAGCCGACCAACGACGCCGCTGATCCCACAGGAGTGTCGACCTGTTCGGCGCCCCGGACCGTGAACGCGGCCGGGGTTACGCCGTGTGCTGGGCGGCGAGGCGCAGGGGGGTGTTCTGGGCGCCGTAGCCCTGGTTTCCCAGGGCGCGCTGGAGCAGCCCGAAGAAGAGACGGCCGACGGTGCGGGTGTGGCAGTGCCGGAAGACGCCGGTCGTAGAGGATGCCCAGCTCACGGTACGTCTCCACCTCGTGGGGGCGGAAAGGTCATACCGGGCGGCGAGGTCGTCGTAATAGATGGCGGGTATCTCCAGCAGTCGGTGGCGCGGAAGCGGCGGCCGGCGGCGACCACGTCGTCGGTGGCCAGCGCGATCTGCTGGGCCGGTGCGTCTCCGTCGGTGGGTGCGTCGTCGACGGTGAGGACGGTGCGCACGGCGGCGTCGGTGGTGCTGACGGCGCGGCTGTACAGCAGTCCGTAGGGGTCGGCGACGCTCCCACCGAGCGACTCGGCGAACGGGGGCGCCGGAGGCTGTCCAGCCGCACCCGGCCGGGGCAGCCCTCCACTCCGTCACAGAGCGGAACCAAACGGTGCATGCGCGTCAGCGGCGCGACACTCACCGTTGTCTTGTGACCCGTCAGCTCGGCGGCCTTCCTCGTCCGGCAGCAGGCCAGGGCGAGGCGTCGATCGTCTTCGCCCACATGAGGCGGGCGCACCGAGCGCATTGATCCCCCTGTGCGCCCTTTCCGCCGCCAGGAGCCCCTCGGCGTTCCGGCACGCCGCCACGTCGGCCCGCGAAGCAGGACCTGGCCGGTCCTTCTTGGGCGTCTGTCTGCCCGTACAGCACCATCGGCCAGCGAGCCCGCCGTTGTGGCAGAGACGACGTGCTCGTCTTTCCGGTCGTCTCCTCGCGGCGCTCTCACGGGACTTGCAGCGCAGTGCGCGCCCGGAGCCGGCCGGCTGCCGCAGGGCGGCGCGGTATGAGCGGGGGCGGAGTGCCGGGGCGCGTGAGATCGATCAGAGCGGCGTGGTCCGAAGACAGTGAACAGGCCGGGTCGGTACGGGCCGCGTCTCCGGTCAGGGCGAATGCCTGGCAGCGGCAGCCCCCGAAGTCCTCGGTCCGCCGCTCGCAGCTGCGGCAAGGGTCTGGCATCCAGTCGGTGCCGCGATAGGCGTTGAAGGCAGGTGATTCCTCCCAGATCCAACGCAGGGACCCGTCGATGGCGTTGGGCGCATCGAGTCCGGGCAGAGTTGCCGCTGCCGGGCAGGGAAGAGTCGTCCCGTCCGGAGTGACGGTCAGTGACACAGCACCCCAGCCTCCCATGCAGGGTTTGGGTGTGCCGGAGAAGTAGTCAGGTATCACCCAGGTGATCTCAAGAGTGCCGTCGAGGCGCTTTCTCCATCCCTCCACCTGCTGCCCGGCGGCGGCCAGCTGCTCGCGGCTCGGCATGAGAGCGGCCCGGTTCAGCAGGCCCCAGCCGTAGAACTGCGTGTTGGCCAGCTCGATACGGTCTGCTTCCCAGGCCACGGCGAGCTCCATCAGTGCGTCCAGGGCGTCGAGGTTGTGCCGGTGCAGGACGACGTTGATGCCGAGGGGCAGGTTGCGCTCCTTGACGAGCGCGGCAGCCTGCCGTTTGGCGTTGAAGGCAGGATGGCCGGCGAGTTCGTCGGACCGGCGGGCGTCGGCGTGCTGTACGGACAGTTGGACACTGTGCAGACCGGCGTCCACGAGGGCGTCGAGTCGTTCAGCCGACAGACCGACTCCGCTGGTGACCAGCTGGGTGTACAGGCCTGCGTCCGCGGCGGAGCGGGTTATCTGCTCGAGGTCCTGGCGCAGCAGGGGCTCTCCGCCGGATAGGTGTGTGTGCAGGACGCCGAGTTGTGCTGCCTGGCGGAAGATGTCGGCCCACTGGCCGGCGGTGAGCTCCTGCGACCGGCGGGTCAGTTCCACGGGGTTGGAGCAATAGGCGCAGCGCAGGGGGCATGCGTGGGTGAGTTCGGCCAGCAGTGCCCAGGGCGGGGTGGGAGCCGTCATCGCAGACCACCTTCCGTGTGGAGCTTGTTCAGGAACGAGGTGACGTCGTCGCGGATCGTGTCCGGGACGGGATCCGGCGCGAGGGCGGCGATGATCTCGTCGACGGTGCGGGTGCCGTCCGCGAGATCGAGGACAGCCCGGCCGGAGCCGTGCAGGACGATGACCCGTTCGGGCAGGAGCAGGACGTCGGTGTTGCGCACCTGGTCGTGACGCAGGCGGGCAGCCGGCGGGAGGCGGGGACGCCAGGTGGATGTGTCAGGCATTGCAGTGGTCCTGATCAGCGGCTCCTTGAACGCTGTCGAGCAGGCTCCACAGGACGTCGCACTTGAAGGACACAGCGGCCAGTGCCTGGTGCTGCTGTTCGCGTGTGACGGCCCAGGTGCGTACCCAGCCCAGGGCTTCGCTGCCGTCGCGTCGGCCCTGGGGAACGCGACCTCGGAAGTAGGACAGACCCGCGGACTTGATCCAGGGGTAGTGGAGGGGGAAGGTCTCCAGACGCGTCAGCATGATCGACGGAGCGCAGAGCTCCGTCAGGGATGAGGCCACGGCTTCCAGCACGCCGGCATTGCGGCAGAAGTTGACGTAGCCGTCCACGGCCAGGCGGACTCCGGGCAGGAGGTGCTGATGATCGAGCAGCTCGTCGCGTCGCAGGCCGACAGCCTCGCCGAGCTGGAGCCATCTCTCGATGCCGCCGTCCTGGTCGGTGTGTCCGTCGTGGTCCTGGATGCGTCGCAGCCAGGACCGGCGTTGCGCGGGAAGCTGGAGCTTGCTCAGGATGAGAGCGTCCTTGATGGGGATGTTGCACTGGTAGTAGAAGCGGTTGGCGACCCAGGTGCGCAGTTCGGTAGGCGTCAGCCGGCCGCGGTGCATGCGCTGGTTGAAGGGGTGGCGGTCGTGGTAGCGGCTGACCGCCAGTTCTCGCAGGCGGCGTTCCAGCTCGTCCGCGGTCCATGGTGCCGGGCCGTTCTCGGTGGCGCGGTGGTGGGTGACGAGCGCGGTATGGGGAGCGGTCGTGGTCATAGAGACACCACCATCCTGTCTGCGGCGACGCCCAGGCCCAGGCCGGCGAGCCGTTCGTGTGCGGGATCGTCCGGGTTCACCAGTGGATTGCTGTTGTTGAGGTGGGTGTAGAGGATCTGCCTGCCTCTGCCTTGCAGGCGGAGGGCTGTGCCGTGCGGGCCTTCGATGGGCAGGTGTCCCATGGCGGAGGCGGTGCGCTGTGAGAAGCCTGTGCGGCGGGGCTCGTCGTCCGTGAGGAAGGTGCCGTCGATCAGGACGCAGTCCGAGTTGGTGATTTCGTCGTCGAGGCGATCCTTCCAGCTCGCGAGGGCCGGTGCGTACAGTGCGGTTTTGCCGGTGGCGGGGTCGCGGACTTTGAGGGCGACGCTCCAGGCCGGGTGCGCGGGTTCATCGGCGGCGTAGCGGGGGCGTTTGGCCGATAGCGGGACGGCGCTGACGTGGAGTCCGCCTATGTCTGTGGGGCGTTCGGCTCCGGCGAGGGGAAGGTGGTACCAGGTCAGCATGGTATAGGGGGAAAGGACCTCGGTGAGGGCCAGACGTGTGGTCAGGGCTTTGCGCACGGGTTCGGTGCACCAGATGTCGATGCGGGACGCTTCCCTGAGCCGCAGTATGCCGAGGTTGTGGTCGAGTTCGGCATCGGTGAGAACGATGCGTACGACGGGCGTGCGTTCCTGTCCGGCGTCGGGCCGGAAGGCGGGGTGGCTTTCGAGTTGCTCGGCGATGTCCGGTGTGGCATTGGCGAGGAACCAGGCCCCTGAGGCCGCCGGTTGGAGGGCTAGTCCGTCGTGGAGGCGTCGGCGTGTGGGGTGGCGGCGTGCCCCGGCGCAGCCGGGGCACGCACAGTTCCACTGAGGTATGCCACCACCGGCTGCTGTGCCGAGGATGCGCAGCAGCACGGCGGCCGCCTACTTCGTGCGCAGGGAGTAGGCGGTGACTTCGAGGGCGGTGTCTACCACCGTGAAGTCGGGGCTCTGCCAGCCGGCGAGGGACTGGGCTGCCGGTTCGCTCTGGCGCTGGGTGCGCGTCTCGTCATGCATCGTGATCTTGCCTTCCTGTGGAGAGGAACGGCGCCGGGGTGGGCGCCTGGAGCCTGCCGGCCGGTGGCGGCAGGACGTCACTTGCAGAACGGCGTCTTGCCCATGGCGGACTCGATACCGCCGAGGAGGAGCTTCTGGAACTCGGCGGCGCCAGCGAAGGAGCCGTCGGTTGAGAAGTCCTTGGCATCGTGGCCGAGCGTGGTCAGCCAGGCGCGGCCGCCGTCGTAGTACTGGCACCAGGCGACGGGGTGGTTCTGGCCGTGACCGGGGTGGTGGTAGTTGCCGGTGACGCCTTTGGCGAGGGTGCTCTCGTCGACGTTGGCCAGGATCCGCACCCGGGTCGGGGCGGGGATGAGGTTGTACCACTCGTCGGTGAAGGACCACTTGGCGGGGAGCGACTTGGTGGAGACGTCCTTGTGGTCGACGGTGTCGACGGTGCCGGACTGCTCGGCGCCATGGTCGTAGAAGTTGGCGTTGCCGAGCAGGCCTTCGTACCAGGGCCAGTTGTACTCGGTGCCGAAGGCGTTGTGGACGCCGACGAATCCGCCGCCACCGCGGATGTATTGGCGCAGGGAGGTCTGGGCGGCATCGTCGAGGGCGTCGCGGCTGGTGGAGTAGAAGATGACCGCGTTGTACTTGAACAGGGTCGCGGGTGACGCGAGTTGGGAGACGTCCTCGGTGTAGTCGACCTGGAAGCCGTTGCCGGCGCCCAGCTTGCGCATGGCGTTCTGGACGACGTTGGCGTCGGTGAGCGGCGGGTTCATGCCAGAGGCCAGGGCGGGGCCGAGGTTGGCGTGGCGGGGGCCGGCGGTGTGTGTGTAGAGCAGGACCTTGAAGCCCTTGGTGCTGTCGAAGTTGCCCCAGTCGTGGTAGCAGCGGTCGTCGATGCCGCGGCACACGCCGTAGTCGGGGTCGCCCAGTTCCTGGGCGCCCTGGCCGATGCGGCCCTGCGCCACGCTGAGGGTGCCGGTGGCCACCAGGGCGACGGTGATGCCGACCGTCGTGACGGCGCTGGTGAGTGCTGCATGCAGCGGACGCATGCGGAATCTGGTTCTCATGGAGCGTCCTTACGTCGTTCGAAAAGAGCCTGGTGGGGCGTCCTCGCGGAAGGGGTCCAGGCCGGGGAGGCGGCGGCATGCAGGCCTGCCGCAGAGGCGCCACGAGAGTGCGGTGCGGTGGGCGGGCAGAGCTACTTGACGACGATCTTGCCGGTGTTCTGCGGGGCGATCGGGTCGTTGTAGAAGTACTCGCCGGGAGTGTTGAAGGTGTAGGAGTAGGACTGGCCCGGCATGAGCAGCCCGGTGTCGAACTCGGCCTCGAAGAACGACACAGCGCCGTGTGCGGACTTGTTGTCCGCGGGGTTGACGAAGGTGACCGCGGTGCCCTTGGCGATGCTCAGGTGCTGCGGTGACATGGCGTTCTGGGCGACGAGGTTCTCGGTGGTGCCGGGTGCGTTTTTGGCGCTGTCCCAGATCCGGCCGAGAGTGACGGTGTTCTTGGCGGTGTCGCCGGTGACGGCAGGGGTGCGGATCTGGTTGCGCTTGGACGGCGGGGTGGGTGCGGCGGCGGGCTGGACGTTGCCGCCGAGTTTGAACGCCCACAGGTGGTCGCCCTTGGGGATGTCCGGGTAGGGCAGGCCGTTGCCGCCGGCCAGGACGGCGATGTACTGCTCACCGTCGATCTCGTAGGTCAGCGGGTTGGTGTTGACGCCGGCGCCGCACTGCCAGGTCCACAGTTCGCTGCCGTCGCGGTCGTCGAGTGCGGTGAGCACGCCGTCGGGACGGCCCTGGAAGAGCACACCGCCGGCGGTGCTGAGGACGCCGTTGCCGTGGGCGAGGGACCACTCGCCCTCCTGGCGCCAGGCGACGGTGTTGGTGCGCGGGTCGACGGCGGCGAGGCCGCCGGCGAAGTACTCGCCCAGCGGGCGTGCGGTGTTGACGCGCCCGCCATGGGTGTTGGAGTACGCGGAGTTGATGAGGCCGTAGCCGACGTAGACCAGGCCGGTGCGGTGACTGAAGGACGGGGAGGACCAGTCCGCGCCGCCGCCCGCGCCGGGGAAGATGATCGTCGCGCGGTCCCAGTGCACCTCGAACACGCCGCCGGTGGGGTAGAAGGGCACCGGCCGGGTGGCCCTGTCGATACGCGGCTCGGTCTCGACGAACGGCTCGCCGCCGGGGAACGGCTGGGTGGGGGCGGTCTTCTGGGCCGCGTGCTGCGGCACCGGACGCTCCTCCATGCCGTGGATCGGCTTGCCGGTGGCGCGGTCGAGCATGTAGTACATGCCCGTCTTGCTGCCGTAGACGACGATCTTGCGCCTCTTGCCCTTGATCAGGATATCGGCGAGCACCGGGGACATGACACCGTCGTAGTCCCAGATGTCGTGGTGCACGGACTGGAAGTGCCAGCGCCGCTCGCCGGTCTTGGCGTCCATGGCGACCAGGCAGTTGGCGAAGAGGTTGTCGCCGCCGCGGGTGGAGCCGTCGGTGCGCGGATAGGGGTTGCCGAACGTCCAGTACACCAGGCCCAGTTCGGGATCGATGGCGGGGTGGATCCAGCAGACGGCGCCGCCGGTCTTCCAGGTGTCGCCCTCCCAGGTGTCGTGGCCGTACTCACCCGGGCCCGGTGTGCCCCAGAAGACCCAGGCGACCTCACCGGTACGGGCGTTGAGCGCGTAGGCGCGGCCGCGGGCGCCGGCGGTGCTGCCCTGGGTGCCGATGTAGACCAGGCCGTCCCAGTACACGGCGGCTCCGGCGAGGCCGCCCTTGCTGCCGCCGCATTGTCCCGAGGCGGGGTCGCAGTTCGGGTCGCCCTGGTCCTCGACCAGCAGTTCGCGGCTCCATACGACAGCGCCGGTCTTCTGGTTGAGGGCGTAGACCTTGTTGTCGCCGGAGATGGTGAACGCCAGCCCCTCACCGAGGGCGAGGCCGCGCATGTTGGTGGTCTCGGTGCCGACGTTCGTCTTCCACTTCACCTGACCGGTGCGGCCGTCGACGGCGAAGACGTTCTGCTGGGTGGTGGCCAGGTAGAGCACACCGTCCTGGGCGATGACGGCGCACTGCTGGGCGGCGGAGGTGGAGCCGTTCTCCAGGTTGATGTGCCAGGCGCCCCCGAGCTTGCGGACGTTGCCGGCGGTGATCTTCTTGAGCGAGGAGTAGCTGTGGTTGCCGAGGTTGCCGCCGACCTTGGGGTAGTTCGTGCCGGTGGCGGCGTGGGCCTGGTCCGGTACCGGCCGCGCCAGGTTGTCGGCCGGGGCGGCCTGGGCGGGTGTGCCGTTGAGCAGAGCGACGGTGGTGGCCGTTCCGGCCGCGGTCGAGGTGAGGAAACTGCGTCTGTCCATGGTCCCTCTTTCGTGACGAGTCCTGAAATACCCGTCAGTGGCGGGGCTGAGGAGTCTCAGGT
>NZ_MUBM01000177.1:1187-1307 GCF_002154505.1 Streptomyces carpinensis | reverse complement strand
GGCCCGCCGCCTCCAGCCGGCTCACCATGGACTGGGTGGTGTGCTTGGCGCCGCCGACGTTGAGCAGCAGGAGCAGGTCCATGGCGGTGCTGAACCGCATCGACGGAGTGTCGTCGACGA
>NZ_MUBM01000177.1:0-1148 GCF_002154505.1 Streptomyces carpinensis | reverse complement strand
CGCGGGTCGGCGTTGTCCACCACGCGCGGCAGGTCCATGAGGGTGCCGTGCATGCCCGGGTACTTCTCCAGCAGGCTGGCCACCACGTGCCCCTGGCCGCCGCCGATGTCGGCGACCGAGGACGCCCCGGACAGGTCCAGGAGTTCGGCCACGTCACGGGCGGACTGCATGCTGGAGGTCGTCATGGCCCGGTTGAAGACGTCCGCCGACTCGGGGGCGTCCTCGTTGAGGTAGACGAAGAACTCCTTGCCGTACAGGTCCTCGACGACGTTGCGGCCGGTGCGGACGGCCTCGTCCAGCTTCGGCCAGGCGTCCCAGGTCCACGGCTCGGTGCACCACAGGGTGATGTTGCGCAGGCTGTTGGGGTCGTCCTCGCGCANNAGCAGCCGGCGCAGCGGCTTGGGCTCGGTCTTCACCGCGGCGGCGAGGTCCTCCACCGCCATGGGGGTGTCCCCGAGGGCGTCGGCCACGCCCAGCCGGGCGGCGGCGCGGAGGGCGGCGGCGCAGGCCGCCCCGAACGCGAGCTCCCTGAGCCGCATGGACGGTGGTGGGGCGGTGTGAGCGGTCGTCATCTGCCGCGTTCCTTCCTTCTNNCGGCAGAAGTTGTGGGTGAAGGCGTTGCCGCGCTGGGTGCTCTCCTGGTTGACCAGGTCGGCGGGGGAGTTGTCCCGCAGCGAGTTGTCCCTGACCCGGTTGCTGTCGCTGGAGGCTCCGACGAAGCTCTTGAAGAGCACGATGCCGCCCGACAGCGGCGAGGTGCCCGAGTTCCCGGTGACCACGTTGCCGGTGATGTCGCTCTTCTCGACGCCGGTCAGGACGATGCCCGAGCCCTGCAGGAACGGCAGCCGCTTCGTCTTGGCGCAGTACTTGTTGTTCTTCACGACCCGGTTGCCGCGCACGGTCAGCGCGCCGGTCTTCGGCTTGTTCTCGTCGCCCACGAGGGAGACGCCCATGCAGTTGTCGCTGATGTCGTTGCCCGTGACGGTCACGTTCCGCAGCCGGCGGACGGTGATGCCGATCCGGTTGCTCTGCAGGCGGTTGCCGTCGATCCGCGTGTCCTTGGTGTCGGTGGCACCCTGTTCGGCCGTGATCGTGTTGGCCAGGAAGATGCCCGCGTCCCCGCTGCTCCGGACGGTGTTCTGCCGGTA
>NZ_MUBM01000176.1 GCF_002154505.1 Streptomyces carpinensis | reverse complement strand
GGGCCGCAGGGGGGAGGGGGGGGGCATGGGGGAGGTGTGGTCCGGCACGGCCGGCGTTGGCGTGTGCTGGTGAGCGGCGAGCCAGTCGGCTGCCTGCTCGGCGGTGGGCCGGTGGGCGGGGTCTTTGGCGAGCAGGCTCAGCACGTAGTCGGAGAGCGGCTGAGGTATCTCAGGGCGCAGCAGGACGGGCGGCGCGGGAGCGGCGCTGACGTGCTGCTGGAGCGCAGCCAGCGAGGTTGGGCCGCCGAACGGGGCCCGGCCGGTGAGCAGTTGGTACAGCACGCAGCCGAGGGAGTAGACGTCTGAGGCGGGCTGTGCGGGGCGTCCCAGGGCGCGTTCGGGAGCGAGATAGTCGGCCGTGCCGAGGATCTTGCCGGTGGCCGTCAACGTGCTGGCGGCGGCGTCAGCGAAGCGCGCGATCCCGAAGTCGGCGATCTTCACCGTGCGTTCGGCCGTCAGCATCACGTTGGCAGGCTTGACATCGCGGTGGATCACCTTGTGCCGGTGCGCAGCGCCGAGGCCGGCGGCCATCTGGGCCGCAATGGTCACCGCCTCCCGCGGCTTGAGACGACCCCGCAGTGACCGGTCCTGGGCCAGACTCCAGCCGTCCACGAACTCCATGGGCAGGTAGAGCTGATCACGGTCGGAGCCGAAGTCGTACATGCCCACCACGTTGGGGTGGTTGAGGCTGGCCGCGGTCTGCGCCTCCAGACGGCGCTCGGCGTCCGCTGCCTGGTCGGTGCGCAGCAGTTTGACCGCGACGGGCCGCTCGAGGATCTGGTCGGTGGCCCGCCACACCTCGCCCATCGCGCCACGCCCCAGCAGCTCCTGCAACTGATAGCGGTCCGCCAGCAGCCCCTGCACGCCTACCTCGATCACCATGACGTGCGCACCCTCTTAGGGGTCGATTCTCATGGTTTGTAGTCATTTGTATGGCCGGTGCCCAAGGTACCGGAGGCCCCTCTCCGGACTCGACGCCCCATCCCGCAGGAACCACACGTGGGGCAGACAGGCGGCGCGGGGGGTGCACCTGCCTGTCTGCCCCTGTGTACGCGACGACCCGCCGGGGGTGAGCGGGCCTCACGGGACCCAGGGCCCATCCGCTACAGCGCACCGCAGCATCGAGGCGTCACACCCTGGCGGACCGGGTTGCCCCTCTGGTCCCCGCACGGGCCGTCATGACGCCGGGGCGCCGGGGCCGCCGGGTCCCGAAGGTGCCTGCCCAGCTGCCGTGGTCAGGCTCGTAGTCGGGGCCCTGGCGCCTGTGATCGGGGCCGAGGGATCCGCCATAGCGACAGTAAGCGCAGCAGAAGGGGTGGAGGGAATGATGTGCAACGGACCGCGGGCTGCGCTCTTGTACGCTTCTGGGCTGGCCTGCTCAGGCGCTACGCACCTGCGGCCGGGTCGGTTGCGCAAGTCGCTGGACTATTGACGGGCACCCCTCTGAGATCGCCCAGCCCCTATCGGGCGACACAAGCCGGGGATCACACCGGCGGCTACGGCACCGAGTCCTACGAGCCGACAGCTCTCGTCAGGCGCTCAGGGCGGCGTTGAGGGTGGGGTAGCAGTCGATCAGGGTGTCCAGGCCGACGAGCTGGATGGTGCGCATGACGGAGTCGGGGGTTTGGGCCAGGCGTAGCCAGCCGCCGGCCTGGTCGAGGACTTGATGAGCGGAGATGAGGGTGTTGATGCCGCTGGAGTCCATGAACGTGACCTCATGCAGATCGACCACGGTGCAGCTTGCGGCGGGCTCGGGGGTGTCCAGGGCTTGCTGCAGTCGAGGACAGGTGTGGTGGTCGATGTATCCGGCCGCTGCCACGACGAGAACGCCGTCGGTGGCGGTGGTGACGACGGACAGGGCGCCGGGCTGCTCCGCTTGTTCGATAGTCACTGATGCCTCAAACATGTCGGTGAATCCGTGCACTGAGACCTTCGCCCGAACGCCTGCCCCGCAGGGCACGGATGATGCGCTGGTATGGCGGAGCCCCACAAAGGGGACACGGATCGAGCGATGCCGTCGAGGTAGGCCGGGGACAGCTGACAGGGTGTGACGCGGTCTTGACGGAACCAGTTCCCTTGGGCGAGGGCGATGCCCGGGCCGCCCTTTCGGGCATGCAGAGCACATCGCTTTGGACGGCGGCGGCACGTGCATTGCCCAGGCTCGCCGCCTGACTGGCAGTTCCTGACTCGGATGCAGACCAATTACAGCGTCACCGAGCCGGGATCGGCTGGGTGAGGTTCACCGGGTTGCCGTCGGGGTCCTGGATGTGGGCGACGCGCTGTCCCCACGGCATGTCGTTGGGGCCGCTGCGGACCGAGCCGCCCAGTGCCGTCACCCGCCCGAGCGTCTCGTCGACGTCGTCGACACCGATGCTGAGCACGATCCGCGGTGCTGCCGCCCCGGTCCGCGGGTTCGTCTTGGCCACCAGCCCGAGGTCGGTGTCGCCGATGCGCAAGCCGAGGTAGAAGGCCGGGCCTTCCGCCGGTACCCGGAAGGTCTCCTCGGCGCCGAACAATTTCGTATAGAAGTTGAGCAGGACGTCCTGGTCGGCAGTGATGATCACTGGCTGGATGGTGGACATGGCACCCCTGTCGAGAACGGTCGTGTCGCTGGGTAGACCGTTCGATGAGGGCGAACTCATCGGCAGAACCGCCCCGCCAGACGATCTACACCCCAGACTGCCGCCCGCGACCAGTACGAGCAGCCCGAAGCGGAGACACACCACCCCTGCTGACCAGCCACTTCAAGATGGCGCAGCCTCAATGAAGACCTGCCGGTGCCGGCCCGTGCCATGGACTTCACCAACCGGTGGTCAGCGAGTTGGTCACCAACGCCCGTAAGTACGGCCTGGTCCGGTGCGGTTGGATCTGAGGCCGGCTCTCCATTCGTGCCGGACCACTTCAACATGCTGGGCCGCTACTCCGTACAACCGAAGGAGCTCGCTGGCGGGATGCAGGAACTGTGCCAGGACTGCGATGATGTTTTGGGGGTATGGGCGGGCGGGGTAGTAAGCGGCTTTTCGGCAGTGAGGCGGTCTGTATGGACCTGTCTGGGCAAGATGAGGATTCCCAGCCGCTCGCGGAGCGCCCGCTGTCGGTGTCCGCCGCGTTCGAGGCCAGTGAGGAGATTGCTGAGGCCCGTGACCTTGCCCGGTCCTTCCTGGCGGATGTGCAGGCGGTGCATGGGCTGGTGGTGTCCGGCCGGGCGATGGGCATGGTCCAGCTGGTGGTGAGCGAGCTGGTGACCAACGCTGGCAAGTACGCTCCGGGCCCGTGCCTGCTGACGTTGGAGGTCGCCGAGGGGGCGGTGGATGTGACGGTGTGGGACAGCGAGCCGCGGCTACCGATCGCCCGGGCCGCCGACCCGGGCCGGGTGGGTCAGCACGGCCTGGAGATCGTCATGGCGCTCTGTCGGAGCTTTGAGATGCACCGCGAGCCGGTGGGCAAGCGGATCAAGGCGGCCGTGGTGCTGGCCGACGACCCGGTCGGGGACGTGGCCGGCCAGCAGGAGACGTGAGGAGGCCGCGGCGGATGCGGGCGGCCGGCCCCCCTCGTCGCGTGGCGCATGCGGCGGCGACCGCGCCGGAGAGATTCGCGCAGTTCACTGGTACTTACCCCGCTCTACTCGTCGGCGCAGGAGCCGTAGGGGATGCATCACGCGTGAGCCCACGCCCAAGGCCGACCACTTCTGATACTCCCGGTCGAGAACACCTCGACCGCCTCTCTGACCAGGAGTGATGTGTCATACCCCCGGCCCTTCATTTCTGAAAGAGGCTTGGTGTGACGGGGCGGTGATCTCTGCAACGAACCGTGATCAAGGAAGTGGTGCCTTCCCTTCTTTCACCGAAGACACTGTTCCGAACTGCCGTCATTGTGAAGGGACATGACCATCACCAAGCTCCTGAGGTCCACCTTCGCCGTCACGATCCTGGCCTCGGTCACCGCCTGCGGCGCGTCGTCCGCGCCGGCTGCCTCTGGGGGTACGCCTACTCGCTCGGGATCCGCCGAGACGCACCGCTCAGCAAACCCGGAGCCGGCCACGGCGGTCATGCCCGACGTCGTCGGTGGCAACGCCGGGCGTGCGCAGGAGCAGATGAGCTCCGAAATCGACATGATCTTCGAGGACGCAAGCGCGCAGGACCGTCCGGTGGACGGCCCGGCTGAGTGGAAGATCTGCAACTCCAAGCCGGACCCGAACCAGCAGATCACTCATTTCCCGGTGGTCTTCGACGTGGTGAGAGTTTCGGAGAGCTGCGAGGACACGGTGTCGGAGTGATGCTCTGAGCACTCCCGCGTCCCGCCATGGTCTGCATTGATCCATGTCGATGACGCGCCGGCGCCACCAGCCGGGCGAACTCCCGCACAGACCATAGGCCACGCTGATTCGACAATGTCCCCTCCGCGCGAGCCGGGGGCCACGTAGTAGTCGGGTGCCTCGCAGTCCGCGGCGCCTCTTGCCGGAGTCACGGTGCGGCCACGAAGCGGGAGGAGCCACGTCTCGCACGGCCCGTCCCCCAAGCCGCAGCCGGCCCGTCAGACTCCTCGAATTGTCAGGTCTCCGACCCTCCGACGCATTGGATCGGCCTGGGCGCCCCGTCAGGTGTTGGGCGCCCAGGCCGGGCTCTTGCGAGCAGGGCAGGCCTGTCACCGGGGGGGGAGACGGGCCTGCCCCTGCACGATGGCGCCCGCGTACCTCCCCCCGGAGAGCAGGCGCCTGACCCAGCCAGGGGTCACTCTCTTCAGCGGCCGGTGTGACTGGAGTGTCACGGGTGACCGCAGATAGTCGCAGGACAAGCACGCGTGTGAAGCCGTCCACACGTGTACGTCACAGAAGGGCCCCGTCACCTGGGTTATCGACCACCGGGACCACCAGGTGACGGCCGGCCCCTCGTCATCACAGCGCCCACGTTTCAGCAGGGCGTTGTGGGAAACCGCAACGGAGGCGATGGGCGGGCACCTAGCGCATCCGTGTCGCCGAGGCGACGCCCAGCCGTCTTGCACACCTACAGCCCGCGCCCCGCGCCGCCCTGACCGGAGTCACACCGATGATCGCAGTCGTCGCCTATGTCGTGCTGGTCGTCGTCACCGCCGGCCTCCCCTTCGCCCACTGGCACTACATGCCTTGGAGGAGACCGTTGAGACTGGCCGCCCGCACCCTGCGCCACAGACCCCGAACTGACCCTCTGACCACAGCTCCCGCCCAGCCCTGCGCGACTCGATACTCGCGTGCCAGTTGATCACCGGGAGTTCCTGAGCGTGGTCGTCCTCCGTGTGCCGGCGGCCTTCTTCACCCTGGCCTTGACCTCATGGCGCGGCTGCCCTTCGGCCTCGGCGTGTTGGGTGACCGCGGCCTGGACGTCGCGCCAGGCACGCCACGCGGTCTCGTATGTCTCGCTCTGCTGCCCCCCATGGCTCTGTGGTGGGCCCGTACTGGGAACGCAGCTCCTCTACCTTGGTGTGTGCCTGGTCGGCTGCGCGCGACATGGAGTCGCCATCCTTCGCCGCTTGAGCCATACGGTCCACCCTGCTCTCCGTACAGCCATGCATCACCCGTCGCGTTTACCTCCAAAACGTTAGGCAATGGTGCGGAAGCCCCTCCAGCAGCCTCCGTCGCAGGCAACCGCGCCTGACGGTCACCAGGGTCGTGCGCAAGCGTCACACGGCCCCGGTGCCCGCTCGGATGCGTAAGGTCAGGCAGTGGTCCGCCGGCGGCTGGCGAACACGCCGTACGCCATGCCCGCAACACCGACGACGATGCCGACGATGCCGAGGACGCGGGCGGTGGTGTCACTGCTGCTCATGTGGCTCATGGAGGTGGCGGTGGTGTTCTGGGCTACGGGCTTGGCGTCGTCGGTGGCTTGCTGGGTGGCGGCTGCGGGGGCCTCGCTGTCGGCGGCGGCAGCCAGCTGCAGCACGGGCGCCGGCTTGTCGGGCTCGGCCTGGCCCTTCTGCGGCACCTCGATCCAGCGGACGACCTCCTTGTCGGAGTACGTCTGCAGCGCCTTGAAGACGAGCTGGTCGGCGTCCTCGGGCAGCTGGCCGATGGAGACCGGGAACTTCTGGAAGTAGCCCGGCTCGACGCCCTTGCCGTCGGCGGTCCAGGTGACCTTGGTGACGGCCTCGGAGATCGCCTTGCCGTGCACCTGCAGCGGCTTGGCCAGCTTGGACTTGGTGATCTGGATCTTCCAGCCGTCGATCGGCTGCGGTGCGACCGAGGACAGCGGGTGGTCGGTGGGGAAGTTGACCTCGAGCTTGGTGGTGGAGGCGTTGTCGCGCTCGTTGGGGACCTTGAAGTCGACGACGGTGTAGCCGCCCCTGGCCGCGGTGCCCTCCGGCTGCACGGTGACGTGCGCGAACGCGGGGACGGACACGGCGAGCACGGCCGCGCCCGCGAGGGCGCCGACGGTGGCGAACCGAGAGGTCTTGCGGCTGATGGCCTTCATGGCAGAGAGCACTCCATTTAAGTGAGTTCGGTGGAAACCGCTGCATACCGAGGAGTTCGAGGGGTGACGAAGGAGGCGCACGCGCAAGTACGGGTGTCACGTCAGTGGTCGGTTGACCGCAGCGGTGAGTTCCAGCTCACTTGTGTGAGGTGGCCCACCCGGTCGGTTGCGAAGGCCGGTGGTCCGGTGGACGGGGTCGATCTGATGGACCTGGTGGACGGGCTGGACCGCTACCGCGACCTGGGCCGGCTTGATGAGACATTTGCTAGTCAGCAAGTGCGGGGAGGGCGTTAGCCGCTGTCGAGGAGGCCGTGGCGCTGTGCGGGCGGCGGCTGGAGCAGGCGCCTGAGCGCAGGGCGCGGTGCCGGCGTTGCGTGATCGGGAGGGTTCGCGGCGCTCGTCGGGTGGTGCCGTCCGCGGTTCGCCGAGCGCCGCGCCGTCGTCGAAGCCGGTCACCTCCCTGGTGGCTCTTGCGGGCCGGCCCCCAGGAGGTGCCCTGCGGCTGCAGTCAGGTGATCGCGTCCAGTTTTCCGCTCTTGGCATCGTCGACAAGCGAGGAGAATTGGTCGGCGCTCATCTGGGCGTGCTGGCCGAAGTCGTCGGTCAGGACGATCCGGCGCTCATCGGGTGCGTTCGGGTCGACGAACAGTTGGGGGCAGCCGCATTTGCAGTTGCCGCAGAACGTGGCGACGGGCTCCAGTCCGCTGATGTCGGTCATGCCTGTTTACCTCCGGGGGCAGGTGGTCGCGGCCGCCATCTTGAGAGGCCGGCGGCCGCGGAGTGACCGAGGGCTACCCAGGGCGCGGTAGGAGAACGCGCTGCTACTGCTGCGGGCTGGTGTGCGGTGGACGAGGGCTGTGCGTTCGCGCTCCTTGGGCGCATCCGGTGCTTCGAATTCACCGCAGTGGCTGGGAACTCAGCGGTGGCCTCGTCCGACTTCTGTGGGGGAGCATGTCGGTCGGGTGGTTCGTGGTGGGTGATGCGCATGCGCAGGCGTGGGGAGAGATCTTCCGGGCGCCTGGCAGCATCGGGTGCCATGAGCGGATCCCTGGCGGTTCGGAGTGTGCGCGCGGTGGTGTTCGCCGGGCTGTGCGTGGTGCTCGCCGCCGGCGGACATGCCCTTGACGCTGCAGACCTACTCCGACGGCAAGACGGTCCGTTGGATCGAGGAGGCTTCCGGCGGCGAGGAGCCGGAGAACCCCGCGCCTTTCCTCAAGCTCACAGCCAAGGGGGCTGGGAACGAAAACGACGCCCCCACCACCTCACCGACCAGCTCCAAGGGATCCGAGTCCACGTCGACGCCGTCGGCCAGTGACTCGACCGCATGCGGCCTCGGTATCGCCGGGCTGATTGTCGGCGGCGTCCTGGGGGTTGGCCGGCGCCGGATTCGCCATCGCACGCGGCCGTAACACCGGTTCGCGAACCCAGTACTGCAACTGCCCTGCCGACGGCAGGACCATCGGCAGGGCAGCCACCCGTCGGCACGGCATACGAGACGGCACGTTTGCTCCTCCCGTGCCGCGCCCGGGCCGGCGGCGGACTTCTCCATGAGGCCGCACGGGCTGCTCGTGGCCCTGCGGGCGATGCCCGGCCGGCGCGTGGGAGACCCCAAGCCGTTCACGCTCCGCTTCGAGCGCAGCGCACCGATTCGGACCCCTGGCGGGGTGATCCGCCCGAGCGGTGGCGTCTCAGGTACATCACCTGCCATGCGGCTGCGACCAGCCCTTCCCTGCAGAAGTCGGAACGAGATCGCGTCCGATTCCGGACCTCTGCCTTGTTCTGGACCATCCGCAGCGGGTTGAGTGTGCGCCGGGGCGATTTCCGTACCCACGCGTGAGGGTCCGTGCACGGATGCGAGGATGAGACTCCATGGCCGCTGGACGGTGTGCGCGCGCGATGCGGGCCGCGGTGTTCGCGGCCGTCTGCGTGCTGCTCGCCGCCCTGGGCCACGTCATGATGTCCGGCAGGGATGTACCCGCGTGGGCTATGGCCGCCGGCGCGGCCGTAACCGGTGGCGTCGGCTGGGTTCTGGGGGCCCGTGAGCGCGGGCTCTCGCTGATCGTGGCGGTCGTGGTCGTGGCGCAGACGGCGCTCCACTCGGCGTTCTCGTTCGCCCAGTCGTCGTCCACGGCTTCGGACGCCATGGACATGCCTGGAATGGGCGCGGGGTCCATGGGCATGTCCATGAATATGGGTGGGATGTCACCAGGCTCCATGGACATGGCGCACATGGGGATGGTCCACACGGCTCAACTGACCACCACGGACAGCATGACCCACCCCATGGGCTGGACGTCCTCCATCGGCATGCTCGCCGCGCACCTGCTGGCTGCCCTGCTGAGCGGTCTGTGGCTCGCACACGGCGAGAAGGCGGCGTTCCGTATCCTGCGGGCCGTCGCCGGATGGCTGGCCGCGCCGCTGCGCCTGCTGCTCGCCCTGCCCCTCGTCCCGAACCGCCCTCGTATCCATGGGCGCCGCCGCCGCTCGGACCAGGTCCTGCGGCTCCTCCTCCTCAGTCATGCGATCACCTCTCGGGGCCCGCCTGCGGGGACCGCTGTCGCCTGACGACAGCTGGATTCCCGAGGCTGCCTGTGCGCACCCCGGGCCTCGGCCGTACGCACGCGCGGGCGCCGTTGCGTCACAGCACCGTGGTGCCGTGATGTCACCGCACCACAGCGCCATCGCGCCGTAGGGCCGCCCCCAAACTCACCGGACCTTCTCGGACCGCCCGTGCTCTCGGACGCTCGCGGTCCCAGACGGCGTCCGGTCGATCCGAGAAGGACACCAGGTGATTGCTCCTGCCCTGCCCGCCTCGCGGACCCATAGCGGCACCATGACGTCCGCCGACGAGTCGATCACTGCCTGGGCGCTGGCCGCCCGCGATGGCGACTGTCGTGCCGTCGAGCAGTTCGTTCGCGCTGTGCACCGCGACGTTCAGCGCTATGTCGCCTACCTGTGCGGCGATCCGCAGACCGTCGACGACCTCGCGCAGGACACGTTCCTGCGCGCGCTCACGAGCCTGCACCGCTTCGAAGGCCGCTCCTCGGCCCGCGCGTGGCTGCTGACCATCGCCCGCCGCGCGGTGATCGACAGCTACCGGTACACCGCCACTCGGCCGCGGCTGTCCGACGTACCGGACTGGCAACTGGCCATCGAACTCACCCAGCCGTGCAACGTGCCCGGCTTCGACGACGGCATCGCACTGCTGGACCTGCTGGACACGCTGCCCCCGCAGTGTCGGGAAGCGTTCGTCCTCACCCAGTTGCTCGGCTTGCCCTACGCGGAGGCGGCCGAAGTGAGCGACTGCCCCATCGGCACGGTCCGCTCACGGGTGGCCCGCGCACGGGCCGCCCTCCTCAACCTGCTGGCCGCGGCGGACGAACCCGCTACTGCGGCAGCCTGAACCCGGCAGAAGGATGCCGGTGGCTCGCCACCATGACCTGGCACCGAAACCGCTGTTCGGGTTCGGTTGCGGGTCCGGCGGCCCCTGCTGAGGTGTACGGCACCCGCAACTGCTTGGCGCCGGTCCGTAAGGCGACCGGCGCCAACTGGGGTGAGTGCCCGACCTCGGGCCGGTGTGCCTCTCACCTGCCGCAACGTTCCCAGACGTCCGCGGTTGTCGGCTGCCGTTCGTCCACGTCGTCCCGCAGTCAGATATTCAGGGCGGGCTCTGTCCGCTCACGTGCCGTGGGGGCTCGTGCGGTCTGTCCGGCCGAGTGACTCGGTCTGCGGCCGTCCGCGCGGTGCGAGTCGTCGGTGCCCGGAGCGTCACTCCGCCTCCGGGATGACGCCCTTCGCCGGGGAGGCGGCGAACACGGAGGCGTCCTCGCGGTTCCAGCGGGTCTCGTTGAACAACAGGTTGAGGAGTACGGCGATCACGCTGGCGGCGCTGATGCCGGAGGACGATCTCTCCGACGGCGATGATGTCGGCGGTCGTCTCCGTGAGCACGACCACCACCACGACGACCATGGAGATGACTGCGGCCGCGTCGAATTGCGGCGCTCCGAAGGAGAGCGGCTCGGGCAGGGCGAACATGGCTCCCTTCGTCACCCCGGTGAAGTGCGCCTTGCCGAGGGCGGCGGCCAGGGCGGTGCCCAGCACGATGCCGAGGAGGATCGACAGCCGGGAGATCGCGGGCTTCCCGACCCGCGACAGCACGAGGATGATCAGCAGTGTCGCCCCGGCCAGGCCGATGTTCGCCATGCTGCCGCCTTTGGCCGAGCCCTCGCCGCCGCCTGCTGCCCAGCCGAACGCCACCGGCAGCAGCGTGAGGCCGATGACGGCGATCACCGTGCCGGTGACCACGGGCGGGAAGAACCGTACGACTCGGCCGAAGAACATGCTCGCCACCAGGCCGACCAGGCCGGCGGCGATGGTCGCGCCGAACGGCGATGGCCAGGGCGCCGGAGGTGGTGGTTGCACTGGGCGTCTCGGCGCAGAGACCGCCGGAGCCGCCGATCGCGAGGCCCGCGACCTGGGCCCGCGACCTGCTGACGATGGCGGCGAGGTCGCTTTCCGGAAGCATGCGCACTGGCGTGGCAGCTCGCCGCTGCCGGCCGTGGCCTCAGGAAACAGGGGGGATTAGCTCTGGCTGATGCCCTAGACGCAGGTGCTCACCGTTACTCATCCTGGCGGTGGTGCGGCCGTGCGGTTTCCCTCTCGCGGCCCTCGTCGCGTGCCTGCTGGAAAGCGTCGGAGATGGTCTCGGCAGCACCGGACAAGGCCCCCTTCGTCTTGGCCTGACTACCGGAACCGGTGAGCTGGCCGCCGACGATCTCCGGCAGTCCGGCCGGCTTGTGCGGCCCTGCCTCAAGGTCCATGCGGTTGCACGCCTCGGCGAACCGCAGATAGGTGTCCACGCTCGCCACCACGACCCGCACATCGATCTTCAGGATTTCGATTCCGACCAGGGAGACGCGCACGAACGCGTCGATCACCAACCCTCGGTCGAGAACCAGCTCCAGTACGTCGTACAGGCCACTGGTACCTCCCCCGCCCCCGCCCTGCGCTGCCGCCACACTCACCCTGACCAGCTCCCTTGCCTATCCCTGGCCCATCGCCCCAGTCCGGCGGCCGCATCTGCACGAGGTCCACGGAAGCGACTGCCGCCGGCGAATACAACCGAGTAGCCCCGCCCATCTGAATAAAACTGGAACCGTGCGTTCGGACGTGTCGTCCCGGTCCTCGGCAGCCGCCTCGCTTCCCACCATGTGGCCGCCTTCCCCCTCGAACTGATGGGGCTGACTGATCAGCCCACACGATCTTCCCGGCAGGGGTGAAGCGGGTTTCCCACCGCTCCGCAAACTGGGCGACGAGGAAGATTCCGCGGTCGCGTTCGCCCATGACCTCCCCGTACCGCAGGTGCGGGGAGGTGCTGCTGCTGTCGCTGACCTCCACCACCAGGCTGTATCGCGCAGGTGGACAGGGGAGCGGGGTGCCCCGTAACGGATGCGTTGGCGACCAGCTCGCTGAGGATCAGTAACGGCGCGCACGGCAGGCACCGCGGCGCGGAAGGCCGGTATGTTGCATTCGGCG
Source organism: Streptomyces carpinensis (assembly GCF_002154505.1). GTDB lineage: Bacteria > Actinomycetota > Actinomycetes > Streptomycetales > Streptomycetaceae > Streptomyces > Streptomyces carpinensis. Next base: position 15,133 of record NZ_MUBM01000176.1, on the reverse strand, counting down.
ATGCGGTCACGCTCCGCGAGTGGGGGACGCACTTGCGCATCCCCTGATCCAGGGTCTCGGGTTTACCGGCGGGTAACGCGGCTGACGCGCCTTTGAGCCGCCGGACCGCCTGATGCGTCACATTGTGTTGAGGTCAGGCTGGACTTCGAGGACGCAGGCGGCGTCCTCCAGGCCGGCGCCCTCCTCGTCCTCCCAGACAATGACCCGGACATGCTTCATGTGACCGTCCGCGGTCCAGCCGTCGGCCAAGTCGTGCAGGACGAGGGCGGCGACGTACTCGGCATCCTGGGTGGGCTCGTCGGTGGTGATGGTGCCGCGCCACTGTTCGGGGTCCCCGTAGGGGCGCCACCCCTCGGAACCGTGCGGTTCATCCACCCGGTATGTCCAGTCCGTCTCAATGCCCATGCCACCGACCCTCTCACCACAAGGAGTCTCATGCGCCGGAGGTCACGCTGCGTCGATGTCCGACGGGGGCCGGACGTCCACGATGAAGTCCGGGTCCTCCGGGTCGCGCTCCTCGTCGTGCCAAAGGATGACCCGCACATGCCTCGCCCGGGGGAGGCCGCGCATCTCCCACTCAGTCAGCAGGTCGGCGACGACGAGGGCGGCGGCGTATTGAGGGCCCTCCTTCGCATCGTCGGCGGTGATCGCGCCCTGCCACCGTTCCGGGTCGCTGCCGTAGGGGCGCCATCCCTCGGAGCCGTGCGGCTCGAACACCCGGTACGCCCAGTCCGTCTCGGTGTTCATAGCACCGATGCTGTCACCGAGGAGCCCTGAGCGTCGCATCGGAGGGATGCCCACCCGAGTGCGGCTGCGGTCCTTCAGGGGGCGTGATCGAACGCGAGGCCGGGCAGTGGCGCGCCCGACGGATCAGCGCGAGCAGACAGCCTGTCCCCAGCGGCCCGGTCAGGGCGCGCGTCGACGGTCACAGGCCCTACCCCCGAGCGGGGTAAGGCCTCTTTTACGGCAGGAGTCGCCCATGCACCGACGCCCGGCTGATCGTCATTCTCCGGCCGGTCCAGCGTTTCGCTCGTGGGACGACCGGGCACACGGCGCGCGTGGCCTCGTATGCACTGGAGCAGCGCATTCGCGTTCCGGCGCTGGCAGCCGGTTGGGTGACTCAGACGTTCGTCCACTGGCCCTTCCGGTCGGACGAGGTCCGGCCACTGGTGCCTGACGGGCTGATCCTGGACGAGTACGACGGCGCGGCCTGGGTGAGCTTCACGCCGTTCGTGATGACCGATGTGCGTCCTTTTGCCGTGCCCGCTGTGGTGCCGGGCCTTCCCGCGTTTCCGGAGACGAATCTGCGTACGTACGTCCGCAGCCGGGACGGCCGTCCTGGAATCTGGTTTCTCTCCCTCGAGGTCCGCTGCCCGCTCATGCTCGCCGCCCGTGCTGTCGGAGTCCCTTACCACCCTGGCACACTGACTGTTTCCCGCCGGGAGAACCAGGTCCGGTATGTGGGCTCTCGGTGGGGCGGCGGCCCCTCGTACGAGATGACCGTTCGCCCCGGCGAGCCGATCAGCCCTGCTGAGAGGGACGAGTGGCTGACCTCTCGGTGGCGCGCGTACACACAGCGCCTCGGCATCATCTGGGAGACGCCGGTCGAACATGAGCCTTGGCCGCTGCGCGGGGCCGTGATCGTAGACCTCCGTGAGACCGTGACCGCAGCCGCTGGGCTTCCTCGGCCGCACGCGGAGCCGCTTGTGCACTTCTCCGAAGGGGTCTTGCGGGTGCGCTTCGGTGTCTCACGGCCGGTACGACGCGCAGCGTGACGGCCCTTCGCGTCGATGATGGACCGCGTGCGTGACGCGCTCAGCACTTGACTGCTCCCCCCGCCTGGAGGCGGAGGATTCCCGCCCGGCCTTGCGGCCGGAGCCCCCTTGCGGGGCACCTTCGGGCGTGTGGGGGGATGTACGGCTCAGGCCGGCGACCCAGGCGGTCTTGCGCCCTCAACACCGTCCGGGTTCGCACTCGCCCGGACCAGCATGACGCGCGCGGAGTTCCTATTCCGGGGGGATACGGCTCCGCACACAGCGCAGGCATACATTCTCTCGAGAGGTAGTGCTTGCTTGGTTCTCGCTCCCCACGTTGCGCAGTCCATCGTGGTGTGCAGGGATGCACAAGGTGCGCGATGGGCCGGTGCTTGCGCGCCATCTCGATCAGAGCCGGACAGGTGGAACGGCGAACCCACCGCAAGAAGCCGGACGCTGTGGTCATCGGCGGGCATGCAGCAAGCCCGTTCTCGGAACGGCCGACAGCGGTGATGTGCGAGACGTGCACGCTGGTTGGAGACTGGCGTAGGAGCAGTGGCTCCCGGCGACGAGACCAGGGCGCGATGACCATGAACCACGGCACGACACACTCCTCCGGTGCGGCGGACGTCCTCCTCACCTCATCCGTGTTCGGCGCGCCGTGCTGGGTGAGCCTGACGAGTCGCGACCTCAACGCCACGCAGGATTTCTACGGGGCCGTACTGGGCTGGCAGTGGCGCGGCGCCAGACTGGGCGACCGTTTCCGGACCGCGCTGGTGGACGGGGTGCCCGTCGCGGGGATCGCAGGGCTGGCCAGCATGTGGCAGATGGCCGTGGCCTGGACCCCGTACTTCGCCGTGACCGACGCGGACCAGGCCGTGTCCCGCGTCCGGGAACGCGGCGCGACCGTGGCAGTGGGGCCGATCTCCTTCCCTCCCGGCAGGGCGGCGTTGGTCGCGGACCGCGACGGGGCCGCCTTCGGGATCTGGCAGGGGGAACTCGTCACCGAATGGGAGGCGTGGCGGCAGGCGGCTTTGACGTTCATCAGCCTCCACACCCGTGACGCCTTCGACGCCGCCATCTTCTACGGCGAGATCCTCGACTGGGCCTCCGGCCTCCCCGGCTGCTGCGAGGTCGACTACGCGGCGGACCAAGTGCTGCTGCGGAGCCAGGGCGACATCGTGGCCCGCATCGAGTCCGGCTCGGTGGAGGCGCCGCCCGACCCTTCGGTCCGGCCGCACTGGCAGATCCACTTCACCGTGGCCGACGTGGGACCGTGCATCCGGGCCGCGGAGAAGCACGGCGGCAGCCTCCTGGACGAGGGCGAGCACCAGGCCGTGCTGCGCGACCCCGATGGCGCCCAGTTCACGGTGACCTCCCGCCGGCAGCGCTGACGCCGCCGGGAGGCCCCACGGGTGCCACCGGCAGGGAGCGGCCAAACAACGTGCGGCTCCGGTGCGCCTGGCCGCCGCAGGCCGCGCCGATTGCCTGCGCCGACGTCCTGCACCATGAACCGCCAGGCACCGGGGCGCTGAACAGCGTCGCACGGGGGCGGGACCGCGAAGTGGTCCACGTGTGCCGGAGTGTGCCCGGGGCTGCTTCGTCCGTTCGGACGATCCCGGGCCGGTCACCGGCGGTTCCCGGCGGGGTGCCGGAGGAGCCCGGATTGCGGGTGTCGGCCGAGGAGTTCGGAAGGCCTTAACCGCGTCCGCTGAGCGCGTCGCGGATCCGGTCGACCAGTCCGGCGCCGGGCGCCAGAAGCTTGTTGGCGGGCGGGGTGGAGGGTGCGGCGGGGTGCGGCCGGGTCGGCGCCGTCTTCTTGGCGATGCGCACCTTCTCCCCGAGTTCGTTGAGGTCGTCGGTGCCGGCGGCCTGCTGCAGCTGGGGGAAGAGGTTGCTCTCCTCGTCCGTGACATGGGCACGGATCTCACTCATCAGCTTGGTGATGAGCTGGTCGAACTGAGGGTCGCCGGCCTCGCAGCCCTCCAGGTCCTTCATCGTGCGCTCGGCCCTGTTGTGGTCCCCGATCTCCTTGTCGGCGATGGCGTCACCGTTCGCCAGGAACTGGCGCACCGCCGGGTACAGGTACATCTCCTCGGCCACGGAGTGGCGCACCAGCTCGATGGTGACCTGGTCCGCAAGTTCCTTACGCTGCGGATCACCCGACGGGAGGGCCTCCATCCGCGCGAAGATCTCTTCGACCTCACGGTGGTCGGTGGTCAGTTCCTGGATGACATCTCCGCCATGTCCCACGGGAAAGCTCCTTGCTCGAACGTGCGGTGAGAGGGCCGTGTGGCCGCCTTTGTGCAGGCGATCTTGAGGTATGCCCGCCAGACCGGCAGGGCAGGTGTGGCGGTGCCGGGAGCCAGCCGTGCACCGCCACTGCTGCAGGTGTAGCCCGTGCACGTCACAAGCCAGTGGCATTGGGCCGGTCGGCGGCGCGTTCGGGATCCGGACGCCCGGCGGCCGGGCCGGCGTCCCTGCCGTTGCCCGGCCTCACACCGGGGCGCCGGCCGTCTCCGCCAGGCCTCGGACGGTGACGAGACGCTCAGTCACGTCCCGCACGTATCCGTCCGCGCTGGTGCCGTCAGCGCAAGGGCCGTGCGATGGAGGCGCTTTCGGCCTCGGCGCTGAGCTGGAGGCCCGCTCGGCGGGAGCCGGGACAGCCCGCCGACGGGCCCTCATGGGTCCAAGATGGGTCCGGAAGGACAGTGAAACCCCGTGATGATCACCACAGCCCGGACACCCTCATGCATGCTGACCTCCACAGACGGCAAAGGCGGGTAGGGGGAGTGAACCTTGGGGCAACGCTCTGGCGGGTTCGTAATGCGTAGGTCTCGGGTTCGAATCCCGAAAGCGCTCACCTGAAACCCCAGGCCGGAGACCCATCCGACCTGGGGTTTTCTCGTTCAGCGGACGCGACGGCGACGCCGGGAGCGGGCCGCGCGGGTGTCGGCGGTCTCGGTTCTGGTCTCAGTGGGGCCCGTCTGGGGCCCCGCCGGTGGAGGCACGAAGAACTCGCCCATGCGCGCCCCGGTCCGAGCAGACCTTGAACTTTTCTGGCTCACCGACGGAGAGGAAAGTTCCCCAGGACCGCTCCGTGCAGTCACTCGTAGTGACGAGCGGAGTTGCTGTCCTGTCCCCGCGGAGAGGTTCCGTCGTCTGGGCTGCTCCATTCAGACCATTTGTCGCGTTTGCTCCGGGCTCAAGGCGGCTAGGCGTCGGCACAGCGGGCGCTGTTGATCAACGAGTACGAATGCAGGGCGGCAGCCAGCCCGAACGGTCTCGACGCAGGTGATCAGTCGCGTAGGAGGAGCGGATGGGCCGGGTCTACCGCAGGTGCACGAACGCCTGCTTGGTCGTCGTTGCTGTCATCGCGGCAGGCGGGATGGGTGTGGGCGCTGCGCGCGCACCTGAGGTCGGGGGCCACGCGCAGGCCGCACGATCCGCACAGACGCCGGCTGATGCGGTGCACCGGGTGGGTGCGGCAAGTCCGCGCAGTCGGAAAGTTCAGGAGAAGCGGCGCCCCGTACCCGCAGCAGTTCCCTACACCACACGCACTGTGCGTCAGCCCTTGCGACGGATCACCCCTGCCGCATCCAAGACGCGGCAGGCTTCACCCGGGCCGGCTGTGCGAACGGGTTACACGCGGACTGCGCAGACGGTGATTCACATCGGAAAGTGGTCTCGGGTGGTGAAGAAGGGAGGCCAGGGGCTTGTCAATGGGTGCCGGTACGCCGTGCTGTGGGCTGGGCCTATGCCGAGTGCCGATACACGCGGTACGGCGGTCCTGGTTGGCCATAATTACTGTGGATTTGAGCGGTTTGCCAGGTTGCCGGTGGGTGCGACCGTCACGGTGACGGGTCCGACCTCCGTGGCGGAGTACCGGGTCTACGGACACCGGGTCATCAACCGGCAGGGCGGTTCGGGTGCGGGCCTGTATGGCGGCGATTTGACCTTGCAGTCCTGCTTGGGCCGCGGCACTGGCTTTTCCTACCTCAGACGCATCGCGTGATGCCTGGCAGGCGCCGCCCCGATTGCCGGCAGGAGCCGGGTGCCACACGGTGCACCGAACCAACGCGAGCGGCTGAGAGTCCGAGACTGTCGGCCGTGCCTACCCGGGTTCGGAACTGGAGGGCGGCGTGGTTGGCGGATTCACGGACGTGCGCCGACTCCTGCGCGGCTTCCATGTCGGGGCATACGCGGGAACCGTACGGCTCCCCGCGGTTCAACAGTCGTGGTCGGCATGCGATTTGACGGTGCGCCGTGCCCTTGGTGTGTCCTACGCCCCGTCCACGGGGAAAGGGCCGAAGCGGAATCGCGCCGTTTCCCCAACACGCTTGCGTGTACCGGCTTCTGCGTCACCTCACGGTCTCGCTGCTCAACTGCCGTGGACTACCGGACATTCCACCGCGAGTGCCGTCCTGTCATGCGAAAAGATCGACGTCGACGATGGGCCGATCGACTGTGGATTTGGCGTTTGTTCCTAGTTGTCCTGAGCCTGGTTGCCCGGCTCCCGCTCAGAGCGCGGAACGGCGGGGGCCGCCCCGGCCATGTCTGACGGTGGACCAGGGGTCAGGCCTGAGGGTGCGGCAGCAGTCGTACGGGGGCGCCGGCCAGGTACGCCTCGATGGCCTCCACCGCCTGGCCGTAGTAGCGCTCGTAGTTCGCCCGGGACACGTAGCCGAGGTGCGGGGTGGCCAGCAGGCGCGGGGCGGTGCGCATGGGGTGGTCGGCGGGGAGCGGTTCGGTGTCGAAGACGTCGACGCCCGCACCGGCGATGCGGCCCTCGTGCAGGACGGTGAGCAGGGCGTCCTGGTCGACGATCGCGGCGCGGGAGGTGTTGATCAGGTACGCCGTCGGCTTCATGAGGGCCAGTTCGGGGGCGCCGAGCAGGCCGCGGGTGCGGTCGCTCAGGGCCAGGTGGATCGAGACGAAGTCCGAGGTCTCGAGGAGGGCCTCCTTGGCGGGCGCCAGGGTCACGCCCACCTCGTCCACCCGCTCCTTCGTCAGGTTCTGGCTCCATGCCGTGACCTCCATGCCGAAGGCGAGGCCGACCCGGGCGACGCGGCTGCCGATCTTGCCGAGCCCCAGCAGGCCGAGGCGGCGGCCGTGCAGGTCGGCGCCCACGGTGGACTGCCAGGGGCCGCCGGAGCGCAGGGCGTCGTTCTCCTGCACGATGCCGCGGGCGAGGCCCAGTAGCAGGGCCCAGGTGAGCTCCACCGGCGGGATCGAGGAGCTCTCGGTGCCGCACACGGTCACGCCGTTCGCCCGCGCGGCGTCGTAGTCGATCGCCGAGTTGCGCATGCCGGAGGCGATCAGCAGCCTCAGGCGCGGGAGGCGGTCCAGGAGCGCGGCGGGGAACCGGACCCGTTCGCGCAGGGTCACCACGATGTCGGCGTCGGCGAGTGCCGTGGCCAGTGCATCCTCCGTGGCGAAGTGTTCGGTGTACGGGACCACCTCCACCCGGCCCTCCAGCGGCGACCAGTCGGCGGCGGTGGTCGCGGCGTTCTGGAAGTCGTCGAGCACGGCACAGCGCAGTCGCATGTCTGTTCTCTCCCGTTGGGATCGGAGTTCCACTCGCTCGTGGATCTTCAGGGGTACCGCAGGATCCACCACCGGGAAAACCCGGGGAAGGGACAGACCCGGGGCCGGAGAGGACGGGAACGCCGGATTCGGGCGGTTCGGTGACCGGGCCGGCGGAACTGAGGCAACATCTTGGTGAACGATCAGCGCCGTGCGGTGGGATCATGGACGCCGTCGTCGGCGGATGGGGTGAGGGGACCGTGATGGAACCGGTGGAGTCGGCGGGGGCCGTCGGGCAGGCCGGGCCGGCCGCGTCGCTCGGACCGGCCGGCTCGGTCGGGCCGGGTGCGTCGGTCGGGCCGGCCGGTCTCGCCGAGGCTGAGTGGGCCGGGCCGAGGATCGCCGTTGCCGTCGTGACCATGGGGAACCGGCCCGCCGAGGTCGACGCCCTGCTGGAGTCCGTGGCCAAGCAGGACCTCGCGCCCACCCGCATCGTGATCGTCGGCAACGGCTGCCGGCTGCCCGAGTTCGCCCGCCGGCTCTCCCTGCCCGGCGAGGTCACGACCATCGACGTCGACGACAACCTCGGCTGCCCCGGCGGGCGCAATGTCGCCCTCGCGCGGCTGCGCGAGGGCGGCGACGTGGACGTGGTCGTGGAACTCGACGACGACGGACTGCTGGTCGACGCCGACGTGCTGCGGCGCGTACGGGACCTCTACGCCGCCGATCCCCGCCTCGGCATCGTCGGTTTCCGCATCGCCGACGAGCACGGCGAGACGCAGCAGCGGCACGTGCCCCGGGTCGGCGCCTCCGACCCGATGCGGGGCGGGTACGTCACCGGGTTCCTCGGCGGTGGGCACGCCCTGCGGATGACGATGCTCGAACAGACCGGCGACTGGCCCGCGGAGTTCTTCTTCGCACACGAGGAGACCGACCTGGCCTGGCGCGCCGCCGACGCCGGCTGGAAGATCCTCTACGCGCCCGAACTGCTCCTGCGGCACCCGAAGACCTCGCCCGCCCGGCACGCCATCTACTACCGGGTGACCGCCCGCAACCGGGTCTGGCTGGTCCGCCGGAGGCTGCCGCTGGTGCTGATCCCGGTTCACCTGGGGGTGTGGACGCTCCTGACCCTGGTGCGGACCCGGTCGATCGCCGGGCTGCGAGCCTGGGCGGGAGGGTTCGTGGAGGGGCTGCGGCGGCCCGCGGGGGAGCGGCGGCCCATGCGCTGGCGCACCGTGTGGCGGCTCACCCGGCTCGGCCGGCCGCCCGTCGTCTGACCGCCGGCTTCCGGCCGTCGACCGGGTCCTGCACGCGGACAGGACCCGCGGCGCGCGGCCAGACCCCGGCGCACGGGTTGGCCCCGGCGCGCGGCCAGTCCCACGGCACGCGCCCAGGCAACCGGGCTTACGCGAACAACCCCGGCGCACGACAGGGCGGCACGGGGCGTGAACGAAAGGGTACGAGGCGCGGGCGGGGCCCCGGTCGTTCACCTCCGCCGACCGGGACCCCTCGCGTCCACGGACCAGGCCGACGGCGACACTCCCCCGAGCTGCGCACCCCGTGCGCGCGCCGGTCGAGCCGGATCCGATGAAATGATCACATCAGGTCCGGCCAACAGATCGCTAACATGACAGCGGTGGTTCTCCTCCGGGAGACGGGCGGTCGCGGCCGCTCGGAGAGGCATGGGCGGTGTGATGCACGGCGAGCTGAGGTTCGGGCTGCTGGGGCCGCCCGTCCTGTACGAGCCCGCCGCCGAGGAGTGCGCCGTCCGTCCCATCGGCAGCCCGAAGGTCCGCGCGCTGCTCGCCGCCCTGCTGCTGGAGGCGGGGCGGGTCGTCTCCGTCGATTCGTTGAAGGAGGCGCTGTGGGGCGCGGCGCCGCCGGCCTCCGCGCAGGCCTCGCTGCACAACCACGTGGCCCGGCTGCGCCGGCTCCTGGACGACCCCGAGCGGCTGCGCGCCGTACCGCCCGGATATCTGCTGCGGGTAGAACGAGGTGAGCTGGACCTCCATCTCCTCGAGACGCGGGTCGCCGACGCGCGTGCCGCGCACGCCGGCGGCGACTGGGCGCGCACGGCAGGCGCGTGTGCGGCCGCGCTCGCGCTGTGGCGGGGCACGCCGCTCAGCGGCCTGTCCACCGACCTCGGCGGGTACGCCCTCGTGCAGCGCCTGGAGGAGGCGCGACTGCTGCTCCTGGAATGGCGCTACGACGCCGAACTCGGCCTCGGCGGCACCCGGCCGGCCGGGCTCGTACCGGAACTGGCGGCGCTGGCCGCCGAGCATCCGCTGCGCGAGGCGTACCACCGTCAGCTGATGCTCGCCCTGCACCGCACCGGCCGGCAGGCCGAGGCGCTGGCCGCCCACCGCGATCTGCGCGCCCGCCTGCTCGACGAACTCGGCGTCGAGCCCGGCCCTGCCGTGCGGGAGGCCCACCTCGAGGTGCTCAGGGGCGCCGGGGAGAAGCACGACGACGGCGCCGAAGGCCCCGCACCGCACGAAGACGTTCCCCAGCCGCCTCGCCCCGCGCAACTTCCTCCGCCGCCCGCACACTTCATCGGACGGGACGACGTCCTGAGTGCCGTGCGCGGGGCGCTGACCGGGGTCCACGGCGATGACGGCGGCAGTCCGCTCGTCATCCTCAGCGGCATGGCCGGCGTCGGCAAGAGCGCACTGGCGCTGCATGTGGCCCATGGCCTGCTGAATCGTTTCCCTGATGGGCAGCTCTACGTCAACCTGCACGGCGCCACGCCCGGTATGGCCCCTCTCGCCCCACAACAGGCGTTGCGCTCGCTGCTCCTCGACCTGGGGACCGATCCTCGCCACGTGCCCGAACACCCGGACGCCGCCGCCGCGTCGCTCCGGTCCCTGCTCGCGCCGACGCGCACGCTGCTGGTGCTGGACGACGCCGGCAGCGCCGCGCAGATACGGCCGCTGCTGCCGGCCGGCGCCGGCTGTGCGGTGATCGTGACCAGCCGCTCCCCGCTCACCGCCCTCGACGGCGCCCGCCGCTTCCCGCTCACGCCGCTGTCCGCGGCGGACAGCGCCGCACTGCTGCGGGCGGTCTCCGGACGCGACGGCGGGGACGGCCTCGACGCGGGGCACCCGCTCGTCGAACTCACCGGCCGTCTCCCGCTCGCCCTGCGCGTCGTCGCCGCCCGGCTGGCCGCCCGGCGCGCCCTCACCCCGGACGTGCTGGCCAGGCAACTTGCGGCCACGGAAGGACGGTTGCACCACCTGGAGTACGACGACCTGAGCGTGCGCCGCTCCCTGGCCGTCGCCCACGACGCACTCGCCGCATCCGAGCGCGAGGCCGACCGGGACGCGGCCCTCGCACTGTGCCGTATCGGCGCGCTGGACCTGCCCGCGTACGGCGCGCCACTGCTCGCCGGCCTCACGGGCACCGACGAGCGCCGCGCCGAGACCGCCCTGGACCGGCTCGTCGACGTGGCCCTCCTGGAGGAGTCGGCATACGGGCGGTACGCCCCACACGACCTGGTACGCGACTTCGCCCGCGAACTGGCGGCATCCGAAGCGGGCACCGGTACGGAGTCCGGCACCGTCCGGCGGGCACACGCCGGCGCCCGCGCCGGCACGGCGCCCGGCACCGCCGCCGACGAGGCGTCCGCCGGTGGCGCCCACGGGAACTCCGACAGTGCCGCCGACGGTGACGAAGGTCCGCGTGCCGACGGGGGCGAAGGTCCGCGTGCCGACGGGGGCGCCGGACTGGGAACCGGCAGGTGCGCCGCCATACGTCCCGCCGCAGGCGGCGGTGCAGGCGACCGTGCAGGCCCCGCGGGTGCGCCCGCCGGGTCTGCGGCGGACGTGGTGGAGGCGGCCCTGCGCTGGTACGCGATCGTGGCCGAGCGGGTGCTCGCCGCGATCGTCGAGCCCGGTCACGAACGGGACGACCGTCGCCGCCCCACCGCCTCCCAACCGCCCGAGCAGACGCCGGGCGCCTTCGCCGTTCCGTCCTTCGGGTCTCCCGAGGAGGCCGCCGACTGGGGGCGTACGGAACTGGCGAACGTCGTCGCCCTGAGCGAGCGCTACGCCGAAGCCGCGCCGGCCGGCCGAAGGACAGGCGAACGCCGGGACGCGTACCTCTCGCGCCTCCTCCGCCTCTTCTTCCCCTACGTCCAGCGAAGCGGGCGCGTCGCCGAGATGGAGGTGCTCGGACGGGCCGCGCTCGGTGTGGCGCGCCGGCTGCGGGACGAGGCGGCCGAGGCGTACGCGCTGAGCGATCTGGCCGGGCTGCACTTCCTGACCGGCCGGCACAGCCACGCCCTCGCCCTGAACGACAGGTCGCTCGCGATCTGGCGACGGCTCGGCGTCGCCTCACGGATCCGGCGGGGCCTGAACAACCGCGGGCTGCTCCTCGAAGGACTCGGCCGGTACGCCGAGTCCGGGGAGGCGCTGCGGCAGAGCCTGGCGTACTCGCGGCAGCTGAACGACCCCTACGGCGAGGCCGTCACCCACAGCCACCTCGGCAACCTCTACGAGCACACCGACCCGTGCGCCGCCATCGAGCAGCACCGGCGTTCCCTGGCCATCGGCGACGAGATCGGTGCCGTCATCGTCCGGCACACCGCGCACTGCAACATCGGCTACGCCCATCTCACCCTCGGTGAACCGGCCGCAGCCGCCCGGCAGTTCGAGGAGAGCCTGCGCATCCTCGGCGGGCGCGGCGACTGGCACGGCGAGTCCCAGACCCGGCTCGGACTCGTCCGCGCGCTGCGGCAGCTGGGCCACACCGAACGCGCCGACCGCGAGTGCGCCGAACTGCTGTGCCGCGCCGACGCCCGCGCCGACCGCTACACGGGCGGTCTCGCCCGCCACCAGCACGGGCTCCTGCTGCGGGAGCAGGGCCGCGCCGAGGAGGCGTACGCGCAGTGGCGTACGGCGCTCACCGCCTTGGACGGCACGGACGAGAAGGCGGTGACGGGCGAGCTGCGGGAACTGCTCGCCGAGCCGCCGCCGGGCGCACGCTGATCCTGTGGGGCCGGCCTGTGGCCGCCGTGGCCGTCACTTGGCGTCCGCGTAGCACTCCACCACCGCCGTCGTGAACGGGAACCGCACCGGTGTCTCACCGAAGGTGAGGCGTCCGGCCAGCTCCGATGCCTCCCGGATGGCCTCGACGATCGCGTCGGCCTCCTCCTCGGGGCAGTGCACGATCACCTCGTCGTGCTGGAAGAAGACCAGTTCGGCCGCCATGTCCCGGCAGGTGCGGCGCAGCGCGGCGAGCAGCAGCAGGGCCCAGTCGGCGGCGCTGCCCTGCACGACGAAGTTGCGCGCGAAGCGGCCACGGGCGCGGGAGTTGCCGGAGGCGTACCCCGGCATCCAGCCCTGGTCGGCGGAGTCCCTGGCGGAGTGTCCGGTGGGCTGCCCGGTGACGGGGTCCGTGGGCCGCTCGGCGGTCGGGTCCTCCTGGGGAAGGCCCGCCTCCTCCGTCGCGTCCTGTGTCGCCCCGGCCGCCGGCGGGCACGTCCGCCCCAGCCAGGTCCGTACGAGCCGGCCCTCCTCGCCGGCCCGCGCCGCCTCGTCGACGTAGGCCACCGCGCGGGGGAAGCGGCGTCTGAGGGCGGCCAGGTTCTTCAGGCCGTCGCCGGAGGTCTGGCCGTAGACCGCGCCGAGCACGGCGAGTTTGGCCTGGGCGCGGTCGCCGGAGAAGGCGCGGTCGGACACCGACTGGTACAGGTCGGTCTCCCGGCCGGCCACCTCCATCAGCCCGGGGTCGCGGGAGATGGCCGCCAGCACGCGTGGCTCCATCTGGTCGGCGTCGGCGACGACCAGCCGCCAGCCGGGATCGGCGACCACGGCCCGCCGGATCACCTTGGGGATCTGCAGCGCGCCGCCGCCGTTGGTCACCCAGCGCCCGGTGACCGTCCCGCCCGCGAGGAACTCCGGCCGGAACCGCCCCTCCCGCACCCAGTCCTGCAGCCAGGACCAGCCGTGGGCGACCCAGATCCGGTACAGCTTCTTGTACTCCAGCAGGGGCTTCACCGCCGGGTGGTCGACCGACTGGATCTCCCACCGGCGGGTGGAGCCGACCTTGATCCCCGCGCGGGCGAAGGCCTTGACGACGTCGGCGGGCAGGTCGGGCCGCACCCGGCGGCCGAAGGCGGCCGACACCTCGTCGGCGAGCTCGGCCAGGCGACGCGGCTCTCCGCCGCCCGCGTACCGCTCGCCGAGCAGTTCGTGCAGCACCCGGCGGTGCACGTCCGCGCTCCAGGGCAGGCCCGCGCGGTTCATCTCGGCCGCCACCAGCATGCCCGCGGACTCGGCGGCGGTCAGCAGACGCATGCGGTCGGGGTGCGCGGTCCGCTCGTGCCGCCGCTGCTGCTCGGCGTAGACCGCGAGCAGGTCCGCCAGCGGCAGGCGCACACCCTCCGGCTCGAAGAGCGAGGACTGCGCGCCGGGTTCGGCGGACCGCTGCGGCGGATCCGGCGGTACGGGGCCGCCGCGCAGCCGGGCCAGGGCGGCGGCCGCCGAACGGGGCTCGCCGTAGTGCCCCTCATGGCCGAGGAGCAGCGTCTCGGCGTCCTCGATGTCGTAGCACCGCTCCACTCGCACCCCCGCGGCGAGCAGACGCGGATACACCTCGGCGGTGGACCGCCACACCCACCGCGTGACGTCCGGCCTGCTCCGGACGGCCTCGGCGAGATCCGCCTCCCTGCGCACCGGCCCGGTGGGCAGCCCGTCCGGGCCGAGGGGGACGACTTCCGCGCCACCGTCCTCGGCCGGGGCGAGAGCCCATCGGTCGGTCATGTCCGTGAGTGTTGCAGGTAGCTCTGACAATGACTGTGACCCGCGGTTCCGCCACCCTGCCGAGACATGGGACCGGCCGCCGTACGGGCGGAGGGCCGACCGCGGGACCGGCCGTCCGACCGCCGTACCGGCCGTCCGACCGCCGTACCGGCCGTCCGACTGCCCGTCCGACCGCCGTACCGGCCATCCGACCGCCGTACTGGCACTCCGACCGAGACGCTCAGTCGTCCTTGCTCTCCCCGCCCTCCTGCCCGGCCTCCTCCGGCCGCGCTTCCTCCTGCGCGCGGTTCTTCAGCAACTCCGCCAGAGCCGTCACGACGTACTCCTCGGTGCGCGCCTTGTCGAGGCCGAGGCCGCTCAGGACGCCCTCGCCGTTCTCCAGCTCCAGCAGGGCCAGCAGGATGTGTTCGGTGCCGATGTAGTTGTGACCGAGGCGCAGGGCCTCGCGGAAGGTGAGTTCGAGGGCCTTCTTGGCGGCGGGGCCGTACGGGACCAGTTCGGGGGCGTCGGCGGACGCCGGTGGCAGCGCGGCGGTCGCGGCCTCGCGCACGGCGTCCAGGGAGACTCCCTGCGCCACGATCGCCTCCGGGGCGAGGGCCTCGGGCTCGGCGAGCAGCCCGAGGACCAGGTGCGCGGGGAGCCCTTCGGGGCTCTTGGCGGCCTTGGCCGCGTCGTGGGCCGCCATGACGACCTTCCGCGCGCGCGGCGTGTACCGGCTGAAGCCCTGGCTGGGGTCGAGCTCGGTGGACTCCTTGGGCACGAACCGCTTCTGCGCGGCCTGCCGGGTGACGCCCATGCTCTTGCCGATATCGGTCCAGGAGGCGCCGGAGCGCCGCGCCTGGTCGACGAAGTGCCCGATGAGGTGGTCCGCCACCTCACCGAGGTGCTCACCGGCGAGGACGGCGTCCTGGAGTTGCTCGAGAGGTTCCTGGTGAACCTTCTTGATGGCCGAGATGAGGTCGTCGAGACGGACGGTTGACCTGATGCTGGGATTGGTCATGTGTCAACGGTAGGTTGACACCCCTCAGGTGTCAACCGCGGGTTGACGATCATGCCGGTCACCCGGTCGCCCGGTCGCCCGGTCGCCCGGTC
>NZ_MUBM01000175.1:59694-60359 GCF_002154505.1 Streptomyces carpinensis | reverse complement strand
ACTCGGCGGTCCGCTGCACCCGCGTCGTCCGCGCGCAGCCGACACCGCTCCTGAGCAGGAACTCCGGGACGAGCGCGGCGGTACGGTCGTCCGCGGCGCGGTCGTCCGGCAGCGTGCACAGCAGCTCGGCGGCCGTCGGGGAGGGCGGCCCCGTGGGGCGTACGCCCTGCTCGGCTGCGCGCGGATCGGCGGCGCCACCGCCGTAGAGGCCGATCGTCGCCAGCAGCGCGGAGTCGGTGGCCTCCGGGTCGGCGCGCAGGACACCGGCGTTCCGGTCCTGCCGCTTCAGGTTCGTGATCAGCCGGGACAGCGGAAGCCCGACCCGTTCGTCCAGGGCGGCCCCGGCGATGTTCTGCGGGACGGCCAGCACGACCGGCGAGTACACGAACGGCTGAGAATCCGGTCGGAGTTCGGCGAACGTGCGGTCGGTCTGGTCGGTGGTGACCCTGGCGACGTCCGTGACCGAGGCGGGGATCCAGACGTCCGGCTGCGGCCCGATGTCCCGCTGCGGGTCGGTGTCCTCGTCACGGGGCTCCTGCCAGGCGTCGGTCTGCCGGCGCAGCACGGTGACCGCACTGCTCGCGCCCGCGCTGTAGACGGTGATGCCGGAACGGCGGCAGCCGTGCCCGGTGGTGTTGGCGCCGGAGGTGAGGTACACGTCCGCG
>NZ_MUBM01000175.1:0-59635 GCF_002154505.1 Streptomyces carpinensis | reverse complement strand
CCACCGCGCGGCGGCGCGGACCCGGGACCGCACGACGCGCAGGACCGCGGGCAGCCGGCTCGGTTCGCCGCCTCCGCCGGGCTCGCCGGGCTCTTCGACTCCGCCGGGTTCCTCGGAGCCGCCGGGCCCGTCGGACCGGCCTGGCTCATCCGGCCGACCGGGCCCGCCGGGCGCGATGCCCTCGATGTGCTCGGTCCGCCCGCCTCCCGGTGGCGGCGCGGACGACTGAGTGGAGGGTGCCGGCTCCTCGGACGACTGGAGCGGGACGGAGGAGGGCGCTACGTGCGGCGCGGCGGGCGTGGGCGTGGGGGGCACGGCCCGACCGGGTGCGGGATCCGGTGCGGGCGCGGGTGCTGACCCGGGTCCGGGTTCCGGGCTCGGTGCCGACGGCCGGGGCGGCGGCGCCTTCGGCTTCTCGGCCCGGGCCGTCAGCAGCACGTCCGTGCCCGGCTCCGCGGCCAACTGGGGCTCCCACCGGTCCCCGAGGGTGGTCGTGCGGGCCGCCCGGAGCATCCCCTCGCGCAGCCCGGCGAACAGGTCCCGGGCCGACACCTCCTCGTCCGTGCCGAGCAGCCGTACTACTTCCTCGGTGAACGGAGTCGGTCCCGTGCCGTCGCCCGAGTCGATGAGGCGGTTGGCCTGCACGCTCATCAGCAGCAGGATCCGCTGGTGGTGGACGAAGTCGTGCCACACCTTGGCCGCGTTGCCCGCGTAGCAGCAGTCCAGGATCACCACGATCCGGCGGGCACCGCTGCCGTGCCCGGCGAAGTAGCACAGCAAAAGCCCCTCGGCCTGCCGGGCGGCGGTGTGCAGCTCCTCGGTGAAGTCGTCCAGGGAGGGCGAACGGCAGACGGTGATCTCCCGCTCGCCGAACACACCGCCCCGCAGCAGGGCGTGCCGCATGCCGTTGATGTTGTGCCGGACCGCGGGCAGGTCGCCGGGGACCCCGTCCGGCTCGACCGGCTGCGTGTGGTCGTATTCCGAAACGCCCACCAGCAGCGCCCGGTTCACCCGCCCGCGCGGGTCCAAACGGCTCACGGGCTACCCCTCGTCGGGGTTCACCGGATCGACGTGGGGCTCGGGTGAATCGCCGCTCTCCACCCGGCGGCGGTTCTCCAGCCAGGCGGCGACCGCCCGCCTGGTCTGTTCCAGCAGTTCCTTGAACAGGGCTTCGGCGCCGGCGCCCGCCACGACCAGGAGGATCTCCATGCCCGCGCCCATGTGCCCGGGCGGCCCGCCCGCACGGGGCCGTTCAAGGATCCGCAGCTGCCCGTCGCGGACCCGGTCGTCCAGCGGTTTCTCTCGTTCCAGCCACGCCTTCAGCGCGGCGACGTCGTTGTTGCTCGCGCCACCGTCCAGCCGGACCCGGATGCCTCGGCCGGCCACGCCATCCCCCTCAGCCATAACTCACCATTCTGGCACCGGGGACGGTCCCTGGGGAGGGTTCGCAGCAGTCGATGACCTGACGGTACGTCAGTTCTTGGCCTGGAGTTGCCGCAGCTGCCGCCGCACATGGTCCAGCGCACCCCGCTGCCGCCCTGGGACACGTCCGCGCAACTCCGCCAGCACCGGCCCGAGTTCGCGGGCCTGCTCGGCGTCACGGATCCGTCCCCACTGGTGGTGCGCCCGGTCGACGGCCGACTCGACCGCGGGGGCGTCGGCGCCCTGCCCCATGGCCAGCCGGGTGGCGGCCACGGTCAGCCAGGCACGGCAGCTGCGGGCCGCGTCCCCCGCGAACATCGCCAGGTCGGCGCGGACCTCCGTCCAGTGCAGCGCGTCCTCGGAGGCCGCCCCGTACGCCCGTACGGCCGCCTGCTCCCAGCCGGCGGCGAGCGCGTCGGCGTCGCCGTGCCGCCCGGACTCCACCCAGGCGGCGATGGCGGCGTGCGGATCGGTCGCCGGCGGACGCCGGGCGGTGAGCACGAGACCCGGACCGCCGTCCGCCCCGGGCCCTTCCTCACCGTCGGCCAGCCGCGCCAGCGCCTGCTCGTGCAGCCGCTCCGGCGGCGGCCGGTGCCCGCTGCGCAGGATCGTCGCCACCGCCTTCATGTACGCCGGGGCGGCCACCGTGCGCCGCGAGGGCGGCGGCGCGATGCGGCCGTACACGGCGATGTTGCCGCCCGTGTCCAAGGGGCGCTCGCGCAGCTGCTGCCAGCTCTCCGCGTCCGCGTACAGATCGGCCACGAGCGTGGTCGTGCCGTCCGGGCGCAGCCGCAGCTCCTCGCGCAGCCAGTGCCAGGGCAGGGCGGTGTACCGGACGGTCGCCGCGGTGGTGCGGGCCAGCGCCAGGTGGGGCAGGCGCTGGCGGCGGTCGAGCTGGAGCTGGCCGGTGACGAAGAGGGTCAGCGGGCCGGGAGAGGCCGCGGCGGCGCGCAGCCGGGTGAGGACGGCCTGCGGCTCCAGCGGGTCGGCGAGCTCGACGACGCTCGCGGTGTCGGTGCCGGACAGCACGGCCGGCTCGACGGCGGCCAGCACCGGAAGCACGGACGCGGCGTCCACCAGGCGCCCCCTGCCCACGGGCGAGGCCGCGAGCAGCAGCACGGTTCCAGGCATGGTCCCCCCGCGTCGGTGATCCGGTCGTCGGTCGCGTACGGCAGCGCTCACCGGCCTCGTACGGCAGCTCTCGCCGCTCGCGCACCCCCGCGTCGTCGGTCGTGTACGCAAGCACCGTAACCGCTGTGACCGCTGCGGTTGCGAAGACGGGTACGGATGTGCTTCCGCCGACTTGCCAGGGGTCCGTCCCAGGTGTGCTCTGGTAGGCGGGGGCGACGAGGAGAGAGGAGCGCTCTCATGGCTCACGCGGCACCCGTGCCCGCCCGCACCACCAGCACCACGCGTATCGAGCCCCGTACGCCCGACTTCTTCAGCGGCCGGGCGCACACCGTGGGACGGTGGGCGGTGCCTTTCGTCATCGGACTCGTCTACGGCTACTGGGCCGCGGCCAACCGGCGTGCCGGCGGACCGATCACGACCGGGAACCTGGTGTTCGGTTTCGTGACCGTGATCGTCTTCACGGTGCTCATGGCCGGCGTGCTGTACGTGGCCCCGCGGCTGCGGCGCGAGCTGCACGCCTTCGTGTGGTTCCTCTTCTCCGCCGTGGCCTTCGGGTTCCTGTACAACCAGTCCGGCGAGTCCCTGCTGCTGACCGTCGGCCTGTCACTGGGGTTCGGCGCCATCGTCGGCCTGTTCTGCTTCTACTGGTTCTACACGCACGAGGACGCGCAGGGTCGCTCCGTCCGCTGACTTTCCGCGGCCACAACGCACGGCCGTGGGCCTCCGGCAGCGCACACCCCGGGACCCGCCGTCCCCGCCTGCCCGGCCCCTTCCGTGGACGTGCGTGACGGGCAGGGACTTGCGTGACACCGGCAACCAGTGGGGGCTGACGTCCGTGTGATCACCGTGGTCACCCGATTGCCGCCTCTCCGCTGGCGGAGCCGGTGCCGGGAGCCTTCGCTGAGAGGGTGTCCCGACGCCTGCGAAGCGGCCTGTCCGCCGTGCTGATCGCCCTCTCGTGCCTGCTGGTGCCGCTCGGCCTGCTGTCGGCCTGGGCGGCGTACGGGCTCACGGACACCAGCCGCTACGTCACCACGATGGCCCCGCTCGCCGCCGACCCGGACGTGCGC
Source organism: Streptomyces carpinensis (assembly GCF_002154505.1). Lineage (GTDB taxonomy): Bacteria > Actinomycetota > Actinomycetes > Streptomycetales > Streptomycetaceae > Streptomyces > Streptomyces carpinensis. The sequence continues at coordinate 56,012 of NZ_MUBM01000175.1, read as the reverse complement.
GACGCGATCGCGGAAACCGTCGGGAACGGGATCCTCGACCAGATCGACCACCAGGTGGACGCCCGGGTGATGCGCGCGACCGTGGCCCCCTTCGTGCACGACGCGGTCCGGTCCTTCACCCAGACCGCGGCCTTCCGCACGGCGTGGAACGAGGGCAACCGGGTCACCCACGACGCCGTCCTGCGCGCCCTACGCGACGAACCCGGCGAACAGGACCGCCCGGTCACCGTCGACCTCGCCCCCGTCGCCTCCCACGTCAAGGACCAGCTCGCCCAGGACCACGTGCCGCTCGCGAACCGCATCCCCGTCGAGCACACCGAGGTCGCCCTGCTCCCGGCCCAGGAACTGGGCCGTCTGCGGAAGGGGTTCCACGTGCTCGAAGTCGCCGGCTTCTGGCTCCCCGTCGCGGCCGTCACCTTCGCCGTCGCCGGCATCACCCTGGCCGTCTGCCGCCGCCGCGCGCTCACCGCCACCGCGCTCGGCACGGCCCTCGGCGGCGCGCTGCTCGCCGTCGCCATCGCCGTGGGCCGCAGCCTGACCCTGTCCGACCTGCCCGACGAGGTCTCCCAGCCGGCCGCGGCCGCCGTCTACGACGCCCTCACGGCCACCCTGCGCACCGCCTCGTGGCTGCTGATGGCCCTGGGGCTGGCCGTGGCCGCCCTGACCTGGCTCACCCGCCGCCGCACCAAACGCCGCCGCCCCCCACGCCCACGCCTTCGCCTCCTCCTCGGACGCCGCCGCCGCGCCGCCTCGGCCCCCACCCAGACCCCGCCCCAGGAACCGACACGCGTCGAAGCCTGATCTCCTGGCGCGCGCGGACCACCCCTCGTAGGCTCGGGGCCCGTGGCCGCGACCCAGTACGAGACCGATCGCACGGATCAGGAAGGGCGACCCGGACGGCGCCTGAAGGCCCGGGCCTGGTGCGCGGGAGTGCTGTTCGCCGGGGTGAGCGTGGTCGTCGGCTGCCGGCTCGCCGACAGCGACGGCATGACGCCCGTACCGCAGTTGCTCGCCTTCCTCCCCTGGCTGCTCGTCCCCACCGGCCTGGGACTGGCGCTGGCCCTGCTCGGCCGCTGGTGGTTCGGGGTGGTGTGGGGCATGGCGGCGCTCGGTCTGCTGGCGTGGTTCATCGAGCCCTACGGCAGGGTGGCGGAACCGGCGGGCGCCCCGGTCGCCCACATTCGGGTCCTCACCTCGAACGTGGAGTTCGGCCGGGGCACGCCCGCCCTCGTCCCGGTGATCCGCCGCGAGAGGCCGGACATCGTGTTCGTGGAGGAGTGCGAATACACGTGCCAGGATTCGCTGCGGCGGGAGGTCGGCGGCGACTACCCCTACCGGCGGGCGGTGGCGGCCGGTAGCTCGAAGGGCTCGATCATCCTCAGCAGGTACGCGCTCAAGGGCACCGACGGCGTTCGCGGCACGATGGGCATGCCGGGCGCGCTCGCCGACGTCCGCGGGCACACCGTACGGCTCCAGCTGGCGCACCCCATGCCGCCGCTCGCCGGCCAGGTCGCACTCTGGCAGCGGGAACTCGGCAGGCTGCGGGCCTTCGCGGCGGCCGACCACAGAACGCCCACCGTCCTGGCCGGTGACTTCAACGCCTCCCAGGACCACGCGGCCTTCCGCCGCATCCTCGGCACCGGCCTGCACGACGCGGCCCGCCTCGCCGGCTCCGACCGCACCCCCAGCTGGCCGGCCCGCACCACGCCGACCCTGGGCGCCCAGATCGACCACGTGCTGGTCTCGGAGGAGTTCTCCGCGGCCCATGCCCGCTTCCTGCGGCTGGCCGACACCGATCACCGGGCCCTGCTGGTCGACGTCACGATGCACATGCCCCGGTCCACGGCGACCCGGCCTTGACACGGCCCGTCCCCCGACTCTCTCCCCTGCCCAAGATCACTACCAGGGGCCGCTAACCTTACGTGTCCGTCCTGGCCAGGGATTGACGGGAACAACTCACGCGAAGGGTTGCGCACATGGGCATTCTCACTCGCCTGCGGAACGCGTTCGGCCGCTCACGCAAGGGGCGTACGGCCGAAGCAGAGGGTGCGGAACAGGTTCCGACCCGGGAGCCCTCCCCCACAGCTGCGCAGCAGCCGGAGCCCAGGGTCCAGGTCCCGTCACCGGCCCCGGAGCCCACCCCGGACCCCAGGCCGTCGACCTCGGCCTCGGCCCACGTGCCGGACCCCCGCACGTCCCCTCCCGCAGAGCGCGAGGAACACGAACTGGTCGCAGCGGCCTTCGACAACATCACGGTCCCCAAGCCGGCCAAGCCGGTGGAACCGACGACGCAGACCCCACCGAACGAGACCCCGACGGCCGAGGACCCAGCCCCGGAGGATCCCCCGGCCGAACAGCCGACGCCCGAACCGGAGCCGGAGGCGTCGACGGAGGCGTCGGCGGAGGCAGAGCCGGAAGCGTCCGCTGAAGCGGAACCGGAAGCATCCGCTGAGGCAGAGCCGGAAGCGTCCGCTGAGGCGGAACCGGAAGCATCTGCTGAGCCAGCGCCCGAGCCGGAAGCGGCGGCGGAGCCGGAGGCGGAGAAGCACTCGGAGCCGGAACCGGAGACAGTGACGGATCCGGCCACCGCGGCGGACCCGAAGCCGGAGGCGTCTGCCGCGGCAGAACCGGAGCCGGAGACAGAGGCGGAACCGGAAGCGGAGACGCAACCGGAGCCGGAGCCTGGGACGGAGACGGCGACAGCCACAGTGACGGAACCGACGCCGGAACCGCAGGCCGAGCCGGAACCGGAGACGGAGCCGGAGGCGGGGACGGCGAAGACGGACGAACCGCAAGCCGCCGACGCGGTGGAAGCCCCGCAGGGGCCACCCGCACCGGGCGACGAAGGCCGCCCCGGTGGTGCGGGTGGGAGCGAGAACCCGGTCGCCGGCGAAGCCGAGGCCGAAATTCCTCCCACGGCGGAACCCGCGCCCGCAGCGGAACCCACGTCCGAGACGGAGACGTCCGCCAAGCCCGCCGTCCCCCTCGCCCGCGTGAAGTCCGGCGCCCCCGGCCTCACCACCGCCTACAAGGCCGCCACCGCCGCCCTCGGGAAGAACGACCTGACCGGCGCCCGCGCCAAGGTCTACCTCGTCCTCGACCGCTCGGCCTCCATGCGCCCGTACTACAAGGACGGCTCCGCCCAGGCCCTCGCCGAGCAGACCCTCGCGCTCGCCGCTCACCTGGATCCCGAGGCCACGGTCCACGTGACGTTCTTCTCCACCGAAGTGGACGGCACCGCGGACCTGACCCTCGCCGACCACGAGAACAGGATCGACGAGGTCCACGCCTCCCTCGGCCGCATGGGTCGTACGAGCTACCACGCGGCGGTCGAGGAGGTCCTCACCCACCACCAGAAGTCCACGGACGACACCGCCACCCCCGCACTGGTGATCTTCCAGACGGACGGCGCCCCCGACGCCAAGACCCCCGCCACCCAGGCCCTCACCGAGGCGGCGAAGAACCACCCCGCCGTCTTCTTCTCCTTCGTCGCCTTCGGCGAGCACGACAACAAGGCGTTCGACTACCTCCGCAAACTGAAGTCCGACAACACCTCCTTCTTCCACGCGGGCCCCACCCCCCGCGAGCTCACGGACAAGGAGCTCTACGAGGGCGTACTGGCGGCCTGGCGCCCGTAGGATGCGCCGGGGGGTGGACGGCCCGGTCCGTCCACCCCCCGAAACGCATGTGAGTCGATCTTCACGGGGCCAGTAGGATTTCGACCATGGCGGCCACTGGATCCGAGAAGCAGGGTGGCAAGGCGTTCTACGTCTCCACCCCCATTTATTACGTCAACGACGCTCCTCACCTGGGCCACGCCTATACGACCGTCGCAGGCGACGTGCTCACGCGCTGGCACCGTCAGCGCGGCGAGAAGGTGTGGTACCTCACCGGCACGGACGAGCACGGTCAGAAGATCATGCGCACGGCCGAGGCCAACGGGGTCACGCCCCAGGAGTGGGCCGACAAGCTCGTCACCGAGTCCTGGCGCCCCCTGTGGGAGCACCTGGAGATCGCGAACGACGACTTCATCCGTACGACGCAGAAGCGGCACACCGACCGCGTCCAGGAATTCGTCCAGGACCTGCACGACAAGGGCGAGATCTACAAGGGCGGTTACGAGGGCCCGTACTGCGTGGGCTGCGAGGAGTACAAGCTCCCCGGCGAGCTGCTCGACGGCGAGGGCGAGTACGCGGGCCAGAAGCTGTGCCCGATCCACAAGAAGCCGGTGGAGACCCTCAGCGAGGAGAACTACTTCTTCAAGCTGAGCGAGTACGGCGACAAGCTGCTCGCCCACTACGAGGCGAACCCGGGCTTCATCCAGCCCGAGTCGGCCCGCAACGAGGTCGTGAACTTCGTCCGGCAGGGCCTGCAGGACCTGTCGATCTCCCGCTCGACCTTCGACTGGGGCATCCCGATCCCGTGGGACCCCAAGCACGTGATCTACGTCTGGGTCGACGCCCTACTGAACTACGCCACGGCGGTCGGCTACAACGAGAACCCGGAGAAGTTCGAGTCGACCTTCCCGGCCGACGTGCACCTGGTGGGCAAGGACATCCTCCGCTTCCACGCGGTCATCTGGCCGGCCATGCTGATGGCCCAGGGCCTGCCACTGCCCCGCAAGGTGGCGGCCAACGGCTGGCTGATGGTCGGCGGCGAAAAGATGAGCAAGTCCAACCTGACCGGCATCAAGCCACAGGACCTGACCTCGCACTTCGGCGTGGACGCCTACCGCTGGTACTTCCTGCGGGCGATCGCCTTCGGCCAGGACGGTTCCTTCTCCTGGGAGGACTTCTCCGCGCGCTACACCAGCGAGCTGGCCAACGACTACGGCAACCTCGCCTCACGTGTGGCGGCCATGGTCGGCAAGTACTTCGGCGGCACACTGCCGGAGGCGACGGCGGACGGCGAGGCCGAGAAGGCGATTCACGACGGCCTGGCCAGGGCGGTCGCGGAGGCCGACCGGAAGATCGGCGACGAGCTGGACTTCCAGGGCGGCATCCTCGCCGTCTTCGACTTCGTCAAGCAGGTCAACGGCTACATCACCGAGCAGGAGCCCTGGAAGGTCGCCAAGGACACGAGCGACGAGGGCAAGGCCCGCCTCGCCACGATCCTCTACACAGCGGCGGAGTCCCTCCGCGCGGTCGCCGTCCTGCTGAACCCGGTCATGCCGGAGACCTCCCAGAAGCTGTGGGACTCCCTGGGCGCGGACGCGTCCCTGGGCGCCCTGGCGGACCAGAAGGTCCAGGAGGCCGGCGAGTGGGGCAGCCTCCCGGCCGGCTCCACGGTCACCAAGGGCGCGGTCCTCTTCCCCCGCTTGGAGGAGAAGCCCGGCGCATAGCCGCCCTCGGGACGCGGAGCTTCCCGGACGGAAAACGGCCCGGAACCGAGATGGTTCCGGGCCGTTTCACGAGCGGGCGCCGGTTACTTCGGCTGCGGCTTGCGCACCGACAGGTGGAGTTCGCGCAGGCGGGGCTCGTCCAGCTCGGTCGGGGCGCCCATCATCAGGTCCTGGGCGTTGCCGTTGAGCGGGAAGGAGATGGTCTCGCGGATGTTGGGCTCGTCGGCCAGCAGCATGACGATGCGGTCGACGCCCGGGGCGATGCCGCCGTGCGGCGGGGCGCCGAAGCGGAAGGCGCGCAGCATACCGGCGAACTTGTCCTCGACGGTCTCACGGTCGTAGCCCGCGATCTCGAAGGCCTTGAGCATGATGTCCGGCTCGTGGTTCCGGATGGCGCCGGAGGAGAGCTCGACACCGTTGCAGACGATGTCGTACTGCCAGCCCAGGATGTCCAGCGGGTCCTGGGTCTCGAGGGCCTCCAGGCCGCCCTGCGGCATCGAGAAGGGGTTGTGGGAGAAGTCGATCTTCCCCGTCTCCTCGTCCCTCTCGTACATCGGGAAGTCGACGATCCAGCAGAAGCGGAACACGTTCTCCTCGAAGTGACCCGCCCGGCGCGCGGCCTCCACCCGCACCGCGCCCATGATCTTCGAGACCTCGTCGAACTCGCCCGCGCCGAAGAAGACGGCGTGGCCGGCCGACAGGGACAGGCGCTTCGTCAGCTCCGCGACGTTGTCCTCCGTGAGGAACTTCGCGATCGGACCGCTCAGGGAGCCGTCCTCGCCGACACGCACCCAGGCCAGGCCCTTCGCGCCCTGCGCGACCGCGTAGTCCCCCAGCTGGTCGAAGAACTTGCGCGGCTGGTCCTGGACCGCCGGCACCGGCAGCGCGCGCACGTGCTTGCCCGCGAACGCCTTGAACTCCGAGCCCTCGAAGATGTCGGTGATGTCGACGAGCTCCAGCTGGGCGCGCAGGTCCGGCTTGTCGGAGCCGTACTTGAGCATCGCCTCGCGGAACGGGATGCGAGGGAAGGGGGAGGTGACGTGGCGCCCGTTGCCGAACTCCTCGAAGAGCTCCGTCATGAGCTTCTCGATCGGCTGGAAGACGTCCTCCTGCTCGACGAAGCTCATCTCCACGTCGAGCTGGTAGAACTCGCCCGGCGAGCGGTCCGCGCGGGCGTCCTCGTCACGGAAGCAGGGCGCGATCTGGAAGTAGCGGTCGAAGCCGGAGATCATCAGCAGCTGCTTGAACTGCTGCGGCGCCTGGGGGAGCGCGTAGAACTTGCCCGGGTGCACACGGGAGGGGACCACGTAGTCACGGGCGCCCTCGGGGGAGGTGGCGGACAGGATCGGCGTCGCCATCTCGTTGAAGCCCATCGCGGCCATCTTCTGGCGCATGGCCGAGATCACGGCCGTACGCAGCATGATGTTGCGGTGCATGCGCTCGCGGCGCAGGTCCAGGAAGCGGTACTCCAGGCGCCGCTCCTCGTTGACCCCGTCCTCGGCGTTGATCGTGAAGGGCAGCGGAGCCGCGGCGCCCAGCACCTCGACCTCGCCGACCTCGATCTCCACCTCGCCGGTGGGCAGGTCCGGGTTCACGTTCTCGGTTCCACGTGAAACGACCTTGCCGTCCACGCGGACCACCGTCTCCTTGGACAGCTTGTCCAGCGCCTCGTACGCGGGCGTGCCGGGACGGGCGACGAGCTGCGTGATGCCGTAGTGATCGCGCAGATCGATGAAGAGGATGCCGCCCAGGTCGCGCCGATTGTGCAGCCAGCCACTCAGGCGGACGTCGGTGCCGACGTCAGAGGAGCGGAGCTGGCCGCAGGTGTGGGACCTGTACCGATGCATCGTCGTTCATCCAGTCTTCGCGGATCGGGGATCACCGGGGCGCGGACACGGGCCGGCCCGGACCTACCAAGGGTACCGGCCGCCCCACGCTCGGCTCTCCCCCATTCACGCGGGGCGTCGGCGGCGGTTCGCGGACCACGTGCCCGTACGCCTTCGGTGGCAGTGTTCGAGAGCCTGTTCTTACAGTGGGGCAATGCGCACTGGTGAGCCCCTGCCCGGAGTGGGGGACGTCCTCGCCGCCCTCGCGACCGGGCTGTGGCAGTGGGACACCTCCACTGGGCTGGTCGCGGTCGACGCCGAGGCGGCACGGCTGCTCGGGCTGCCCGCCCAGGAGGCCACCCTGACGGAGGCCCAGGTGCGCGCCCGTCTGCACCCCGTCGACTGGAACGAGATCACAGGTGTGGTGCAGCTCGCCGCCGCCGAGGGCACCCTCGCCGAGGTGCGCATCCGGGTCATGGACGAGCGGGGCCGGATCATCCGGGTCGTGCGCAGCCGCTCCAGGCCGACGTTCGACTCGCGCCGCAAGGCCTACGAGCTGCTCGGCACCCTTCAGGAGGTCACCGAGCCGACGCCGGGCTCCCCGGCCGGGCGCAGCGCTGTCACCGGCGACTGGCGGCGCTCGCGGGAGGCGTTCCTGCTGGACGCCGGACGGGCGCTGGCCGAGGCGCGGTCCACGGCGGAGGTGCTGCGGGTGGCGGCCGGGCTGTCGATGCCAGGTTTCTCACCGGACGGTCTCGCCGTGTTCGGTGTGGAGGGCGACCGGCTGACGATCATCGGTCACCACGGGCAGCGCCCCGGCGACGAGGGCCCCTTCGTCCACATGGCGCTGGAGACGGACTACCCGGCCGCCGAGGTGGTGCGCACCGGCCGGGCCGTCTACCTCTCCTCGCCGGAGCAGTACCGGGCCCGCTATCCGCTCACCTGGCCGCTCGCCCAGCGCTTCAACCGCCGCTCCTGGGCGTTCCTGCCGCTGACCGCCTCGGGCCGCACCATGGGCGCCTGGATGGCGGCCTTCGCCTACCCGGTGGCGTTCACGCCCGACGAGCGCTCGGTGCTGACGACGGTGGCCCGGATGCTCGCCCAGGCGCTCACGCGGGCCGGGACCGCCGAGACCGAGCGGGAGCTGAGCCAGGGCCTGCAGCGCTCGATGATGCCCACGCTGGGCCCCGAGGTCCCCGGCATGGACGTGGCCGCCCGCTATGTCCCCACCGGCGGCGGCCTCCAGGTCGGCGGCGACTGGTACGACATGATTCCGCTGCCCGGCGGGCCGGCCCGGAGCCGCAACAAGGCCGGGGCGGGACGGTTCGCCCTTGTCATGGGCGACGTCCAGGGCCACGACGTGCGTGCGGCGGGTCTGATGGGCCAGCTGCGCATCGCCCTGCGCGCCTACGCCTCCGAGGGCCACCGCCCGGACGCGGTGCTCTCCCGGGCCTCGCGGTTCCTGCACGGCATCGTCGACGACGGCGAGGAGAGCGACGAGCTCTCCGACCTGCGCTTCGCGACCTGTCTGTACGCCGAGGTCGACCCCCGCACCGGGGTCCTGGAGGTGGCTCGCGCCGGGCACCCGGACCCGGTGATCCGCATGGCGGACGGAACGGTTCTGATGCGCCCGACGGCGGGCGGCCTGCCCCTCGGCGTCGACCCGGACGCCGACTACCCCACCACCCGGTTCACCCTGGAACCCGGCGAGACCATGATGATCTGCACGGACGGCCTGATCGAGACCGGCGGTCACGACCTGGACACCGGCTGGCAGCGCATCCGTACGCTCCTGGAGCGGCACGAGGGCGACACCGAGGAACTGGCCGACGCGCTCGTCCAGGCCGTGCACGGGCCGTCCTCGCACCACACCACCGGCCCGCTCGCCGACCGCCGCGAGGACGACATAGCCGTGCTGCTGCTGACGCGGCGTCCCGACGGCGGGGCGGTGGCGGTCCGGCCGGAGATCCGGCGCACCCTGCTCACGGTGGCGCAGGCGGAGCCCGAGCGGATCTCGGTGGCCCGGCAGCAGCTGCGGGAGCTGCTGCACGACTGGTCGTCCCCCGACCAGTTGGACTCGGCGGTGCTGCTGCTGTCCGAGATGCTGACCAACGTCCTCGTGCACACCGACACCGACGCGCTGCTGCTCGCCGAGATGAGCGGCGAGAAGGGGGAACGGCGGCTGCGGGTGGAGGTCAACGACGCCGGTGAGGAGCTGCCGCACAAGCGCCGACCGGGGGAGCTGGCGTCCTCCGGGCGCGGGCTGGTGCTGATCGAGCTGCTGGCGGACGCGTGGGGGGTCGAGCCTCGGGGGGTGGGCAAGAGCATCTGGTTCGAGCTGTACGAGCCGCCGCGCGACAAACTCTGACCCGGCGAGCGGGCCACGGCACGCGGGCGCGTGACCATGTCCCTAGGTGTACCGCTCGCGCAGTTCGTGGGCGATCCCGGACGCCGCCGCCGTCAGCGGCACCGCCAGCAGCATCCCGACGATCCCGGCGACCGACGCCCCCGCCGCGATCGCCAGCAGCACCGCAGCCGGGTGCAGCTGGACGGTCCGGCTCTGGATCACCGGCTGCAGCACATGCCCCTCCAGCACCTGCACGGCGAGCACCACACCGAGCACCCAGAGCGCGATGACGAGCCCTCGGTCGGCGAACGCGACCAGCACGGACACGGCACCGGAGATGAACGCGCCCAGGTAGGGGATGTAGGCGCCGACGAAGACCAGCGCGCCGAGTCCGAGCGCGCCCGGCACGTCGAGCACGACCAGGCCGACGGTGATGCAGCCGGCGTCGATGAGCGCGATGAGCGTGGTGCCGCGCATGAAGCCCTCGACGGCCGCGAAGGCCCGCCGGGCCATGGCCTCGGCCACGTCGGCGGAATCACCCGGGGCGATCGAGCGCAGGGCGAGCATGGCCCGGTCCGCGTCGCGCAGGAAGAAGAACACCAGCACCAGGGCCAGCACGGCCATGGCGATGTACTCCGCGACCAGGCTGACCCCGCTGATGACGTTGGAGACGGCCGTCCCTCCGAACTTCGACAGCAGGTCCCGGCCGTGGGAGGCGAGGTCCTTCAGGGAGGCACCGGCCGCCCCGAGGTGGACGGCGAGCGACCTGGCGGCGTGCTCCAGGGAGGAGGCGATCTGCTGCCCGCTGTCGATCAGCGCGAGGACCACGATGTACCCCACGCCGCCGACGCAGACCAGGACGGCGGCACAGGTGATCCCGGCGGCGAGCGACCGGTTGACCTTCGCCCGCACCAGCCGCCGGTACAGGGGCCGCAGCAGAGCGCTCCCCAACAGCGCCAGCAGCACGGGCGTCACGGTCGTACGGAACGTCACGCACAGCCGCACCACGATCCACACCACCCCCGAGACCAGCAGCACGACGGCACACCAGGCGGCCAGACGTCTCATGGGCTCGGGCAGCAGGTGCACCCCACCAGCGGAACATGCGCCGGGCGGGCTGTCCTGCACGGACAGCCCGCCCGGGTGAGCGGTGTGACGAGCGGTCAGCCCTGCGGGCCCGTCTCCGTCATTCCGTGGACCGCCGGGATCGTCCCCAGGCGGCCCTTCTGGAAGTCCTCGAAGGCCTGCATGAGTTCGTCCCGGGTGTTCATGACGAACGGACCGTAGTGGGCCATCGGCTCACGGATCGGCCGGCCGCCGAGCAGGACGACCTCCAGGTCCGGCGTACGGGACTCCTGCTTCTCGTCCGCGCGGACGGTCAGCGAGGAGCCGGCGCCGAAGACGGCGGTCTGGCCGAGGTGGATCGGCCGCCGCTCGGCACCGACCGAGCCCTTGCCGGCCAGCACGTACGCCAGGCCGTTGAAGTCCTCGCGCCAGGGCAGGGTGACCTCCGCACCGGGGGCGAGGGTCGCGTGGATCATCGTGATCGGCGTGTGCGTGCTGCCCGGACCGGTGTGGCCGTCCAGCTCACCGGCGATGACGCGGAGCAGCGCACCACCGTCGGGGGAGGTGAGCAGCTGCACGTTGCCCCCGCGGATGTCCTGGTAGCGCGGCGACATCATCTTGTCCTTGGCGGGGAGGTTCACCCACAGCTGCAGGCCGTGGAAGAGGCCGCCGGACATGACGAGGGACTCCGGCGGAGCCTCGATGTGCAGCAGGCCGCTGCCCGCCGTCATCCACTGGGTGTCGCCGTTGGTGATGGTGCCGCCGCCACCCTGGCTGTCCTGGTGGTCGAAGATGCCGTCGATGATGTAGGTCACGGTCTCGAAGCCGCGGTGGGGGTGCCAGGGGGTGCCCTTGGGCTCACCCGGCGCGTACTCCACCTCGCCCATCTGGTCCATCATGATGAACGGGTCGAGATGGCGGTAGTTGATTCCGGCGAACGCCCGGCGAACCGGGAAACCCTCGCCCTCGAAACCGCTCGGCGCGGTCGTCACTGCGAGCACGGGCCGTGCCACGGCGTCGGCCGGCGCGGCCACACGGGGCAGAGCCAGCGGGTTCTCGACGGTCACTGCAGGCATGTCGGTACCTCCTTGTGCGGCCACTCTAGTTGAGCATTCAACTTCTTGCCAAGCACAACGGCAGAAGCCAGGAGGACATTCCCGAATCCCCGACACCCTCCGACACCGTCCGCGGGGCGGCGCATCACCGCGCCGGACGCGCCCCGGGAGGCGCGGGAGTACGCCGCCGCAAGCCCGGAGCCCCCAGGGGCAGGGCCGCGGACCGGCGGTCGGCGTGCGGCCGGCGGCCCGGCAGGAGGTCGGGCCGCCGACCGCAGCTCATCGGGGCCGCCCGGCCGCCGGGCAGCAGAACGCCGCCGGCGTGAAGGACCGGCGGCGAGGTGTCGATCGAGGTCACGGGCGCCCCAAGGGGCGGCCCCGCGAGGCCTCCGGCACAGGGAGTGGCTCAGCCGTACATCCTGCGCATCGCGAAGTCGACCATCTGCTCCACGGCCTTGGCGTCGAACACCATCCGGTGCTCGCCCTCCATGTCCAGGACGAAGCCGTACCCGGTCGGCAGCAGGTCGATCACCTCCGCGCCGGTGATCACGAAGTACTTGGACTCCTTGCCGGCGTACCGGCGCAGTTCCTTCAGCGAGGTGAACATCGGGATCACCGGCTGCTGGGTGTTGTGCAGCGCCAGGAAGCCCGGGGTGTCGCCGCGCGGGCAGTACACCTTCGACGTGGCGAAGATCTGCTGGAAGTCCTCCGCGGCCATCTGCCCGGTGGTGAACGCACGGACCGCGTCCGCGAGCGAGGGCGGCGACGGCTCGGGGTACAGCGGCTGCTGCTGCCCGTAGCCCCCCGCCATGCCGCCCGGCATCTGCTCCTGCGGCGGCGCGTACTGCTGCTGCGCGGCGCCCCCGTCCATCGGCTGGCCGTATCCGTACATGCGCCCAGGGTACCGACGCGTCCGGCGCCGGACCTACGGTCCGCGGACGGCGGCCTGAACCGGCACCCGGAACCGGTCTCACGGGAGACGCGTCACAGACCACACCGTCAGGGGTTGCTTCTTATTACCGACGGGTAGCATCATCTGAGCTACTAGTTGGTACGTGAACCAGATGCGAGGAGTCAGTGCCTCGCCGAGTCCTCAACGGGAGCCGTGGCCATGGGGCACTACAAGTCCAATCTCCGCGACATCGAGTTCAACCTCTTCGAAGTCCTCGGACGCGACAAGCTGTACGGCACCGGACCGTTCGAGGAGATGGACACCGAGACCGCCAAGAGCATCCTCGAGGAGATCACCCGCCTCGCGGAGAACGAGCTGGCGGAGTCCTTCGCCGACGCCGACCGCAACCCGCCGGTCTTCGACCCCGAGACAAACACCGCGCCGATACCGGAGTCCTTCAAGAAGAGCTACAAGGCCTTCATGGACTCCGAGTACTGGCGGCTCGGCCTGCCCGAGGAGGTCGGCGGCACCACCGCTCCCCCGTCCCTGATCTGGGCCTACGCGGAACTCGTCCTCGGCTCGAACCCGGCGATCTGGATGTACTCCTCCGGCCCGGCGTTCGCCCGCATCCTCTTCGAGGAGGGCACCGAGGAGCAGAAGAAGATCGCGGAGATCGCGGTCGAGAAGACCTGGGGCTCCACCATGGTGCTCACCGAGCCCGACGCGGGCTCCGACGTGGGCGCCGGCCGCACCAAGGCGGTCCAGCAGGAGGACGGCTCCTGGCACATCGAGGGCGTGAAGCGCTTCATCACCTCCGGTGAGCACGACATGGAGGAGAACATCCTCCACTACGTGCTCGCGCGGCCGGAAGGCGCCGGTCCGGGCACCAAGGGCCTGTCCCTCTTCCTCGTCCCGAAGTACCTCTTCGACTTCGAGACCGGCGAGCTGGGCGAGCGCAACGGCGTCTACGCCACCAACGTCGAGCACAAGATGGGCCTGAAGGCCTCCAACACCTGCGAGATGACCTTCGGCGACCGCCACCCCGCCAAGGGCTGGCTGATCGGCGACAAGCACGACGGCATCCGCCAGATGTTCCGCATCATCGAGTTCGCCCGCATGATGGTCGGCACGAAGGCGATCTCCACGCTCTCCACCGGCTACCTCAACGCGCTGGAGTACGCCAAGGAGCGCGTCCAGGGCCCGGACCTGGCGAAGTTCATGGACAAGACCGCGCCCAAGGTCACCATCACCCACCACCCCGACGTGCGCCGCTCGCTGATGACGCAGAAGGCGTACGCCGAGGGCATGCGCGCCCTCGTCCTCTACACCGCCTCCGTCCAGGACGCGATCGCGGTCAAGGAGGCGGGCGGCGAGGACGCCAAGGCCGAGCACGCGCTCAACGACCTGCTCCTGCCCATCGTCAAGGGCTACGGCTCCGAGAAGGGCTACGAGCAGCTCGCCCAGTCCCTGCAGACCTTCGGCGGCTCCGGCTTCCTGCAGGAGTACCCGATCGAGCAGTACATCCGCGACGCCAAGATCGACACCCTGTACGAGGGCACCACCGCCATCCAGGGCCAGGACTACTTCTTCCGGAAGATCGTCCGCAACCAGGGCGCCGCGCTGAACTCGCTCGCCGAGGACATCAAGAAGTTCCTGGCGCTCGGCACCGGCGGCGAGGAGCTGGCCGGCGCCCGCGAGCACCTCGCCAAGGCCGCCGTCGAGCTGGAGGCCGTCGTCGGCCTGATGCTGACCGACCTCGCGGCCACCGAGGAGAACGTCAAGAACATCTACAAGGTGGGCCTGAACACCACCCGCCTGCTGCTCGCCTCCGGTGACGTGGTCGTCGGCTACCTGCTGCTCAAGGGCGCCGCGGTCGCCGCCGAGAAGCTCGAGACGGCCTCCGCCAAGGACCGGGCGTTCTACACCGGCAAGATCGCGGCGGCGAAGTTCTTCGCCGCCAACGTCCTGCCCGGCGTCACCCTGGCCCGCAAGCTGTCGGAGAACGTCGACCTGGACCTGATGGAACTGGACGAGGCCGCGTTCTAGTCCGCACCTCCACATCGTCCTCACGAGGGTCCGCTCCCACCACCGGGAGCGGACCCTCATCCGTCGTTAAGGTGAACCCATGAGTACAAGCCAGCGCTTCGACCGCGGCCACACCGACGACCTGATGTCCTTCCTGGCGGCGAGCCCGTCGCCGTACCACGCCGTCGCCAACGCGGCCGAGCGGCTGGAGAAGGCCGGCTTCCGCCAGGTCGCCGAGACGGACGCGTGGGACGGCACGAGCGGCGGGAAGTACGTGCTGCGCGGCGGGGCGATCATCGCGTGGTACGTCCCCGAGGGCGCAGCGCCGCACACGCCCTTCCGCATCGTCGGCGCCCACACCGACTCGCCCAACCTGCGCGTCAAGCCGCTGCCCGACTCCGGGGCGCACGGCTGGCGCCAGGTCGCCGTGGAGATCTACGGCGGCCCGCTGATGAACTCCTGGCTCGACCGCGACCTGGGCCTGGCCGGCCGGCTGACCCTCCGGGACGGCTCGACGCGCCTGGTGAACATCGACCGCCCGCTGCTCCGGGTCCCCCAGCTGGCGATCCACCTGGACCGCTCGGTCTCGACCGAGGGCCTCAAGCTCGACAAGCAGCGGCACCTGCAGCCGGTGTGGGGCCTCGGCGACGACGTCCGCGACGGCGACCTGATCGCCTTCCTGGAGCAGGAGACCGGCCTGACGGCGGGCGAGGTCGCCGGCTGGGACCTGATGGTGCACTCCGTGGAGCCGCCCGCCTACCTGGGTCGCGACCGCGAATTGATGGCCGGCCCCCGCATGGACAACCTGCTCTCGGTGCACGCCGGCACCGCCGCCCTGGCGGCCGTGGCGACCGCACCGGAGGCGGGCGAACTGCCCTACATCCCGGTGCTGGCCGCCTTCGACCACGAGGAGAACGGTTCCCAGTCCGACACCGGCGCGGACGGCCCGCTGCTCGGCGGTGTGCTGGAGCGCTCGGTGTTCGCACGCGGAGGGTCGTACGAGGACCGGGCACGCGCCTTCGCCGGCACGATCTGCCTGTCCTCCGACACCGGGCACGCCGTGCACCCCAACTACGCCGAGCGGCACGACCCGACGCACCACCCGCGCGCGGGCGGCGGCCCCATCCTCAAGGTCAACGTCAACAACCGCTACGCCACGGACGGTTCCGGCCGGGCGGTGTTCGCGGCGGCCTGCGAGAAGGCCGGCGTCCCCTTCCAGTCGTTCGTCTCCAACAACTCCATGCCGTGCGGAACGACCATCGGCCCGATCACAGCGGCCCGGCACGGCATCCGCACGGTCGACATCGGTGTGGCCATCCTCTCCATGCACAGCGCCCGCGAACTCTGCGCCGCCGACGACCCGTTCCTGCTGGCCAACGCGCTCGTGGCGTTCCTGGAGGGCTGAGCGCGCCGACCGCCGGGCCCATGAGGGGCCGCCTTCGCATGCGCACCCCGGTTGCGGGTACCCGCAGTTGACCGGGAGGGACCGGCACACGCCGGAACCACCGGATGCGACACCGGACTAGGAGGCGACACTCATGGGCCTCGGCGGGTGCATCATCCTCATCGCCGTGGGAGCCATCCTCACATTCGCGACCGACTGGCACATGCAGGGGGTCAACCTGCATGTGGTCGGCATCATCCTGATGATCGTGGGCCTGATCGGGGTCACGACGTTCAGCAGCATCTACCGGCGCCGCCGGGTCATGGTGCCGCCATCCACCACCGTGGTCGAGGAGGAACGGCACCACCACCGCGACGGCTACATCGACGGCGGGTACGGCATGTGACCGCGTGCCGGATCAGGCGTCCATGCCGGCCAGGACCAGCGGCAACCGGTCCGCGCCGGCCCCGGTCAGGCGGACCGGGACGCCCCAGTCCTGCTGGTGCACATGACAGGCGGGGTACTCGTTGGCCGGGTCGTCGTCGCACGAGGCCGCCATCGCGGAGACGTGCAGGACGCCCTCCGGGACGGCAGGGTCGAGCTCCAGGACACGGGACAGGTCCGTGCCCGCTCCCTCGCCGTCCAGCAGCAGCTCCGGCGGGGTGGAGGACACCAGCAGACGGGTGGACGGGCCGTAGCGCGTGTCCAGCTTCTGACCCGCCGGCGCCTGGAAGATCACGTCCAACCGCAGTCGCCCCGGCGCGACTTCCGTGGCGGCCCGCTGCGTGCGGTGGGCGACCGCCTCGACCCGTACCGCCTCCTCCGGCAGGCGCAGCCGGGTCAGCCGGTGCCGGGCCGACTCCACCACCACGATGTCCTGGCCGACGAGCACGGCGTCGCTGGGTTCGCGCAGATCGGTGGCGAGCGTGGTGACCTCGCCGGTCGCCGGGTCGTAGCGGCGCAGGGCGTGGTTGTAGGTGTCGCTGACCGCGACCGAGCCGTCCGGCAGGGCGGTCACGCCCAACGGGTGCTGGAACAACGCCTGACCGGCGGCCCCGTCGCGGTGGCCGAAGTCGAACAGCCCGGTGCCGACGGCGGTGTGGACCTCGCCGCCCGGGTCCACCCAGCGCAGGGCGGAGGTCTCGGAGTCGGCGAGCCACAGCCGCTCGGGCGTGGCCGCGAGCCCTGAGGGCTGCGCGAACCAGGCCTGCTCGCCCGGACCGTCGACGAGCCCCTCGTTGGTGGTCCCGGCGGCGACCGACACCACGGCGTCGGCCGGGTCGTACGCCCACAGCTGGTGCACGCCCGCCATGGCGATCCACACCCTGCCGTTCCACCAGGCGACGTCCCACGGCGAGGACAGCTTCACCTCCCGCGCGGGACCGGAGGTGGCCTCACCCTGCATCCACTGGTGCCCGGTTCCGGCGAGGGTCGTGGTCCGCCCCGTCTCCGGGTCGAAGCACCGCAGGGCATGGTTGACCGTGTCCGCGACCACGACGGTGCCGTCCGGCAGCAGCGCCAGCCCCTGCGGCTCCTGGAAGCGCGCCCGGTCCGGAGCACCGTCGGTCAGCCCCCGGCCACCCTGACCGATCCGCCGTACGATCGTCTCCCCGTCCGCCTCCAGCTCCACCAGCTGGTGCCGGGTGGTGTCGCTGACCAGGAAGTTGCCGGACGGCAGCAGCAGGGCCTTGCCCGGGAAGCGCAGCGTCGAGGGCTGCGGCTCCGGCGGCACGTACGGACCGTCGCCGCGCCGCAGGGTGCCCTTCCCGGCGTGCTCGGTCTCCAGCTCCTCCACCAGCCGCTCGATGGCGTGCGCATGCCCCTCACCGGCGTGCTGCGCGACGACGTACCCCTCCGGGTCGATCACGACGAGCGTGGGCCAGGCCCGCACCGCGTACTGCTTCCAGGTGGCGAGCTCGGGGTCGTCGAGCACAGGATGCTCCACCCCGTACCGCTCCACGGCGTCCACGACCGCCTGATGCTCCGCCTCGTGCACGAACTTCGGCGAGTGCACCCCGATGACCACCACGGTGTCCCGGTGCTTTTCCTCGAGCTCCCTGAGCTCGTCCAGGACGTGCAGGCAGTTGATGCAACAAAAGGTCCAGAAGTCCAGAACGACGATGCGTCCGCGCAGGTCGGAGAGGGTGTACTGCTTGCCGCCCGTGTTCAGCCAACCGCCCTTGCCGGTCAGCTCGGGCGCACGGACACGGGCGCGGCGGGGGGTCGGGGCCGGGGACGATTCACTCATGGATCAAGGGTGCCACTCGCCACCGACACCGGAAGCGGCGCCTGCCCCGCTCAGTCCGTGGACCACCACTCGGCCCGTCGGGCTATCGGCGGGGTTTTCGGGCGGTCGCCGGGGAAGCGGTGAGGGCATGAGATTCCTCGTACGCGACCGGATCCTCGGCATCGGTGACGATTACTGGATCGAGGACGAGCACGGCAGCAAGGTCTTCCTCGTCGACGGCAAGGCCATGCGGCTGCGCGACACCTTCGAGCTGAAGGACGACCAGGGCAGGGTCCTGATCGACATCCACCAGAAGATGTTCTCCCTACGGGACACGATGGTGATCGAGCGGGGTGGGGAGGCGCTGGCGAAGATCCGGCGCAAGCGGCTGTCCCTGCTGCGCAACCACTACCGGGTATCCCTGGTGGACGGCACCGAGCTCGACGTCAGCGGCAAGATCCTCGACCGGGAGTTCGCCGTCGAGTACGACGGGGAGCTGCTGGCGGTGATCTCCCGGCGCCGGCTCAGCGTCGTGGACACCTACGGTGTCGACGTCGTACGGGAGGACGCGGACCCGGCGCTGCTGATCGCGGTGGCGGTGTGCGTGATCCACCTGGCGGAGAAGGAGCGGGAGGAGCGCCACGCCGGGGCCGCCGAGTAGCCGCCCGGAGGGACCGGGCCGGCTCAGCGGCGCGGCGGCTCCAGGCCCAGCACCCGGTCCTTCAGGGCCGGGAACTGCTCCCGTGTGGTCGCGACCTTCCCCGGATCGAAGTCGACGGTGAGGATCTCCTCGTCGTGTCCGGCCTCGGCCAGGACCTCGCCCCAGGGATCGACCACGATCGAGTGACCCGCCTGGGGAACCCCGGCGTGCGTGCCGGCCGTTCCACACGCGAGCACGAACGCCTGGTCCTCCACCGCCCGCGCCCGGGCCAGCAGCGTCCAGTGCGCCCGCCGGCGCTCGGGCCAGCCCGCCGGGACCACCAGGGTCTGGGCCCCGGCGTCGACGAGTCCGCGGAAGAGCTCGGGGAAACGGAGGTCGTAGCAGGTGGCCAGTCCCAGGGTGGTGTCCGGCAGACGGACCGTCACCAGGTCCCGCCCCGCGCCCATCAGCACGGCCTCGCCCTTGTCGAAGCCGAAGCGGTGGACCTTGCGGTAGGCGGCGGCCAGGTCGCCGGTGGGAGTGAAGACGAGGGAGGTGTTGTAGAGGGGGCCGTCCGGGTCCCGTTCGGGGATCGAGCCGGCGTGCAGCCATACGCCCGCGTCGCTCGCCGCCTTGGCCATCGCCTCGTACGTCGGCCCTTCCAGTGGCTCGGCCTCGCGTCCGAAGTCCTCGAAGGCGAAGGCGCCGGTGGTCCACAGTTCGGGCAGCACGACGAGGTCGGCGCCGGTCTGCTCGCGTACCAGCGCGGCCGCACGCCGCCGCCGGGTTTCGACCGATTCGCCCTCGTCCACGGCGATCTGGATCAGCGAGGCGCGCACACTACCACCGTCCTGGCATTGGAGTTGTCCACACGGGCCTACGATCGTCACACGAAAGCACTGCCGGGGTGCCTCACAGCAGCGTAACTTGGGGGTCCCCCCTGCTCGAAGCGGAGCGAGAGCTCGGGGGGTGCCGAAAACGCCCGCCGACCGCCGCCACCTCCCACCGGCAATGCCGCCACAACGTCACAACCTGCCCATGTATCGACCGCCGAGGGGTCCCGTTCCGTGAGTCTGCATCCCACCCTCCAGCCCTACGCCGACGCCTGGACCCACTCCGTCGAGGCGATATCCGAGCTGGTGCAGCCCCTCGTGGAGGGCGAGTGGAACCGGCGGACCCCGTGCCCGGGCTGGTCGGTCCGTGACGTGGTCTCGCACGTCATCGGCATGGACTGCGAGGCGCTCGGCGACCCGCGTCCCATCCACTCGCTGCCGCGTGACCTGTTCCACGTCACCAACGAGCACCAGCGCTACATGGAGATGCAGGTCGACGTCCGCCGCCATCACACGGCGCCGGAGATGACGTCCGAGCTGGAGTACACGGTCATCCGCCGCAATCGCCAGCTGCGGAACGAGTCCCGTGACCCCGGCACCAAGGTGCGCGGCCCGCTCGGTGCCGAGCAGACCCTCGAAGAGTCCATGCGCTACCGCGCGTTCGACATCTGGGTGCACGAGCAGGACCTGCGCGCCGCCCTCGGCCGCCCCGGCAACCTGGACTCGCCCGGCGCCCATGTCGCCCGGGACTATCTGCTCGACGCCCTCCCGGGTGTGGTCGCCGAGAAGACGGACGCGCCGCGCAGTTCGGCGATCGTCTTCGACGTCCACGGCCCCGTGGAGTTCCTCCGTACGATCCGCGTCGACATCCAGGGCCGCGGCACCCTGGAGACGGCTCCCGCGCTGGGCCCGGCGGCGGCCCTCACCCTCGACTGGGAGACCTATGTCCGTCTGGCCTGCGGCCGCGTGGCGCCGGAGGCGGTGGCGGACCGGGTGAAGACGGAGGGCGAGCCGGACCTGACGGCGGCGATCCTGCGCAACTTCACGGTGACGCAGTAGGGGACGCGTGCGTGGTCGCGGGCGGTCGTGCCTCCCGCGGCGCTGAGCGCCCGGATGACCCGCGTGGCGGGGCGGGCGCACGCACCCGCCCGCAGCGGCGCGAGGCGCCTCAGGCGGGAACGTGCACCGTCTCCACCCGGCTCGCCACGAGCCGCTCCCGCTCCCTGCGGGCCGCCCGTCTCCGCAGGCGCAGGATCTGGCTGACGCCGAGTGCCTGCAGCACGAACACGGCGGAGAAGGCGGCGGTGTAGTTGTCCCCGGTCGCGTCCAGCAGCACGCCGATGGCGAACAGCGTCGTCATCGAGGCGATGAAACCGCCCATGTTGGTGATCCCCGACGCCGTTCCCTGACGCTCCGGCGGATTCGCCGGCCGTGCGAAGTCGAACCCGAGCATCGAGGCGGGCCCGCACGCGCCGAGCACCAGGCACAGCACGACCAGCAGCCACATCGGGGCCCGCTCACCGGGGTAGACCAGGGTGGCCGCCCACATGGCCGCCGTCGCCGCCACGGTGCCGAGCGCCAGCGGGAGCCGCGCCGCGTGGTGCCGGGCGACGATCTGCCCGTAGACGAGGCCGATGCCCATGTTCGACAGCACGACGAGGGTGAGCAGTTCCCCGGCCGTCGCCCGCGACAGCCCCTGGGCCTCCACCAGGAACGGCAGCCCCCACAGCAGCAGGAACACCATCGCCGGGAACTGGGTGGTGAAGTGCACCCACATGCCCAGCCGGGTGCCGGGCTCCCGCCAGGATGCGGCGATCTGCCGGCGCACGTAAGCGGCGCCCTGGTGCGGCAGCGGTTCGGGCTCGTGGCCCTCGGGGTGGTCCTTGAGGAAGAACACCAGCAGGACCAGCACCAGAACACCGGCCAGCGCGCTGCCCGCGAAGGCGGGGGTCCAGCCGAAGCCGTGCAGCAGCCGGGCCAGCACCAGCGTGGAGACCAGGTTGCCCGCCATGCCGACCAGTCCGGCGAGCTGGGCGACCAGCGGCCCGCGCCGGGCGGGGAACCACCGGGTGCCCAGCCGCAGCACGCTGATGAACGTCATGGCGTCGCCGCAGCCGAGCAGCGCACGGGAGGCGAGTGCGGTGCCGTACGACGACGACAGGGCGAACCCCAGCTGCCCCGCCGTGAAGAGGACGACCCCCAGGCCCAGGACCTTCTTGGTGCCGAGCCGGTCGACCAGCAGGCCGACGGGTATCTGCATGCCCGCGTAGACGAGCAGCTGGAGGATGGAGAAGGTGGACAGCGCGGAGGCGCCCACGTGGAAGCGGGCGGCGGCGTCGAGGCCGGCGACGCCCAGCGACGTGCGGAAGATGACGGCCACGAAGTAGACGGCGACGCCGATGCTCCAGACGGCGACGGCGCGGCGCCCGCCGGGCGGATCACCGGGCAGGACGGCGGCGGGTGAACCGGATGGGGAGCCGGACCCGGAACTCATCGCACCTCACCCCGCGCCAGGTGGGAGAACCAGCCGATGTGCCGGTTGACGAGGCCGACGGCCGCCTCCGCGTCCCCGGAGCGCAGTGCGTTCAGGATCTCCTCGTGCTCGGCGAGCGTCTTGGCGATCCGGTCGGGGTGGGAGTGCATGACGGCGACGCCCATGCGCAGCTGCCGGTCGCGCAGTTGGTCGTAGAGACGGGAGAGGATCTCGTTGCCTCCGCTGCGGACGATCTCGGCGTGGAAGCAGCGGTCGGTGACGGCGGCGGCGGCGAAGTCCCCTTCGGCGGCCTGCTGCTTCTGCTTCGCCAGCAGCTGCTCCAGGCGCTCGATGAGTCCGGGCGGCGCGGGTACGGCCTTTCTGGCCGCGTGCTCCTCGACGAGCAGCCGGGTCTCGACGACGTCGGCGATCTCCTGCGCGGAGACCGGCAGCACGAGCGCTCCCTTTTTCGGGTAGAGCTTGAGCAGCCCCTCGACCTCGAGTCGCAGCAGCGCCTCGCGCACCGGTGTGCGGGAGACGCCGACGGCCTCGGCCAGCTCACCCTCGGTCAGCAGCGTTCCGCCTTCGTAGCGGCGCTCCAGTACGGCTTGCTTGACGTGGGTGTACACGCGGTCGGCGGCGGGGGGCTGCTTCACGGCCAGGCTCATGCCCACAGCATAGATACAACACGTACGCATGACGCGCGCCGTCCAGCATGCGGACCATGACGACCCCCGGCACACGGGCCTCGCGACGGCCCGCGGAAATTCACCCTGGCAACCGCACAACCATCTGCGCCCGTCACAAGTCACATAGGTGCGGCCCCACTCTGTGGAGACTCAACTCGGCCGCACCCTAGGGGCATTCAACGTAATCGGGGTACATCACTTGAAAACCCGCATCCAGGCCGGCCGCCTTCGCAGAGCCACCGCCGTCGCCTTGACCGCCGGAGCCGTGCTCGCCACCGGAGCTCTCACCGCGGTACCCGCGCAGGCGGTCAGCGCGCCGTCGATCGTGGCCAAGGGCGGCTACGCGATGAACAACGCCAACAGCTCGACTCTGTTCACGAAGAGCGCGGACACACGGCTGTCCACCGGCTCCACCACGAAGATCATGACCGCGAAGGTGGTGCTCGCCCAGTCGAACCTCAACCTCGACGCCAAGGTCACCATCCAGAAGGCGTACAGCGACTACGTCGTCAGGAACAACGCCTCCCAGGCTCACCTCATCGTGGGCGACAAGGTGACCGTCCGTCAGCTGCTGTACGGGCTGATGCTGCCCTCCGGCTGCGACGCCGCTTACGCGCTGGCCGACAAGTTCGGCTCGGGCTCGACCCGGGACGCGCGCGTGAAGTCCTTCATCGGCAAGATGAACAGCGCCGCGAAGGCCCTCAACCTGAAGAACACGCACTTCGACTCGTTCGACGGCATCGGCAACGGCAGCAACTACTCGACGCCGCGTGACCTGACGAAGATCGCGAGCAGCGCGATGAAGAGCTCCACGTTCCGCACGGTCGTGAAGACGAAGTCGTACACGGCCAAGACCATCACCAAGACGGGCAGCACCCGCACGATGGCGACGTGGACGAACACCAACACGCTGCTGGGCAGCTACAGCGGCGCCATCGGCGTGAAGACCGGCTCGGGCCCGGAGGCCAAGTACTGCCTGGTCTTCGCCGCGACCCGGGGCACCAAGACCGTCATCGGCACGGTCCTCGCCTCGTCGTCGATCAGCCAGCGCGCCACGGACGCCACGAAGATCCTGAACTACGGCTTCGCCCGCCTGGGCTGACGCCGGCAACCGCCCGAGGGGCCTGCCGCGATGGATCCGCGGCAGGCCCTTCGGCACGTCGGGGGAGCATAGGCTGATCGCGACATGCGCATCCAGGGGGAGGGTGAGAGCGGCGGCGCCGAGCCGTGGGAGGTGGCGGCCCCGCTGGTCCGGGCCGCCCAGGACGGGGACGCCCTGGCCATGGACGAGCTGTTGACGCTGGTGACGCCGTATGTGACGCGCCTGTGCCGGCCGATCGCCGTCACGGACACGGCCGACGCGGTGCAGGAGTCACTGGTGGCGATCTTCAAGGGACTTCGGGGACTGCGCGACCCACAGGCCCTCTACGGCTGGATGCGCACCGTGACGGTCCGTGAGGCGGTCAGGATGGCGCGGCGTACGGCGGTCGAACAGCCGGCCGCTCCGGAGGACCTCGTACGGCCGGCCGGCCTGCGAGCCGACCGGGACGGGGAGCTGTCCGCCGACATACGGGACGCCCTCGCCCGCCTGCCGGTCCGTCATCGCGCGGTCCTGGTCCTCCGGGAACTGGAGGGCCTCGACGAACGCACGGTCGCCGACCTGCTCGGCGTCGCCCCCGGCACGGTCAAGTCCCGACTGCACCGGGCCCGCGCGTCCTTCCGGAAGGCGTGGTCGCGATGAACTCGACGTCGACGGCCTACGGGCCCGGGGACCCGGTGCTCCGCCTCCGGGTGATGGCTGCGGGCCTGCGTGCGGGCATGTACGCGGAGCAGCGCATCGACCTGCCGTACGACCGGGTATGGGCGGTCGCCTCGGACCTGCGGGCCGAACTGCCGCACCTGGTGCCGTTCCTGCGGGAGTTCCGCGTCCCGCCGGGCGACGGCGATCGCGTCGCGGCCCTGGCCGTCGGGATGCCCGGGCTCCGCGAGAACTTCACGGTACGGCTTGCCCCGGGCTGGTGCCTGATGCAGTCGCGCCTGGTGGTGGGCGGCATGGCGGCCGTGCCGGAGGGCGATGGGACGCGGTTCGCGGTCCTCGGTGCGACGCGGCCCATCGCCCTGCGTCCGGCTCAGTGGCTGTACGGGCACCTGCTCGGCGAGCGGCGCGGCCGGGCCTTCGTCCGCAGGGTCGCCGAGCGGGCGCAGCTGCGCTAGGCGTCGGCTCCGAACAACTCCTTCATGGCGTCGGCGACGGCTTGCGGCCGCTCCTGGGGCAGGAAGTGACCGGCGCCGGCCACGATCCGCACGGTCAGGTCGTCCGCGTACGGCTCGGCACCGGCCAGCAGCGAGGGCGGGATCACGTTGTCGCGCTCGCCGCCGAGCAGCAGAGTCGGCACGGTGAGTCGCTGCCGCCGTGCGGAACCGCGTACCAGGGCCGGGATGTCCCTCAGCACGTACTGCCAGAACAGGGCCTGCCCGGCATGGGCGCAGGCCGAGGCGGCGGCGGAGTACTCGGCGAGTTCCGCCTCCTGCCAGACGGAGGCGTCGGCGGCCTGGTGCCGGAGCAGGAAGCGGGTGAAGGCGGGCCAGTGACGCAGCACGGCCCGCCCGAGGACCGGGTACTCGACGAGGGCGGTGAACCACATCCGCCACAGATTCGGCAGTACGGCCCGGTGCCGCGGCCACGGATGGGACATGTTGAGCGCCAGGTACCCGGAGAATCTCTCCGGCGCCCGCAGGCACAGCCGGAACCCCAGATGAGCCCCCCAGTCGTGCCCGACGAGCCACGCCTTCTCCAGGCCCAGCGCGTCGAGCAGCGCGAGCATGTCCTCGGCGAGGCCGTCCGTGTCGTAGCCGCGCCGCGTCTGCCCGGACCAGCCGAAGCCGCGCAGATCGGGGCAGATCAGCCGGTGTCCGCCACCGACCAGCTCGGCGACCTTGTGCCAGGCGAACCAGTGCTGCGGGAATCCGTGCAGCATGAGCACGGCCTCACCCGAGCCGAACTCGGCGACGTGCAGGCGGGTGTCCCGCACCTCCGCCCATCGGTGCCCGGCCGTCGCGTCCCCCGGCATCGGCCGCTCGGGTCCCACCACTGCGTGCGGCGCCATGCGCGCCCCCTCTCGAACCGGCGCGGTCCCCTGTCGGTCCCGCATCGGCCTCCCAGGAGTCGGGGTGGCACGGAAAGGTTCCCGGCGATGTGACCGGGCCCGCCCCGGAGCACAGCTGCGGGAAACGCAGAACGGGCGCCGCAACTCGACCTTGCGACGCCCGTTCTGTGCTCGGCCCCGGCCTGCCCGAAGGGCGTCAGGCCCAGGTGATCAGTCGCTTCGGCTCCTCCAGGATCGCGGCGACGTCCGCCAGGACCTTGGAGCCCAGCTCGCCGTCCACGAGGCGGTGGTCGAAGCTCAGGGCCAGGGTGGTGACCTGGCGGGGCTTGACCTTTCCCTTGTGGACCCACGGCTGGAGCTTGATCGCGCCGACCGCGAGGATCGCGGACTCACCGGGGTTGAGGATCGGCGTGCCCGTGTCGACGCCGAAGACGCCGACGTTGGTGATCGTCACCGTGCCGCCCTGCATGGCCGCCGGGGACGTCTTGCCCTCGCGGGCCGTCGACACCAGCTCGCCGAGTGCCTGGGCGAGCTGCGGGAGCGTCTTGGCGTGGGCGTCCTTGATGTTCGGGACGATCAGGCCGCGCGGGGTGGCCGCGGCGATGCCCAGGTTGACGTAGTGCTTGAGCACGATCTCCTGATTGGCCTCGTCCCAGGACGCGTTGATGTCCGGGTTGCGCTTGATCGCCACCAGCAGGGCCTTGGCGATCAGCAGGAGCGGGTTGACCCGCAGGCCCTGCATCTCCTTGTCCTGCTTGAGCTCCTCGACCAGCTTCATCGTGCGCGTCACGTCGACCGTCACGAACTCCGTGACGTGCGGCGCCGTGAAGGCCGAGCCGACCATCGCCGCCGCCGTCGCCTTGCGGACGCCCTTCACCGGGACGCGGGTCTCCCGCGCTCCGTCGTAGGTCACCGCGGGAGCCGGGGCCGCGGCCGCCGGGGCCTGTGCGGGCACCGGTTCCGGCGCCTGCGGAGCGGCCGTCGCCGGCACCGCCGCGTGGACGTCCTCGCGCGTGATGATGCCGTCCGGACCGGACGGGACCACCGTCGCCAGGTCCACGCCCAGGTCCTTCGCCAGCTTGCGCACCGGCGGCTTCGCCAGCGGACGGTCCTTGACCGCGGCAGTGGCGGGGGCGGCCACAGCCTGTGCGCTGTGGCCGTTCAGCTCTGCCTGGAGTGCCGTCGACGCCTGGGGCGTCGCGACCTCCGGGCCCTTGCGCGGACGGCGCTTGGTGGCGGACGTCGAGACGCCGTACCCCACCAGGACCGGCTGGCGGCCCTCCGGCTTCGGCTCCTCCTGCGCCGGCTCGGCCGCCGGGGCCTGCGCGGGGACCTCGGGCGCGGCTCCGCCCGCCACGTCCACCGCGATGATGGACGTGCCCACGTCGACGGTGGTGCCCTCGGGGAAGTGCAGCTCGCGGACCACGCCGTCGTAGGGGATCGGCAGCTCGACGGCGGCCTTGGCCGTCTCCACCTCGCAGACCACCTGGCCGTCGGTGACCGTGTCACCCGGCTGGACGTACCACTTGAGGATCTCGGCCTCGGTCAGACCCTCGCCGACATCCGGCATCTTGAACTCACGCACGGACGCTTCGGTCATCGTCGTCACGAACCTCTCCCTCAGTACGCCAGCGAGCGGTCGACGGCGTCGAGCACGCGATCCAGGTCCGGCAGGTATGCCTCCTCCAGGCGCGCCGGCGGATACGGCGCGTGGTAGCCGCCGACCCGCAGGACGGGGGCCTCCAGGTGGTAGAAGCAGCGCTCGGTGATCCGGGCGGCGATCTCCGCGCCGGAGCCGAGGAAGACCGGGGCCTCGTGGACGACCACCAGGCGGCGGGTCTTCTCCACCGACGCCTGGATGGAGTCGAAGTCGATCGGGGAGACCGAGCGCAGGTCCAGGACCTCCAGGGACTTGCCCTCCTCGGCGGCCGCGGCGGCGACCTCGTGGCAGAGCTTCACCATCGGGCCGTAGGCCGCCAGCGTCAGGTCCGTGCCCTCCCGGGCGACCTTCGCCTTGTGCAACGGGTCAGGGATGGCCTCCGTGCTGACCTCGGCCTTGTCCCAGTAGCGCCGCTTGGGCTCGAAGTAGATCACCGGGTCGTCGCTCTGGATGGCCTGCTGCATCATCCAGTACGCGTCCGACGCGTTGGACGGGCTGACGACCTTCAGTCCCGCGACGTGCGCGAACAGTGCCTCGGGGGACTCCGAGTGGTGCTCGACCGCGCCGATGCCGCCGCCGTAGGGGATGCGGACCACGACCGGGAGCTTGACCTTGCCCAGGGAGCGGGCGTGCATCTTCGCCAGCTGCGTGACGATCTGGTCGTACGCCGGGAAGACGAAGCCGTCGAACTGGATCTCGACCACCGGGCGGTAGCCGCGCAGGGCGAGGCCGATCGCCGTGCCGACGATGCCGGACTCGGCGAGCGGGGTGTCGATGACGCGGCTCTCGCCGAAGTCCTTCTGCAGGCCGTCCGTCACCCGGAACACACCGCCGAGCTTGCCGACGTCCTCGCCCATGATCAGGACCTTGGGGTCGGTTTCCAGGGCGCGGCGCAGCGACTCGTTGATCGCCTTGGCCAGGGCCATCTTCTCCGCAGCCATGCTCAGACCCCCTCTACGTCCGCGAACGACGCCTGGTAGGCGGCGAACTGGGCGCGTTCCTCGTCGACGAGCGCATGCCCGTCCGCGTACACGTTCTCGAAGATGGCGTAGTGGTCCGGGTCGGGCATGGCCCGGACGGCTTCGCGCACTCGTTTGCCCAACGTCTCGCTCTCGGCCTCGAGTTCCGCGAAGAATCCCTCGTCCGCGTGGTTCGCGGCCTCCAGGTAGCGGCGAAGGCGCAGGATCGGGTCCTTCGCCTCCCAGGCCAGGCGCTCCTCGTCGCCCCGGTAGCGGGTGGGGTCGTCGGAGGTGGTGTGGGCGCCCATGCGGTAGGTGAACGCCTCGACCAGGGTGGGGCCCTCGCCGCCGCGGGCGCGCTCCAGCGCCCACTTGGTGACCGCGAGGCAGGCCAGTACGTCGTTGCCGTCGACGCGGACGCCGGGGAAGCCGAAGCCTTGCGCGCGCTGGTAGAGCGGGACCCGGGTCTGCTTCTCGGTGGGCTCGGAGATCGCCCACTGGTTGTTCTGGCAGAAGAACACGACGGGGGCGTTGTAGACCGCGGAGAAGGTGAAGGACTCCGCCACGTCGCCCTGGCTGGAGGCGCCGTCGCCGAAGTAGGCGATGACCGCCGAGTCCGCGCCGTCCTTGGCGATGCCCATCGCGTAGCCGGTGGCGTGCAGCGTCTGGGAGCCGATGACGATCGTGTAGAGGTGGAAGTTGTTGCTGTTCGGGTCCCAGCCGCCGTTGTTCACGCCGCGGAACATGCCGAGCAGGTTGGTGGGGTCGACCCCGCGGCACCAGGCGACGCCGTGCTCGCGGTAGGTCGGGAAGACGTAGTCGTCGTCGTTCAGGGCCCGGCCCGAGCCGATCTGGGCGGCCTCCTGGCCGAGCAGCGAGGCCCACAGTCCCAGTTCGCCCTGGCGCTGCAGGGCGGTGGCCTCGGCGTCGAAGCGGCGGGTGAGCACCATGTCGCGGTACAGACCGCGGAGCTCCTCCGAAGTGATGCCGGCGACGTACTTGTCGTACTCGGCGTTCTTGACGCGCTTCCCCTCGGGGGTCAGCAACTGCACGAGTTCGGGGTCGGCGCTCTTCCTGGCGTTCGCGCCGGTGCTCCTCTTGCTCTTGGCGCCGGTGGCGCCGGCCTTGCTTCCGGCGCTGCGTCGCGGTGTGTGCGCGGCAGTGCTCTCCACGGTCACGTGTGCTCCTCCGTCGGTCCGGCCCCCGGGGTTGCCGGTAGGCCAGTGCGGCTCACCTGAAACCGACCACCGAGGCACGGGGTGGGTGCCACTCGGCCGGGAACAGGCGTGACAGGTGCCCCGGCGAGCGCCCTGCAACAGCCACGTTACCCAGTGCTCCACATTTCTGGGAAACCCCTCCTGACCTGCGTGTTTCCTTGGATTTCCAAGTATTTTCCGCTTGGACGTCCAAGTACTTGCGCGGGCCGCGGGGCAGCCGCTGGTCACAGCCTTGCAGGGGGCCGGAACACCGGCACGGTATCCCGCTCACCCCTGGGTCGGGAAGGGCTGAAGAGTGGCCGGAACTGCTCTTGATGGATGACGCCACCCTGTGGGCGACGGCCCGGGGGGCGCGCCCGGGAGACCGCCCGGCACGATGACCTCATGTGACCGAAAGCGACTGATGAAGACAGTCTGTGACAAGCCCCAGCTCACAGCCTCGGCCATTGCCCTAGCATCTGGCGCGTGCCGCGCCCATGTGTACCACCCCCCGCACCCCACGCGCCCCCTCTGAGCGCCCTGCTGCGCCAGTACGCCGCCGGTTCCGCCCTCACCTGTGAGCCCGTCGACCAGGGCCTGCTGAACCGCGGCTACCGACTGTGCACGACCCGCGGCCGCTACTTCCTCAAACACCACTTCGACCCCGACACCGCCGACCCCGCGGCGATCGCCCGGCAGCACCGAGCCACCCAGCGCCTGGCCGACCTGGGTGTCCCGGTGGCCCCCGCGCTCGCGGGCCGCGACGGACGCACCGTCGCTGTGATCGGCGGCCACGCCTACGCCCTGCACCCCTGGATCGACGGCCGGCACCGCCACGGCGGCCAGCTCACCACCGGCCAGTGCAGGCGCCTCGGCGCCTGAACGACTTCTGGATGCTGCGCTGGCACTACGAGCGCGGCGACACCCGCGCCGACCCGCAGTTCCCGGCCGCCTCGGCGCTCGTGGTGTGGTGGACCGAGGAGTACGACGCGGTGTGCGGGGCGCTCGCGGAGTGAGCGGCCCGAGCGGGGCGCGGTGCATGCGAAGCGCGCGTGGAGCCGTGATCGGGCTCCACGCGCGCGTGAAGAGTGCTCAGCCGCCGGTGACTCCGGTGTTGGCCGCCCCGGCGGCCGTACCGGCCGTGTCGCCGGTGCCGCCGGTGTCCGTGCCCCCGTTGCCCGTGCCGGCGTTGCCGCCGCTCGTGCCGCCGTCGGTCGTACCCCCGCCGCTGGTGTCCGGAGGGGACGCGGGGCCCGACGGGGTCGTCTGCGGGTTGGAACTCGGCGGGTTCGACGGCTCGTTGGACGGCTCGTTCGACGCCGTCTCGGACTGCGTGTGCGACGGCTCCTGCGACGGCGGGGAGTCGTAGCCGGAGCCGCCGCTCGTATTGCTGCCGTTGTCCGTCGACCTGTCCGACGGCCGGCTCTGCGACGACTGGCTCGGAGTGGAGCTGGGCTGGTCGTCCTTGCTGGACTGCGAGACCGACGGCGACTTGGTGGTGCCGGTGTCTCCACCGCCGCCCTCGTCGCCGGTGTTGTGCAGCGCCAGCGCGACACCCGCCGCGATGGCGATCACCGCGAGCACCGCGAGGATCCACAGCTTGCCGCGGCCGTTGCCCTGGTTGCCGTGGCCCTCGAAGCCGCCGTCGTCGCGGTTGCCGTACCCGGAGGGCAGGATCGGCTGCGGGATCTGCGTGGTGCCGGAGCCGGAGTCGCCCGGGTGCGGCATCACCGTCGTGCCGGCGAAACCGGCCGCCGGGGTGTGCCGGCCCTCGTGCGCGTCCACCGGGCCGGTGTTCCAGGTACCGGTGTGGCCACCCTGCTCGTACAGCATCTGCAGCGCGTACTGGACCAGGCCGCGCATCTCCTCGGCCGTCTGGAAACGGTCGTCGGGCTCCTTGGCGAGCGAGCGCATGACCAGGCCGTCGAGTTCCGGCGGGCAGCCGGCCTCGGAGACCTGGGACGGCGCCACCGGTGCGTCCTGGACGTGCTGGTAGACCACCGACAGCGGGGTCTCGCCGATGAACGGCGGCCGCAGCGAGAGGAGTTCGTAGAGCAGGCAGCCCGTCGCGTACAGGTCGGAGCGGTGGTCGACGGCCTTGCCGAGGGCCTGCTCCGGGGAGAGGTACTGCGGCGTGCCCATCACCATGCCGGTCTGCGTCATCGTCGTGGACGCCCCGTGCAGAGCGCGGGCGATGCCGAAGTCCATCACCTTCACGGCACCGTTGTCCGTGATGATGACGTTGGCCGGCTTGATGTCACGGTGCACGATGCCGTGCTGGTGCGAGTAGGCCAGCGCCTCCAGGACTCCGGAGACGATGATCAGCGCCTGCTCGGGGCCCGGCGCCTCGGCGTTGAGCAGCAGGTCGCGGATGGTGCGGCCCTCGACCAGCTCCATCACGATGTACGGCACGGACTGACCGCCCACCATGTCCTCGCCGGAGTCGTACACGGCGACGATCGCGTGGTGGTTGAGGCCGGCCACGGACTGGGCCTCGCGCGTGAAACGGGCCTTGGAGACGGGGTCCTCGGCCAGGTCGGCGCGGAGCAGCTTGACCGCGACCGTACGGCCCAGGCGCACGTCCTCGGCCGCGAACACCTCGGCCATGCCGCCCCGGCCGAGCCTGCGGGTCAGCCGGTACCGGCCGTCGCCGACCAGGCCGCCGTTGCCCCACGTCTCCGGCGCGTCCGACATGCCGCCGCCAGTCGCCTCGGGGTCGGACGGGCCCTGGGCGCTCTGCGTCTGTGCCATCAGTCCTCGCCGTCGTTTCTGCCCGCGGTGTGCGGTGTTGTCACGGTCTCCCTCGGCCACGCTACAGGCTCGGCGCAAGACGCCGGTCCAGGTTCGCCGCGGGGACCGGTCCGGGACCGGACCGGCCATCAAACCCGGTACGGCCGCCGTCGTGCAAATTCCGTGTACCGGTCGCACTCCCGCTGTAACGCTTCCGCGACGCTTCTTTCGCGTACGGTCACGGAACGGGCACCGAGCTTGACGTGTCAGTGCCCTCGGGCAGACTTGGCCGGGAATAACACAATCGATCAACGAGATCCGGACATGAGGTCAGGTCAGTCCGATCCCGGGACCGGTCGACGGACAGCCGATCGCGCGAGCACAGCAGCCGTTGCTCGGCGCGGGCCTATGGGGGACGCAGAAGATGAGCCAGGACGGCGCACGGGGCCGGTTCGCGGGGCGGGCACTGGCCGGTGGCCGCTACCAGCTGCGTGACTTGCTCGGCCAGGGCGGCATGGCCTCGGTGCACCTCGCCTACGACTCCGTGCTCGACCGGCAGGTCGCGATCAAGACGCTGCACACCGAGCTCGGCCGGGAACAGGCCTTCCGGGAGCGGTTCCGCCGCGAGGCCCAGGCAGTGGCGAAGCTCACGCACACGAACATCGTCTCGGTCTTCGACACCGGCGAGGACGATGTGGACGGCATGACCACGCCGTACATCGTCATGGAGTACGTCGAGGGCCGACCGCTGGGCTCGGTGCTCGACGAGGACATACGCGGGCACGGCGCCATGCCCGCCGACAAGGCCCTGAAGGTCACCGCGGACGTGCTGGCGGCCCTGGAGATCAGCCATGAGATGGGCCTGGTCCACCGGGACATCAAGCCGGGCAACGTGATGATGACCAAGCGCGGCGTGGTCAAGGTGATGGACTTCGGCATCGCCCGCGCGATGCAGTCCGGCGTCACCTCGATGACCCAGACCGGCATGGTCGTCGGCACCCCGCAGTACCTCTCCCCGGAGCAGGCCCTGGGCCGGGGCGTGGACGCGCGCTCCGACCTGTACTCGGTCGGCATCATGCTGTTCCAGCTCGTCACCGGACGGCTGCCGTTCGACGCGGACTCACCGCTGGCCATCGCGTACGCGCATGTACAGGAGGAGCCGGTGGCTCCTTCGTCGGTCAACCGCTCCCTGCCGCCCGCGGTGGACGCGCTGGTCGCCCGTGCGCTGAAGAAGAACCCGAACGAGCGCTTCCCCAGCGCCGTGGCCATGCGGGACGAGTGCCTGCGGGTGGCGGCCTCCTTCCATGCGGCCCCGCCCAGCATCGTGCCGGGCGCCCATACGTCGAGCGGCGCGGGCGTGGGCTCCGCGGTCTTCCCGCCGGTCGACGCGACCCCGCCGCCCGTGGGCAACGTCCAGACTCCGTACCAGCCGGCTCCGGCCACGCCGAACCCGTACGGCACGCCGCCGCCCGCGATGCCCTCGCCCGCGTACGGCTACCCACAGCAGACCGCCCAGCCGGCGGCCGGCTACCCGGCGCCCGCCGCCTCGCCGTACGCCCCGCAGCAGGCGTCGACCCCGCCGCCGTACACCCACCCGCCCCAGGCCACGGCAGGCGGCCCGGGGAGCGGCGGCAAGAGCAACAGGCCGGTGATCATGGGATCGGTGGCCGTGGCGGTCATCGCGGTCGTCGGTCTGATCGCAGCGCTGCTGGCGAACGGCGGCGGCGGTGACGACGCCAAGGGCGGCGGCGGCAGCACCAGCGCCTCGGTGTCGAGCCACCCGGCGGGCTTCCGCGGGCCGGACACGTCGAAGACGATCGAGAAGACCGAGTGCACCGAGCCGCAGGAGTCCTACGACGACCCGAAGCAGGTGAAGATGCCCGACTTCACCTTCAAGAACTGGGACTCGGTCCTCGCCTGCCTCCAGGCCGCGGGATGGCACTACAAGAAGCGACCGGTGGACGAGAACACCTACGGCAAGGACACGGTCATGCGGCAGTCGCCCGAGGCGGACACCGACTTCGACCCGAACAACCCGCCGGACATCCAGTTCGACATCTCCACCGGGAATCCGTCCTAGCAACGCCGAAACGATCGGTCTGTCGACCGTCCCGGAACGGTAGAAGGGCGTGGGTCGCGCGCGATGCGCTTCCCACGCCCTTGTGTCGTTCTGACGTCCGGTCGTCCCGGTCGTCCCAGTCGTCCCCTGTCGTCTCCGGCAGGTACGGGCCGTCCTACAGGTACGGGCCGCCCGAGCGGGGGCCCGGGTGGCCGTCCTCGCCCTCGCGGCCGACGCCCGGCGGGAGGGCGCGGCGCATCTGCTCCAGCTGGGCGCGAGCGGCCATCTGCTGGGCGAACAGCGTCGTCTGGATCCCGTGGAAGAGACCTTCCAGCCAGCCCACCAACTGAGCCTGCGCGATCCGCAGTTCCGCGTCGCTGGGGGTCCCCTCGTCCGTGAACGGCAGGGAGAGCCGCTCCAGCTCCTCGACGAGCTCCGGAGCCAGGCCGTCCTCGAGCTCCTTCACCGAGCTCGCGTGGATCTCCTTGAGCCGGACCCGGCTGGCCTCGTCGAGAGGAGCGACGCGCACCTCCTCGAGCAGCTGCTTGATCATGCTGCCGATCCGCATGACCTTCGCAGGCTGCTCCACCTGCTCCGTCACCGGGGTCTCACGGGAGTCGTCGTCACCGCCGCCGAGCGCCATGCCGTCCTGGCCCACGACCAGGATCTGCGGATTCTCCGGCGATCGTTCGTTCCTCGGCATCTCCATGTCGCCATTCTCTCGCACCCATACATCTCACCTCCTTGGTGCCCCCTGCGGAAGGTGATCCACCGTGCGCGCGCTGTCCGCGTCGTGCGGAAGCCGGCCGTGTTCCTGCGGAGGGCGCAGGCGCAGCAGACGGGCGGCGCAGTGCTCCAGCCAGCGGGACTCGGCCTCCGCGTCGCAGATCAGCTGCTCCAGGACCAGCAGCCGGGCCACCTCTTCGGGACGCTCGGGCCGGCCGGCCAGGATCTCGGCGCGTTGGCGTACGTAGCCGTGCAGCGCCTCGGACAGATGCCGGCGCTGTACGTCGACGACCTCGCGCACGTCGACGCCGGGCGCCGCCACCGACAGCACCAGCTTGAGGGCCAGCTCCTCACGCGGTGGCCCCGCCCGCTCCACGGGCCGCGTGTACCAGGACCACAGCTCGCCGCGGCCCGCCTCGGTCAGCGCGTACGTCACCCGTCCTGCCTCGTCCACGCCCTCCCGGGCGACCAGGCCGTCCCGCTCCAGAAGGCCGAGCGTGGAACAGACCAGACCGATGCTCAACGGCCACGCGCCTCCCGTGTGCTCCTCGAACTCGGCCCGCAACCGGGATCCGTGGCGGGGACCGGCCTCCAGAAGCGCCAGCAGCCCGTGGCGTATCGACATATCCGGATTGTGCAGCCACTTCGCCCGATTCGACCTGGCGGGTCAACAGGAAATGCCGGATTGGCTCAGCGATGTGAGTGTTGTTCCACTGGATCAGTGCTCCTGTGAATCAGTGCTCCTCCACCAACCGGGCATCGTGAGGGACTCCGACGTGACTCCATGGCTGCGCGTCACCACACTGCGCGCGACGGGACTGCTCATAGGGCTGGGCGCGATAGCCCTGCCCGATGGCCACGCCTCGGCGTGCGGCCCGGCGTCCAGGCCGTCCACCGCCGCAGCGACCACCTCCGCCACCGCTTTCGCCCCCGTCTCGGCCCCGGCCTCTGCTTCCACCTCCGCCTCCGCCCCCGGCAACGCTTCGGCGGCCTCGGACACCGCGTCGGCTCCAACCGCCGGTACCGCCTCCCGTCCGGCCCCTGGGCGTTCGTCCAAGCCGCCCAAGCCGCCCAAGCCGTCGAAGCCCTCTCGGCCGTCCGGTCCGTCCCGGCCGCCCACCTCGCCTTCTTCGCCCTCGGGCTCCGCGTCCTCGGGCTCCGCGCCCTCGGCTTCCACCTCTTCGGGCTCCGCGTCCTCGGGCTCCGCGTCCCTGGCTTCCACCTCTTCGGGCTCCGCGTCCTCGGCCTCCGCATCCTCTGTGGCGTTCGTCTCATCCTTCCCCGTGTCGGAGTCCTCGGCCCCGCCCACGTCGCCGTCCCCGTCCTCCACAGAGCCGTCGCGGGCCGGGAGTCCGGCGGGTGAGGGGCGGGAGCGGCCCGGGCGTCCGCACCGGCATGAGGCGGAGGTGGAGGGCGACGACTCTGACGGACCGGAAAGCGACGGGCCCGAGGCGGACGGGAACGGGAACGGGGACGGGAACTCGGACGCCGATGAAATGACCGGCATACCGACGACGGCTGCCTCGGAGTCGTCCGAGGCAGCCGTTCAGCCGGCGTCCGAATCTCCTGACCCGCCCGCCACCCGGCCGGTCGCCGAGTCCGGGCCCGCCCGGCGGCTCCTGCCTCTGGGCAGCGGACTGGTCCTGATAGGTCTCGGCCTGGGGACCGCGTTCATCGCCCTCCGCCTGCCGAGGGCCTAGGGGCCGCTCGTCGCCCTCCATGGGCCCAGGGTCCAGAGGCCAGGTCCTCCACCTGCCCACGGCCCAGGGGTCAGGCCAGGCCCTCTTCCTGCCCAGGACCTGGGGCATCGCCCTCCGCCCGCCAGAACCTGAGGTGCGGTCCTTCCCGGCGAGACGTCCGGGTCAGTTCGTCACCAGCAGCACCTTGCCGATGTGGCCGCTCTCCTCCACGACCCGGTGGGCCGCCGCGGCGTCGCTCATCGGCATCTCCCGGTCGACCACCGGCCGGACGTTCCCGTCGGCGAGCAGCGGCCAGACGTGCTCGCGTACGGCCGCGACGATCGCCGCCTTCTCGCCGAGCGGACGGGCGCGCAGCGAAGTGGCGCTGATCGCGGCCCGCTTGTTCAGCAGGGCGCCGATGTTCAGCTCGCCCTTGACGCCACCCTGCATGCCGATGATCGCGAGCCGGCCGTTGACCGCGAGGGTCTGGACGTTGCGATCCAGGTACTTGGCGCCCATGTTGTCCAGGATGACGTCGGCGCCGGCTCCGTCCGTGGCCCGCTTGACCTCTTCGACGAAGTCCTGCTCGCGGTAGTTGATCAGGATGTCGGCGCCCAGCTCGGCGCAGTAGTCGAGCTTCTCCTTGGTGCCCGCCGTGACGGCGACCTTCGCTCCGACGGCCTTGGCGAGCTGGATCGCCATGGTGCCGATGCCGCTGGAACCGCCGTGCACGAGGAAGGTCTCACCGGGGCGCAGGTGGGCGACCATGAAGACGTTGGACCAGACGGTGCAGGTCACCTCGGGCAGTGCCGCGGCCTGCCGAAGGTCGACGCCCTCGGGCACGGGCAGCAGCTGACCTGCCGGGACGGCGACCTTCTCGGCGTAGCCGCCGCCCGCGAGCAGCGCGCACACCTGGTCGCCGACCGCCCAGCCGGACACCCCCGGCCCGAGCGCGGCGATCCGCCCGGAGCACTCCAGGCCGGGGTACCGGGAGGCACCGGGAGGCGGGTTGTAGAAGCCCTGCCGCTGCAGGATGTCGGCGCGGTTGACGGCGCTGGCCACCACGTCGACCAGCACCTCCCCCTCGCCGGGTGCCGGGTCCGGCACCTCGTCCCACACCAACGCCTCGGGTCCACCGGGTTCGGGAATCGTGATCGCATGCATGGAAGCGACGCTACTCCTCACCGTCCGGCCCGCATCGGGTCGCGGCACGCGTCCACACGCATGTCGGACAGCGGGCCTCCGAGGCCGGTGCCGGAGGCCGGTCCGAGCGGTCAGTCCTGGGGCAGCGGCCTGGTGTCCGGGGTGATCTGCGTGGCCGGGGTGGCGCGGACGATCGTGATCAGACGGTCCGTCAACTGAAGTGTGGCGACGGCGGGATCGTCGTAGCCGAGGACGCGGTGTCCGCGTACGACGCTCACCACCAGGTCGTCGATGTCCCGCGGGCTCCTGCCCGCCTCGGCCCGTATGACGGGCCGTTCGACGATGTCCAGCCCGCTGCCCTGCTGGATGAGGTCCTCCATGACCATGCCGGCGGCCGGGCTGAGCACGGACAGCCCCAGCAGCCGTCCCGCCGCGCTGGCGCTGGTGATCACGGCGTCGGCGCCGGACTGCCTGAGCAGCGGCGCGTTCTCCTCCTCCCGGACCGCGGCGACGATCTTGACCGCCCGGTTGAGCTGCCGGGCCGTCAGCGTCACCAGCACGGCCGTGTCGTCCCGCTGGGTGGCGATGATGATCTGCCGCGCCCGCTGCACCTCCGCCCGTTTCAGCACCTCGCTGCGGGTCGCGTCCCCGATCACTCCCGCGTACCCGTCCGCCGTGGCCGCATCGATCACCTTGGCGCTCGGGTCGACCACGACGACCTGCTGCTTCTTCAGTCCCGTCGCGCAGACGGTCTGGATCGCGGACCGCCCCTTGGTGCCGAAGCCGACGACGACGGTGTGATCGCGCAAGGCGGACCTCCAGCGGCTCAGGCGCCACTCCTCACGGGTGCGTTCGGTGAGGACTTCGAGTGTGGTGCCGACGAGGATGATCAGGAACAGCACGCGCAGTGGCGTGATGACGAGGATGTTGGTGAGCCGGGCGCTGTCGCTGACCGGGGTGATGTCGCCGTACCCGGTGGTGGAGAGGGTCACCGTGGCGTAGTAGGCCGCGTCGAGGAGATCGACCGAACTGTCGGCGTTGTCGTGGTAGCCGTCGTGGTCGGCGTAGACGACGACGACCGTCACGACCAGCACCAGCAGGGCCATGGCCAGCCGCTTGCCGACCTGGCGTATCGGGCGTTCCACCAGTTTCTTCGGGAGTTTCACCCGATGGGTCACGAGATGTTCGCCCGCCTGGCGGGCGATCGCGTCATGGCCCGGAAGTTTCACGTGAAACACACCCCGATCCCGGCGGCGGCCCAGGGCAGATCGAGCAGTTCCGCCTCCTGGCCCGCACGGGCGCCGCCCGGCGGTACGACGGCCAGGGCGTCGGCCGCCGCGACCCCACGCAGCATCGCGGGGCCGTTGTAGTGCAGCGGGACCGCGTGGTCGCCGCGCAGCACGACGGGCACGAGCCGGGTGTCGTAGGGGTGCCCGTGCACCGTGTCCTTCAGTGGCAGCGTGTACGGCTCGAGGGCCGGGCGCGCGGCCAGCGTGCGCAGCAGGGGCTCGGCGAGCGTGAGCAGGGCCGAGACGGCGGCGAGGGGGTTGCCGGGCAGACCGACGAGGTGCTGGTTCTCCTTGAGGCGGGCCAGCAGCATGGGGTGGCCGGGGCGTACCTTGACGCCGTTGACCAGCAGTTCGGCGCCGAGCCGGCTCAGCGTGGGGTGAACATGGTCGACGGGGCCGGATGCGGTTCCCCCGGTGGTGACGATCAGGTCGGCCTCGGATCTGCTGATCGCCCTGTGCAGGGCCCTCTCGTCGTCGCCGATCCGGCGCACGGTGGCCGTCTCCGCGCCGAGTGCCCGCAGCCAGGGCGGCAGCATCGGGCCGAGCGCGTCGCGGATCCGGCCGCCGTGCGGCAGGCCCTCGGTGAGCAGTTCGTCGCCGAGGACGAGGACGTCGACGCGGGGCCGGGGAACGGCTGTGAGGGTGTCGTACCCGGCGGCCGCGGCGAGACCCAGCACCGCGGGGGTGACCAGGGTCCCGACGGGCAGCAACTGCTCCCCGCCACGGCACTCCTGTGCGCGTGGGCGGATGTCCTGGCCGTGGTTCACCTCGCGCGTGGCGTGCAGCCTGCCCTTGGCGTCCGTGCGGCCGTGCTCGGTGCGCAGCACGGCGGTGGTGTCCTGCGGGATGCGGGCGCCGGTCGCGATCCGTACGGCCTCGCCGTCGGTCAGCGGCTCGGGTTGCGCGTGTCCGGCCAGGGCACCCTCCTCGCGCACGTCCCAGGGGCCGGGGCCGGCGACCGCCCAGCCGTCCATCGCGGAGGTGTCGAAGGAGGGCAGGTCGGTGAGTGCGGCCAGGGGCTCGGCCAGGACCAGGCCCAGGGCGGCTTCCAGGGGGACGGAGACGGGAGCACGACGGGCGCCGGCGCGGGCGGCGCGGGCGGCGGTATCGCGGGCCTGGGGCCAGGGAGCGGCCTGGTGGTGGACGTCCGAGGAGTGTCCGGGGTGTGGGTGGTGCGTGGTGCCGTGGCCGTTCGCCGGCAGCCCGTGCTCGAAGCCCTGCCCCTGCGGAGAGGCGGGTCCGGGGCCGGGGAAGCCGCCGTGGGCCGGACCGATGCCGTTGCCGGATCCCTTCACGAGAGCGAGGGCCTCCTCGACGTCGAAATCCTCGGCGTCCTCGCCGGCATGCACACCGCGGGCGGTCATCCTGCGTCCGGCCGGGTGTCGGGAGTGGCGTCGGGAGCCACGTCGGGCTTGGCCGCGGCGGTGTCCTCCTCCGCCCAGCGCAGGGCGAGGGCGGCGGCCTTACGGGCGGTCTCGGCGACCGCTTCGGGGCCGCCCTTGCCCTGTGCGGCGGCGTAGCCGACGAGGAAGGTGGTCAGGGGTGCCGCGGGCCGGGCCACGCCATGGGCGGCGTCACGGGCGAGGTCGAGCAGCACACGGGTGTCGACGTCCAGGTCGATGCCCAGTTCGTCCTTGACTGCGGAGATCCATTCATCCAACACGTGCCCATGCTCCCTGATGCGTGCTCTGGCGGTGGCGATGTCGTCCCAGGTGTCGCAGTCGAAGGACGCGACGTGGTCGGGGACGTGGGTGAGGTCGAGCGCGGCGGTGAGCCGGCGCAGCGGCAGCCCGGTGAGGGCGCCGTGTTCCTGGGTGAGTGCCGTCAGTTCACGGCGCAGCGCCTGGGCACGGTAGGCCGCCACGAGCGGCTGGTCACGGCCGTCGGCGTCGGTGAGCAGCACACCGTCCGCACGGCCCGTGCGCAGGGCGCCCAAGAGCCGCGCTACGGTGGCCGGTTCGAGGAACGGCAGGTCGGCGGAGAGGACGACGACGTGTTCCGCCGTGGTGGGGCGCAGCCCGGCGCCGAGCGCGGCGAGCGGGCCGCCGCCGGGCGGTTCCTCGCGCGTCCAGCACACGGGCCGGGCGGTGGGTCTGGGGTCGGCGACGACGACGGTCGTGCGCGCGTCGGCGCAGGCGGTGAGGACACGGTCGAGCAGGGCACGGCCACCGACCCGCACACCGGGCTTGTCCGCGCCGCCGAGCCGCCGGGCGGCGCCTCCGGCGAGCACGACGGCGTCGTAGACGGGGGGCTCGTAGGCGCTCACCCCCCGAGTATGCGTCCCACCCACGATCACAGGGAACGTGGGCGGGGCCTCAGGACCTGTTCCGGCCTCAGAGTGTGCGCAGCAAGACCGCCGGCTGCTCCACGCAGTCGGCCACGTAGCGCAGGAATCCGCCGGCCGTGCCGCCGTCGCACACCCGGTGGTCGAAGGTGAGCGAGAGCTGGACGACCTGCCGCACCGCCAGCTCGCCCTCGTGCACCCACGGCTTGGGGACGATACGGCCGACGCCGAGCATGGCGGCCTCGGGGTGGTTGATGATCGGCGTGGAGCCGTCGACGCCGAACACCCCGTAGTTGTTCAACGTGAAGGTGCCGCCGGTGAGTTCGCCGGGCGTCAGCGTGCCCGCGCGGGCCGCCTCGGTCAGCCGGGCGAACTCGGCGGTCAGCGACTCGGCGTCCCGCTCGTGCGCGTCCCGTACGACGGGGACGACGAGCCCGCGTTCGGTCTGCGCGGCGAAGCCCAGGTGCACCTGGTCGAGCCGGACGATCTCCCTGGCCTCGGTGTCGACCGTGGAGTTGAGCTCGGGGTGGCGGGCGAGCGCGGCGGTGCAGATCCGGGCGAGGAGCGCGAGCAGCGAGACCTTCGGCCCGGCTGCCGCGTTCATGGCCGCCCGGGCGCGCATCAGTTCCGTCGCGTCGGCGTCCACCCAGCACGTCGCGTCCGGGATCTCGCGACGGCTCCGGGAGAGCTTGTCGGCGACGGCGCCTCGGACACCCTTGAGGGGGATCCGGGTGCCGGCGGCGGCCGGGGTGTTCGCCGGGGCGGGCGCGGACGCACCCGAGGCGGCGGTCGCGGCGGGTGTGACGGGCGTCTTCGCCGCGCGGCTCGGTGCCGTCCCGGCCGTGAACGCGTCCTCGACGTCCGCGCGCAGGATCAGCCCGTCGGGTCCGGAGCCGGACAGCTGCCGCAGGTCCACGCCGTGCTCCCGGGCGAGCCGGCGCACCAGCGGGGAGATCACGGGGACGGGGCCGTCGGCGGGCCGGGCGGCGCGCTCGGCCACCGCCGCCGGCACGAGCACGGGGCGCTGGTCCACGCCGGGGGCCGAGCCGCTTGCTCCACCGTCCGGTCCCGACGTGTCCGGGGCGGGCCTCACCCTGCGACGGCGCGCCGGTGGCGCCCCTGTGCCGTAGCCGACCAGGACGTTGCCGGAGCCGCCGGTCTCGCCCTCGGCGGGCGGTTCGGCGGCCTCCCCGACGGCGACCGTCAGCAGCGGGGCGCCCACGGGCAGTTCCGTGCCCTCCTCGCCGAAGCGGGCCGTGACCACGCCGCCGTACGGGCAGGGCACCTCGACCATCGCCTTGGCCGTCTCGACCTCGACGACCGGCTGGTCGACGGCGACGACGTCGCCCACGTCGACGAGCCAGCGGACGATCTCCGCCTCGGTCAGCCCCTCCCCGAGGTCGGGGAGCTTGAACTCCAGCACCTGTGTCATCGGCTTTCGGCCTCCCACTGCAGACGCGCCACGGCGTCCAGGATCCGGTCGACGCCGGGCAGGTGGTGGCGCTCCAGCATCGGCGGCGGGTAGGGGACGTCGAACCCGGCCACGCGCAGCACCGGCGCCTCCAGATAGTGGAAGCAGCGCTCCGTGACACGGGCGGCGATCTCTCCGCCCGGGCCGCCGAACCCGCCCGACTCGTGAACGACGACCGCGCGTCCGGTACGCCGGACCGACGCGCACACCGTCTCGTCGTCGAACGGCACCAGCGAGCGCAGGTCGACGACTTCCAGGTCCCAGCCCTCGGCCCGGGCCGCCTCGGCGGCTTCGAGGCAGACGGGCACGGACGGGCCGTAGGTGATGAGCGTGGCGCTCCTGCCGGTGCGCCGCACCACCGCGCGGCCGATCGGTTCAACGGTCTGCGGTTCGTCCGGGTTCCATGAGTCCTTCGACCAGTACAGCCGCTTGGGCTCGAGGAAGACGACCGGGTCGTCGGAGGCGATGGCGGCGCGCAGCAGCCCGTAGGCGTCGGCGACGGTCGCGGGCGTGACGACATGGAGCCCCGGAGTCGCCATGTAGTAGGCCTCGGAGGAGTCGCTGTGGTGCTCGACCCCGCCGATGCCGCCGCCGTAGGGGATGCGGATGGTCAGGGGCAGGGGCATCTTCCCGCGCGTACGGTTGCGCATCTTCGCCACATGGCTGACGAGCTGTTCGAACGCGGGGTAGGCGAAGGCGTCGAACTGCATTTCGACGACCGGGCGCAGGCCGTACATCGCCATGCCGACGGCGGTGCCGAGGATGCCGGCCTCGGCCAGCGGGGTGTCGG
Organism: Streptomyces carpinensis; assembly: GCF_002154505.1. Taxonomy (GTDB): domain Bacteria; phylum Actinomycetota; class Actinomycetes; order Streptomycetales; family Streptomycetaceae; genus Streptomyces; species Streptomyces carpinensis. Next base: position 12,122 of record NZ_MUBM01000175.1, on the reverse strand, counting down.
TGCAGCGGTCCTCGCCGAACTCCTTGGCGAGTCCGTCGGTGACGCGGAAGACACCGCCGAGGGTGCCGACGTCCTCGCCCATGACGTGCACGGCGGGGTCGGCGGCCATGGCGTCGCGCAGGGCGCGCGTGAGGGCCTGGGCCATGGTGGCCGGCTTGAGTGCGACGGTGCTCATCGGGCGGTGCCCTCCTCCGCCTCGGCCTCCAGTTCGGCCCGCAACAGGGCCTGCTGCTCGCGCAGTTGGGAGGTGGGCTCCGCGTAGACGTGGGCGAACAGGTCCATCGGGTCGAGCACCGGGTCCTGGTTCATGCGCTCGCGCAGCCGCGCGGCCATCGTCTCGGCCTCCTCGCGGACGGCCGCAATCTCGTCCTCGCCGATCAGTCCGCGGCCGGTCAGCTCCCGTTCCAGCAGCTGGACCGGGTCGTGGTCGCGCCAGGCCTCGACCTCGGCCGCACCGCGGTAGCGGGTGGCGTCGTCGGCGTTGGTGTGGGCGTCGATGCGGTAGGTCACCGCCTCGACCAGGGTGGGGCCGCCTCCCTCGCGCGCGTGCCGTACCGCGTCGGTGAGCACCTCGTGGACGGCGGCGGCGTCGTTGCCGTCGACCAGGCGGCCCGGCATGCCGTACCCGACGGCCTTGTGGGCCAGGGAGGGCGCTGCGGTCTGCTTGGCGAGCGGGACGGAGATGGCGAAGCCGTTGTTCTGCACCAGGAAGACGACCGGGGCGTGCCAGACGGCGGCGAAGTTCAGCGCCTCGTGGAAGTCGCCCTCGCTGGTGCCGCCGTCGCCGACCATGGCCAGCGCCACCACGTCGTCGCCCTTGAGGCGGGCGGCGTGGGCGAGGCCGACGGCGTGCGGCAGCTGGGTGGCGAGCGGGGTGGACAGCGGGGCGACCCGGTGCTCGTAGGGGTCGTAGCCGGTGTGCCAGTCACCGCGCAGCAGCGTGAGGGTTTCGACGGGGTCCACACCGCGTGCCACGACGGCGAGCGTGTCGCGGTAGCTGGGGAAGAGCCAGTCCTGCTCCTGGAGGGCGAGCGCGGCGGCGATCTCGCAGGCCTCCTGGCCGGTGCTGGACGGGTAGACGGCGAGCCGGCCCTGCTTGGTCAGGGCGGTGGCCTGTGTGTTGTACCGACGGCCGAGCACCGCCTGCGCGTACAGGCGGCGCAGCAGCTCCGGGTCGGCCTTCGCGGCCGCCTCCGTCCCCAGGACGCGGTGGGGCTCCGCGTCGGGCAGCAGCGGCGCGGGGTCGGTACGGGGCTGCCAGGCGGGCGGCGGCGATGGCCGGTAGGCACCCCGCTGCTCCATGACCGTCATGACGGACCTCCTCGTGGGAGCGGCTACGGGAGGCGCGTCGGCCGTGACCCGCCTCACCTACCGATTGTTCGGTCGTCGGCACATTTTGGCTACAGGCGGCCCCGGGCTGTGGACAAACGGTTCTCCACAGCATGGTATGGACGCAGTACGTCCATGGCAGAGAGGCGGGGGGACATGGCTCCTGAACAAATGGCCGAGAGCCCGGACAGCGCCGCCCAGCCGCCGCCCCGCCCGCTGGACGCCGTGGACCAGGACATCCTGCAGATGCTCCAGGCCGACGGCCGCGCCTCGATACGGTCGGTGGCCGAACGGGTCCACGTCTCGCGCGCCAACGCCTACGCCCGGATCAACCGCCTCGTCGAGGACGGTGTCATCCGCGGTTTCGGGGCCCGCGTCGACCACGAACGCGCCGGGCACGGCACGTCCGCGTACATCACGCTCAAGATCGTGCAGAACTCCTGGCGCACGGTGCGCGAGCAGCTGCGCCGGCTGCCCGGCGCCTCCCACATCGCCCTGGTCGGCGGCGACTTCGACGTCCTGCTGCTGGTGCACACGCCGGACAACCGGGCGCTGCGCGAGCTGGTGCTGACCCGGCTCCAGGCGATCCCCGAAGTGCTCAGCACCCGCACGCTGCTGGTGTTCGAGGAGGAGGACCTGGAACCGCAGCGGTGAACGCGTGCGTGATCAGCCGTCCTTGCGCAGACCGCCGAAGACCAGCTGCGCCACCGCGTCCGCCACGTCCTGCTCGCTCATCCCCCGGCTGTCGGGCCGGTACCACTCCACGATCGAGTTGATCATCCCGAAGACGAGGCGGGTCGCCAGCCGCACCTCCACGTCACCGCGCACGTCCCCGTCCGCGGCCGCCGCCTTCAGCAGTTCGGCCACCCGGTGGTCGAACTCGCGGCGGCGCTCCAGCGCCCAGCGCTCGGTCGCGGTGTTGCCGCGCACGCGCAGCAGCAGCGTCACGTAGGGCAGTTCGGCGATGAGCACCTCGACCATGCGCCGCACGACGTACTCCAGGCGCTGGGCGGCGCGCCCCACGCGCGCGTGCTCCTCGTCGAGGATCGCGAAGAGCCCGTCCAGCGCCCTGCTGACGGCCCGGCGCAGCAGCTCCTCCTTGCCGGTGACGTGGTGGTAGATCGACGACTTGGAGATGCCGGCGGCCTTGGACAGGTGCTCCATGGAGGTGCCGTCGTAGCCGCGCTCGTTGAAGACCCGCACCGCCACGGACAGCAGCGTCTCGGGCGTGTACGTGTCGCGCCGTGCGGTGGTCATGAGGTGCCCTCCCGCTTCTCGGAGGCGTAGGCGTGGCGGTACAGCGCGAGGGAGGGGGCGTAGCGTCCGGACGGGTCACGCAGGTGCAGGTCGTCCAGCAGCCCGTAGGCCCAGGTCCGGCCGAGCCGGCGGCTCCACTCGAAGGGGCCGAGGGGGTAGTTGACGCCCAGGCGCATCGCCGTGTCGATGTCCTCCTCGGTAGCCACGCCCTTGGCAACGGCGTCGTGCGCCAGGTCGACGATCCGTGCGACCGTCCGGGCGACGATCATTCCGGGGACGTCGCCGATGACGCTGACGTCCTTGCCGAGTGCCTGGAAGAGGCCGGTGGACTCCGCGAGGGTCTGCGGGGCGGTGTCCTGGGAGGCGGACAGGGCGATCCGCGTGGCCCGGCGGTAGTCGAGCGCGAGGTCGAAGTAGACGACGTCCCGGAACTCGACGGAGGTCTGCCCGTCGGCGAGGACCAGCTGGCCTCCGCCCGGCAGCACCAGTCGGGTGCCGTTGTCCTCGTCCTCCTCGCGGACCGGGATGCCCGCCTCGCGGATCAGTGAGAGCAGCTCCGAGGCCGGTCCCAGGTCGCCTTCCGCGACGACGTACGCGGGCGGCCGTGCCCGCTCGGCGGTGTGCGGCTCGGGGCGCTCGGCGCCGTCGCCGTAGTCGTACCAGCCGTGGCCGCTCTTGCGGCCGAGCCGGCCGGACTCGACCAGGCGGCGCTGGGCGAGCGACGGCGTGAAACGCACGTCCTGGAAGAAGGACTGCCACACGGAGTGCGTCACGGACTCGTTGACGTCCTGGCCGATGAGGTCGGTCAGTTCGAAGGCACCCATCTTGAAGCCGCCGGACTCGCGCAGGACCGCGTCGATCGTGGCGGGATCGGCGGCCTGGGACTCCAGGACGGCGAAGGCCTCGGCGTAGAAGGGGCGCGCGATGCGGTTGACGATGAAGCCGGGGGTGTCGGCACAGGCGACCGGGGTCTTGCCCCAGGCGCGGGCCGTCTCGTACGCGCGCGTGGCCGACGTGACGTCGGTGGCGAACCCGGAGACGACCTCCACCAGCGGCATCAGCGGGGCCGGGTTGAAGAAGTGCAGGCCCACGAAGCGGCCCGGGTTGCGCAGCGCCCCGCCGATGGCGGTCACCGAGAGGGACGAGGTGTTGGTGGCGAGCAGGCAGTCGTCGGTGACGATGCCCTCCAGTTCCTTCAGCAGCTCCTGCTTGACGTCCAGCCGCTCCAGGACGGCCTCCACGACCAGGGCGCAGTCCGCGAGCTCGGTGAGGCTCTCGGCGGGCTTCAGCCGGGCACGGGCGGCGTCCCGGTCGGCGCCGGTGAGCCGGTCCTTCTCGACGAGCCGGTCGAGCCGGGCCCCGATCGCGGCGGCCGCCTGACGGGCCCGCCCGGTCGCGGCGTCGTACAGGATCACGGAGTGGCCGGCGACCAGCGCGACCTGGGCTATGCCCTGGCCCATGGTGCCGGTGCCGACGACGGCCACGGGGCTGCTGAGGTCGAGTGCTGTCATGTGCGCGATCCTCCCGCACGGCGTTTCCCACAGATGCGGCGGACCCCCTCTGGTCCGACTTTTCCACAGACGCGGCGGACCACTTGCCCCGACCGATCGTTCGGTTACTCTAACTCTGACCGGCTGTCCCTGCCCATGTTTCTGCCAGGTCATGAGCTCGACGAGGAGCTCTTGAGACAAGGAGTTGGTCCCGCATGGCCGCCGAACTGACCACGCACGAGCTGATCGCCCGCCACCGGCCCACTCTCGACCAGGCCCTGGAAGCGATCCGCACGCGCGCGTACTGGTCGCCCCACCCCGAGCACCCCAAGGCCTACGGGGAGCACGGCAGCCTGGACGCGGCCGCCGGCAAGGCGGCCTTCGACGCCCTCCTGGGCACTCGCCTGGACCTCGGCCAGCCCGGCACGGACGACTGGGTGGGCGGCGAGATCTCGCCGTACGGCATCGAGCTGGGCGTGACGTACCCGCACGCGGACATCGACGTGCTGCTGCCCGCCATGAAGGCCGGCCAGGGCGCGTGGCGCGACGCGGGCGCGGAGATCCGCGCCGTGGTCTGCCTGGAGATCCTCAAGCGGATCAGCGACCGGGCGCACGAGTTCGCGCACGCGGTCATGCACACCTCCGGCCAGGCCTTCATGATGGCGTTCCAGGCGGGCGGCCCGCACGCCCAGGACCGCGGCCTGGAGGCGGTGGCGTACGCGTACGTGGAGCAGGTCCGCACGCCCGAGACCGCCGAGTGGACCAAGCCGCAGGGCAAGCGCGACCCGCTCGTCCTCACCAAGAACTTCACGCCGGTCCCCCGGGGCGTCGCCCTGGTCATCGGATGCAACACCTTCCCGACGTGGAACGGCTACCCGGGCCTGTTCGCCTCCCTGGCCACCGGCAACGCGGTCCTGGTCAAGCCGCACCCGCGCGCGGTGCTGCCGCTCGCGCTCACGGTGAAGATCGCCCGCGAGGTGCTGACCGAGGCGGGCTTCGACGCGAACCTGGTCGCGCTCGCCGCCGAGCGCCAGGGCGAGGGCATCGCCAAGACGCTCGCCACCCGCCCGGAGATCAGGATCATCGACTACACGGGCTCGACGGCCTTCGGCGACTGGCTGGAGGCCAACGCCCGCCAGGCTCAGGTCTACACCGAGAAGGCCGGCGTCAACACGGTGCTCGTGGAGTCCACCGGCAACTACAAGGGGATGCTCTCCAACCTGGCCTTCTCGCTGTCCCTGTACAGCGGCCAGATGTGCACCACCCCGCAGAACCTGCTGATCCCCCGGGCGGGCATCCGCACCGACGAGGGACCCAAGTCCTTCGACGAGGTGGCGGCCGACCTCGCGAAGGCGGTCGAGGGCCTGCTCGGCGACGACGCACGGGCGAACGCCCTGCTCGGCGCGATCGTCAACCCGGACGTCAAGGCCCGTCTGGAGGCCGCGGCGGCCCTCGGTGAGGTCGCCCTCGCATCCCGCGAGGTCGCCAACCCCGACTTCCCGGGCGCGGTCGTCCGTACGCCGGTGATCGTGAAGCTGGACGGCGCCAAGCCGGACGACGAGGCCGCCTACATGAGCGAGTGCTTCGGCCCCGTCTCCTTCGCCGTCGCCGTCGACTCGGCCGCCGACGCGGTGGAGCTGCTGCGGCGCACGATCCGCGACAAGGGCGCCATGACGGTGGGCGCCTACACGACCGACGAGGAGGTCGAGCGGGCGGTGCAGGAGGTGTGCCTGGAGGAGGCCGCCCAGCTGTCGCTGAACCTCATCGGCGGGGTGTACGTCAACCAGACGGCCGCCTTCTCCGACTTCCACGGCTCCGGCGGCAACCCGGCGGCCAACGCGGCCCTGTGCGACGGCGCGTTCGTGGCGAACCGCTTCCGCGTCGTGGAGGTCCGCCGCGAGGCGTAGGGCCTGTCACCGACCGTCTCGGCCGCCCGTCAGGGTGCGCCCCCGGTCGCACTCCAGTGGTAGAGCGTCATCGCCACGCTGGTGGCGAGGTTGTAGCTGGAGACCTGGGGGCGCATCGGCAGGGCCACCAGATGGTCGGTGCGCTTCCGCAGCTCGGCGGACAGACCACTGCGCTCGGAGCCGAAGGCGAGCACCGCGTCGTCGGGCAGCTTCAGCCCGCGGATGTCCTCGCCCTCCGGGTCGAGCGCGAACAGCGGCCCGCGCGGGAGCTCGTCCACGGCCAGCCGCTCCACGGCGGTCGCGAAGTGCAGCCCCGCCCCGCCGCGCACCACCGTCGGGTGCCAGGGGTCGAGGGTGCCGGTGGTGACCACCCCGGTCACTCCGAAACCGGCGGCCAGCCGGATCACCGCACCCGCGTTGCCCAGGTTGCGCGGCTGGTCCAGGACGAGGACCGGCGCGCTGCGGGGCGTGCGCGCCAGCGTCCGCAGATTCGCCTCGCGGGAGGGCCGCAGGGCGAGCGCGGCCACGGCGGTGGGATGCGGACGCGGCACGAGCGACGCGTACGTGTCCCGCGGCACCTCGGCGAGCAGGGCGTCCAGGGTGTCCCGCACGTCCGGGGCCAGCTCTTCGGCGAGGGCGAGCGCCGCCCGCCGGTCGGCGGTGACCGCCACCGGCACCTCGGCCCCGAAGCGCAGCGCGTGCTTGAGGGCATGGAAGCCGTCGAGCAGCACGGTGGGCGCGGCGGCGTCGGCGAGCCGGCGCCAGGCGCGCACGGGGTCGGGTGCGGGGTCCGTCATGCCGGGAAGCCTACGCGCGCCGGCTCGCTGTCCCCGGGCGAGCGCGGCTCCTCCGGGGAGGGACGGCCGCCACCGCCCCGCGGCAGCCGGGCACGCGCGCGTGCCGCCCCCTCGCCCAGCCGGCGCAGGAACGACGTCGGCAGGAACACCGAGTCCGCCGCGATCATCGCCAGCGAGAAGAAGGGCAGGCCCAGGACGACCGCGATCACGGCGTGCTCGGTCATCATGGCCACCAGCAGGACGTTCTTCACTCGCCGGTTGAACAGCGTGAAGGGGAAGGCGACCTGCACGATCACCGTCCCGTAGGTGACGAGCATCAGCATCGTCCCGCTGGAGGACAGCAGGTCGCCCAGGGCCGGCCAGGGCGAGAAGTAGTCCAGGTGGAGCGGGTAGTACACGGCGGTGCCGTCCTGCCAGCGCGAACCCTGGATCTTGTACCAGCCGGCCGTCGCGTAGATCAGGCACGCCTCGGTCATGATCACCAACAGGGCGGCGTTGTGCATGATGTTGGCGATCACGTCGAGCAGGACCCTCGGCTCGGCCGACCTCGCGCGCCGCTCGACGACCCACCGCAGGGCCTGCGCCACCCACACGCCCCACAGGAGCACGGGCACCAGCCACTCGCCCTGCATCCTGCCCGCCGCCGTGACCCCGACGAGGACCGCTCCGAGGACGCCCCACAGCAGGGGACCCGCCCGGTCGGGCGGCACCCGCTCCCCTCGCGCGCGGGCCGCCCGGATCCGCCCGGCCCGCCGTGCGTCGAGCGACCACGCCCGGCCGCAGCGGGTGAAGACCAGGTACAGCGACATCAGGTGCAGGACGTTGTCGCCGCCGTCGCCCACCAACACGCTGCGGTTCTGCAGCGAGAGCACGCCCAGCATGAACAGCACGGACATCGTGCGGGTGCGCCAGCCCAGCATCAGCAGCAGGCTCGCGAGCACGGCCAGCGCATAGGCGGTCTCGAACCAGAACTGGCCCCTGAACCACAACAGGGCGGTGAACGCGCCGTTGTCCCCCGTCAGCTGCCGGCCGAGGTCCCAGTTCCACGGGCCGTCGGGGCCGTACAGCTCCTGGCGGTGCGGATACTCACGCAGCAGGAACAGCAGCCAGGTCGCGGAGAAGCCGACGCGTATGACGGCCGTCTGGAAGGGACCCAGGGCCGCCTCGGTGATCCGGGCGATCCCCCGGGAGACGGAGAGGGCTAGCTGGTTCACCGCACACCTCCCCCGGCCTCACCGGCCGAGACCGTCCACCACGGCAGCACCCGGTCCACGGGCGCGGACGACACCTTCTCCCCGCTCCACCCGGGCGGTGGCACGGCGGCGGTGCGGATGCGGACCTGGACACGCTCGAGGGTGCCGCCCCGGCCGGCCGCGTGGTCGCGGTCCAGACGCATCACGACGATGCGGCGCATGTACTCCTCGGACAGGGCGCCGCGCAGGCCCACCGGGCGGTTGTCCTTGTCGTGCGTGCCGGCGTAGTAGTCGAAGGCGCGGCGCAGCTGGTTCTGCTGGGTGTGGCTGGGCAGCAGGTTGCCGCGTATGGCCCGGCCGTCCTCCGCGGACAGGTCGTACCAGCCGGTGGTGGCGGTGCCGCCGTCCGCGGCGCGGGTTTCGGCGCGCACCTGGACCGTGACGTTCTGCTGCAACGGGTTCGGCGCGAACAGCTTCCAGTTCTGCTCGAACTCCGGGTATATCCAGTCGTCGATGGCCTTGCCGTGCTGCTTCGTCACCGTGTTCGAGGGTGCGACGTGCAGGAACACCATGCCGAGGTGCACACAGGTGACCGCCGCCACCGCCGCGAGCGCCAGCGCGACGCCCACCTGGTAGCGCGGGGAGAGCGCAGCGACACCGAGGCGGGTACCGGCGAGTGTCTCGGGACCGTCCTGCGGTTCGACGTCCGTGTCCTGGAAGCCGGCGGCCATCACGTCGGTCGCCTCGGCCCGGCCGGTCACCTGCGTCCTGGGGGGCAGATCACCGGTCTGGTCAGTCCCGTGGGGCAGCGCACCGGCCCTGTCGGACCTGTTGAGCAGATCACCGGCCCCGTCGGTCCTGTGGGGCTCGTCGGTCCCGCGAAGCTCATCGTTCCCATCAGCCCTTCCGGGCGCATCGGGCTCACCGGTCCGGCCAGCCCCACCCGGCCCGTGCCGCCCGCCCGGCCCGTGCGGGGCGTTCGAGTCCTCGTCGTGCGCGTCCATTCCGCCGCCCCGTTTCCCGATCCCGCTCTGCCCACACGCGCCACTCCCCGGCGCCGCACGGAACGGTACTCAGACCCGTCCGCCGGGCACAGCCCCGACTTCGGTCGACGATCGGACCCGCACCACGTTCGGTACCGCGATGTCCGCCTTCGCCCGAATGACGGTGAGGCGGTGCACACGGCCCGCACGCAGGCAGAGGATCAACGTCGGTGCCGGTGACGAGCCGCGGCTTCGCGCTGGAACGGCGAAGGCAGCGGCGGGTTGCTCAGCCGTGCACGACACCGAACTCGCCACCCGCGCGAGGTCCGGGGACGCATGGACCGGGCCGTGTCAGAGCACGTGGCCGGGCTTTCCCTCGTCGGTCACGACGGGCCGGCCCACGGCCGCCCACACCTGCATGCCGCCGTCGACGTTCACCGCGTCGACGCCCTGCTGGACCAGGTACATCGCGACCTGGGCCGAACGACCGCCGGAGCGGCAGATCACATGAACCCGCCCGTCCTGGGGAGCCGCCTGCGTCAGCTCGCCGTAGCGGGCCACGAACTCGCTGATGGGGATGTGCAGTGCCCCCTCGGCGTGGCCGGCCTGCCACTCGTCGTCCTCGCGGACGTCCAGCAGGAAGTCGCCGTCCTTGAGGTCCTGGACCTCGACCGTGGGTACACCAGCTCCGAAATGCATGCTCCGACGCTACCCGAAGCGCACGGAGCACCCGAAGCGCGAGCCGGGGCGATCACCACGCGGCTATGGGCGCCGGGCAGGGCCCGGGCCGGTCGAGCCCGGGCAGCCTGTCAGCCGCCGGCCAGCAGCTCCGCCAGCTCCGACTCCCGTTTCGCCACGTCGTCGCGCAGCTGTGCGGCGATCTCGTCGAGAAGGCCGTCGGGGTCGTCCGGTGCCAGCCGGAGCATCGCGGCGATCGCGCTGTCCTCCAGCTGCTTGGCGACGAGCGTGAGCATCTCCTTGCGCTGGGCGAGCCATTCCAGGCGGGCGTAGAGCTCCTCGCTGTGGCTCGGCCCCTGCTCGGCGGGCCGGGGGCCGGCGGCCCACTCCTCGGCCAGCCGGCGCAGCTCCTCCTCGTCGCCACGGGCGTAGGCGGCGTTGACCCGGGTGATGAACTCCTCGCGCCGCTTGCGCTCGTCGTCCTCCTGCGCCAGGTCGGGGTGGGCCTTGCGGGCCAGCTCCCGGTAGAGGCTGCGGGCCTCCTCGCTCGGACGGACCCGCTGCGGGGGCCGCACCGGCTGGTCGGTGAGCATCGCGACGGCCTCCGGGAACAGCCCGTCCCCGTCCATCCAGCCGTGCAGCAGTTCCTCGACGCCGGGGATCGGCTGCAGCCGGGCCCGCGCCTCCTGTGCCTGGCGCAGGTCCTCGGGATCACCGGTGCGCGCGGCCCGGGCCTCGGCGATCTGCGCCTCCAGCTCGTCGAGACGGGCGTAGAGGGGGCCGAGTCTCTGCTGGTGCAGCCGGGAGAAGTTCTCCACCTCCACCCGGAAGGTCTCCACCGCGATCTCGTACTCGATGAGCGCCTGCTCGGCGGCCCGCACGGCCCGCTCCAACCGCGCCTCGGGCCGCGCCGCAGCGCCCTGTGACGTCGCCCGATCCGCTCCGGCGACGTCACCCTGCTCAGCTTCCGGGGTCGTCACCCGACCAGCGTAGCGCCGCGCCCGCCGACGACCGGACCTCCGTATCCCTCAGGGAGTTACACCTCCCGGAAGCCGCACCGGCCTCGGAGAGGCGCGCCCGCCCCAGTCGGCTACACCCCGATCTCGGCCGCGATCCTCCCCGCCCGCACCGCAGCCACCAGGTCCGCGTGGTCCGCCTCGGTGCGGTCGGCGTAGGCGACGGCGAACGCGGCCATCGCCTCGTCCAGCTCCTCGTTCTTGCCGCAGTAACCGGCGATCAGCCGCGGGTCCGCGCTGTGGGCGTGTGCCCGGGCCAGGAGCGCGCCGGTCATCCGGCCGTAGTCGTCGATCTGGTCGGCGGGGAGGGCGGCCGGGTCGACGCTGCCCTTGCGGTTGCGGAACTGCCGTACCTGGTACGGCCGGCCCTCCACGGTCGTCCAGCCCAGCAGGATGTCGCTGACCACCTGCATCCGTTTCTGCCCGAGCACCACCCGGCGGCCCTCGTGGTCCACCTCCGGCGTCGCGAAACCGGCGGTCACCAGGTGCGGCACCAGCGCCGACAGCCGGGCCTCCTTCACCTGCAGCACCAGGGGCTCACCGCGGTGGTCCAGCAACAGCACGACGTACGACCGCGTGCCCACGCTGCCCGTGCCGACCACCCGGAACGCGACGTCGTGCACCGCGTGGCGGGCCAGCAGGGGGAGCCGGTCCTCCGAGAGCGTGGTCAGGTACTGCTCCAGCGACGCCGCCACCGCCGCGGCCTGCGCGTCCGGCACCCGCCGCAGGACCGGAGGGGCGTCCACGAAACGGCGCCCGCCGTCCGCGGCCCGTTCCGTCGAGCGGGCCGCGAAGCGCCCGCTGGTGTTGGCCCGCGCCTTCTCCGAGACCCGCTCCAGCGTGCCGAGCAGGTCGTGGGCGTCGGTGTGGGAGACGAGTTCCTCGTCGGCGATGGCGTTCCAGGCGTCCAGGACCGGGAGCCGGGCCAGCAGCCGCATGGTGCGCCGGTAGGCGCCCACCGCGTCCTGGGCGGCGGCACGGCAGCTGTCCTCGTCGCAGCCCGCCTCCCGGCCCGCGAGCACGAGTGAGGCCGCGAGCCGCTTGAGGTCCCACTCCCAGGGACCGTGGACCGTCTCGTCGAAGTCGTTGAGGTCGATCACCAGGCCGCCGCGGGCGTCTGCGTACAGACCGAAGTTGGCCGCGTGCGCGTCACCGCAGATCTGGGCGCCGACGCCGGTCATGGGGGCGCGCGCGAGGTCGTAGGCCATCAGGCCCGCCGAACCGCGCAGGAACGCGAACGGTGTCGCCGCCATCCGGCCGACCCGGATCGGCGTCAGCTCGGGGATGCGGTCCTGATTGGACTCCTCGACGGCCGTGAGTGCGTCCGGGCGGCCGGCGTCCGCCTCGAACGCGGCGTGCGCGGACCGCGCGACGCGCTTGCGCAGCGCCTTGCCCTCCGCTTTGGGCGAGCCGTCGACGGGCCATCGCGCGAACCCGGACACCACCGGCACCCGCCCCGCACGCCAGGTCCC
>NZ_MUBM01000174.1 GCF_002154505.1 Streptomyces carpinensis | reverse complement strand
GTCCGGGTCGGGGCGGGGCGCGTCGGGCAGGTCGAAGAGTTCGGCACCGCACTCGTCCCGGAAGGTGACCAGCCGCGGGCGGAGGCGCTCGAAGGCGCCGCGCAGCCGGGTCAGGCCCGCCCATGCCTGCATGTCCTTCACGGAGGCCGGGCCGAAGGCGCCGAGGTAGCGCAGGACGGCCGCGTCGGCGGTGGGCGCGGCCCCGGCGGGCCGGCCGAACCACCGTTCGGCGGTGGTGAGGGCCACCTGGCCGCTGCTGCCCCACAGCCCGCGCGGGGTGACCTGGACGAGCGGCAGCAGGCAGCGGGCGGCGATGCCGAGGGCCTGCGGGTCGGCGTCCGGCCAGGTCGCGAGCAGCGCCTCGCGCAGCTGCTTCATGGTGCGCGGCTCGGCCTCGACGAGGTCGCGGGCGAGCGCGGCCAGCCGGTGGAGGTCGACACCGGCCAGTCCCCGGCGGAACTGGGCGAGTTCGCGCTCGCGGGCGGCCTGGACGAGGGGACGCAGGGTGAGGCAGTCCTCGGCGGTGTGGGTGTGGATCGTCGAGCGCAGGGTGACCATGCGGGCGACCTCGCGGCCGGCCATCAGCCGGGACAGCTCCGCGGGCGCGAAACCGTCGAGCCGGGCGGCCAGGGCGTAGTACGGCGGCCGGACGTTCTGCGCCTGGAGACCGACGAGGTGCTCCACGGCGGCCCTGGCGTCCAGCGCCGAGCGGCGCAGCAGCAACTGCCGTTCCAGGGTGGCCCGGTTGAGCGCACGCACACTCAGCACAGGGGCCGTCTGGCCTGTCTTCGTCCGGCTGGTCGCAGTGGGCGTCCTCTTCGTCATGCCCGGCACGGTATCGCCGCTTGCGGACACCTCCTGTCCGCTTGCCGCAATACAGGCCGCCGGTCAGTCCGCCTTGCGGATGTCCGCGAGGGTCGACGCCGGCTCCTCCGTGACGGCAAGGTCGCCGAGGCTGACCATGCCTACGGGGCAGCCGCCGTGCTCGACGACGGGCAGCCGGCGCACGGCGTACTGGCGCATCAGCTCGGCCGCGCGGTCGGTGGTGTCCTCGGGCGACAGCGTGACGACGGGCGGCCTGGTGCAGACCGATCCGGCGGTGGTGGTGTGCGGATCGCTGCCGTACGCCACGGCCCGGATCACGATGTCGCGGTCGGTGAGGACGCCGAACAGGTCGCAGTCGTAAGCCACCAGGACGTCGCCCACGTTCTGCTCGCGCATCACGCGGGCCGCGTCCTCCAGCGTGGTCATCGGCTCGACGGCCACCGCGCCTGGGGACATCACGTCGCGTACTCGGTGGGTCATGGGGCACCTCCCGGACGGAACCACGGACGGCCTGCTGCCCGCCGCGTAGCCAGAAAGGGCGGTCCCAAACGGGCCGCCCGCGCCGTGCGCCCGCGCGAGTCCGCCGCCGGGCGCGCCCTGCGGGCGGCTCGCCCACACCTCAGCCCGGCGGGTCCGTCTCCGGCGCGGGTGCCGCCTGCCAGCCCGTCCAGTGGCGGACGGCGACCAGGATCGCCGGGCCGTGCGGCGGGGCCTGGCGGTACTGCGGGTACTTGCGGCGCAGCCGCTCGACGGCGGCCTCGTACTCGTCCCGGGTCGTCACGTCCGGCGCGTCCGGGGACACGATCCGGGCGTCGCCGTCGGCACGGACCCACCACAGGCGTTCCCAGTCCTCGTCGAAGACGTCCACGAGCAGGCAGACGGCCGGACCGGCCTCGATGTTGCGCAGCCGCCTCAGGCGGGTGGTGCGCTTGGGCTTGCGGTCGACCGCCGTCACGATGCCGTCCGCACCGTCGGCGGCGAACACCACCGGCACCAGGTGGGGGCGCCCGCTCTCGTCCACGGTGGCCAGCCGGGCCACCCGGGCGGCCGCGAACAGCCGTCGCGCCTGGTCGGGATCCATCCGTGGCACGGGCCCGCTCCTCACCTTGCCTTGCCTTGCCGTGTCATGCCTTGTCCGTGTCCGTCCACCGCGCCGGGTACCCGTCCAGGACGTCTCCGGCCACACAATGGGCGGCGAGGGCCGGTGGGACGCCGACGAAGGGAGAGGCATGCCGTGGCTTGCGGTTCCGCTGTGGGACGTGGCCAATGGGCAGGGTCTGCGCCAGCTGTCCGAGCTCGGGCTCGCACTGCTGCTGTCGAGCCTGATCGGCTGGGAGAGGGAGGCGCAGCAGAAGAGTGCGGGCCTGCGCACCCACACCCTGGTCGGGGTCGCCAGCGCGCTGATGATGGAGGTGTCGCAGCACGGCTTCACCAATGTGCTCGGCCTGGCCAATGTGTCCTTCGACCCGTCGCGGGTGGCCGCCCAGATCGTCTCCGGGATCGGCTTCATCGGCGGCGGCCTGATCTTCGTACGACGGGACGCGGTGCGCGGGCTGACCACCGCCGCCACCATCTGGCTGACCTGCGCGGTCGGCATGGCCTGCGGGGGCGGGCTGCCGATCCTGGCCCTGGCGACCACCGTGTTGCACTTCCTCGTCGTACGCGGCTATCCCCGTCTGACGCCCCGGCTCATCGCCGGTGCCCAGGCCACCACGGTCGAGGTGCGGCTGACGTATCTGACCGGCCGGGCGCTGCTGCCGCGGCTGATGGAGGCCTGCACCCGGCGGGGCTTTCGCATCCTGGAGGTCAGGGCCGACCGGCTGCCCGGCCGCACGGACGCCGCGGCCCGGGTGCTCCTCCGCCTGGAAGGCACCGCCGACGCCGGGCGGCTGGCGTCCGAACTTTTCCATGACGAGGGGGTCGTCGACGTGGAGCTCAGTCTCGGCGCGCAGGAGGACGCCCAGGACGTCTAGGTGTGCCGACCGGACAGGTCCTGTCGGGTGTCTGGCGCGGTGCATGGCGGCGGGCCGGGAGGGCACCCGGGGCGCACTGTGCACCGGCGACAGGACGAGCCGCGGACTCTGCTCACGGGGTGGTTCAGCTTCCCGGACGGGGAGGCGACCGCCGGGGACGTGCTGGCGCTGCACCGGGTCGAGGACGTGCTGCGGCGGGCCGGGCTGGCCTACGACGTCGCCTGGAGCCCCGGGTTCCGGCCCGGCGCCCTGCATCTGGACGACGTACGGCCCGAGCGGTACGGGCGGCTGGTGTTCGTGTGCGGGCCGCTGCACGGGCCGCAGGTCGAGCAGTTGCACCGGCGGTTCGCGCACTGCGTGCGGATCGCCGTGGGCACCTCGGTGATCGACCCCGGCAGCCCGGCCGTCACCGGCTTCCACCACGTGCTCGCCCGGGACGCCCCGGCGGCCGCACCCGCCCTGGACCTGGCGGCCGGCGCCCCCGTCCGGCCGGCGCGGCCGGTGGTCGGCGTGGTCCTCACACACGGGCAGCACGAGTACGGGCGGGCGCGCCGCCACGACGTGGTGGCCCGGGAGGTGACCGCCTGGCTGCACGGCAAGGACTGTGCGCGCCTGGAGCTGGAGACCCGGCTCGACACCCGTGACTGGCGGCTGTGCGCCACGCCGGAGCAGCTCCAGTCCGTGCTGGCCCGCCTGGACCTCGTGGTCACCGACCGGCTGCACGGGATGGTGCTCGCGCTGCGCGCCGGTACGCCCGCGCTGGCCGTGGACCCCGTCGCGGGGGGCGCGAAGGTGACCGCTCAGGCGCGTGCCTGCGGCTGGCCCGCGCTGGTGCCCGCGGAACGGCTCGCCACGGCCGAGTTGGACCGCTGGTGGGACTGGTGCCTGACCTCGGGCCGAACGGCCGCGCGGCGGATGTGCGACGCGTTCGCGGCGGGCTCCGGACGGGACGGTGCCGAGGACCTGCCGGCGACACTGCGCCCGCTCGGCACCGGTTAGCCCGATGGCGTACGGGCACCCGGAGAACGACGCGGCAGGTAGCTCGGTCCCCCTCGTAGGAGCAACAGTGTCGACAAGCCGACTCCCCGATCACGAACAGCGGATACTGGACGAGATAGAGCGCGCCCTGAGCCGTGACCGACGGCTCGCCCGGCGGCTGAGTACATCGCGCCGCCGGGGCCCGGACCTCCCGAGAGTCCTCTCGCGAGCGGCGGCGTACATATCGAAACCGTGGGCGGTGGTGGTCCTGCTGGGCGTCACCGTCACCCTCCTGACGGCGGGTATCGTCACCTCGGACCCCGGGGTGATCTGGGCGTTCGCCGTGGTGTGGCCGCCGACACTGTACGCCGTCGTCCGGCTGCTGTCCCGGCGATCGCGAACGGCGTGAGCCAGACCGTCCGAGGCCGTTTGCCCCGGCAGGCCGGGGGGAACCCGCGTGGGCAGAAGGTGATCGTCGTGCCCGAGCCCGGAAGCAAGAAGTACGACACCAAGCGCGCGAGGGCGCGCAAGGAGGCGGAGCGGTCGGGCATCTCCGACCAGGACGCCGACAGGGCCGCGAACGAGGAACTGCAACAGGACCCGAAGCTGCGCAGCAGCGGTCCGCGCACGGAGCGCGGCCTGGGCCCGAAGGGCGAACGGTCCGGGAGGACCGGCCGGTCCGGCAATACGGGCTGAGTCCTCGTCGGTCGACATACCGACCGACGTCGCCAGGTCGCCCGATATGGCCTTCGGCCCGCTCGAGTTGGCGTTCGGCCCCGGTTCTTCAGGGACTCCTCAGGACCGGCGTTCAGCCCCGTCCCCCAGGTGTTGCCGTCCTTCCTCAGCCCCGCCGTTCGGTCCGCACCGCGGCGGGGCGCAGTTCTGCCGCGGTGCGGACCGTCCCCTCCTCACCAGGTGGAACCACCCGGTGCAGTCCCGGTGTGCCGTGCTCACCCGGTGTAGCGGCGGGCCTTCGACCGGCGCTGGCTGTCCTCCAGCAACCGCAGCCGCCCCTCCACCTCGGGCGGCAGCACCCGCCGTTCGCGCAGTACCCAGGGCAGCGCGGCCGCCGCCTCGGCGAAGGCGAGCAGGGACGCCGTGTCGCGGGGCACCGTGCGGGCCAGGTGCAGGGTGCGGCGCAGCGCGGGCCGCAACGGCCGGCGCAGCCAGGTGAACCACAGGGTGTTGCGGATGCCGTCCCGTCGGCGGCGTGTCGGATCCCGAACGACGGAGGGGTGGTGATGGACCGTCAGATCTTCCGCGTACGTCAGCCACCAGCCGTCGGCGGCCAGGTCCGCGGCGAGCAGTTCCTCCTCGCCGCCGAGCCACAGCCGCGGGTTGAAGCCGCCCGCACGCCGGAACGCCTCGGTGCGCAGCACGGTCGCCGCGGCGAGGAAGGAGCCGAGCGCCGGGCCCGGCAGCCAACGCGGCCCTGGAACAGGTGAGTTGCGCAGTTCCTCGACGATCGGGTCCTCGGTGCCGTCCGGTTCGACGAGGATGCGGGCGGTGACGGAGCCGAGCGCGGCGTGCCGGTCCAGGAGATCGGCGGCACCGGACAGTGCTCCCGGCGCCCACCAGGAGTCGTCGTCGCAGAAGGCCACGTACGGGGTGCGGACGTGGCGCACGGCCAGATTGCGGCCGACGGCGCCGAGGTTGCGTCCCGGGCGCAGCAGCCGTACCCGCGGGTGCCGGCGGGCCACGGCGGCGGAGGTGCCGTCGGTGGAACCGTTGTCGGTGACGATCACCTCGGGCTGTTCGGGAAGTCGGGCGAGATGGTCGAGGGTGCGCAGGAGTTCGGGGCACCGGTTGTGGGTGATGACCACGACGGTGGTGCGGGGGTCGTTCATGGCGGGCCTCCGCGGTCCGGGCCCATGCCCGTACTGGGGGCCATATGTGGGTCGGTGCCCGCGTCCGTGTCCAGCAGGCGGGCGGCGCGCTCGACGTGCGGGGGCAGGACGCGGCGGGCGCGCAGGGCGGCCGGCAGGCGGGTGAGCGCCTCGCGCAGGGCGCGCCGGGCGGAGGGATCGTGGCGGGCGTCGGTGGCCAGGGCGCGGGTGCGGGCGAGGGCGTGCGGCAGGGGCCGGCGCAGCCAGGCGGTGAGGAGTTCGTTGCGGCGTTGGGCCGCCGGGCGGCCGGTGCGGGGGCCGGCTGCCGGATGATGGTGGGCGACCACCTCGGGGCAGTGGGTGACGCCCCAGCCGCGTGCGGCGAGGTCGTAGGCCAGCAGGGTCTCCTCGCCGCCGAAGAAGAGCAGGGGGTGGAAGCCTCCGGCGTCGAGGTAGGCGGTGCGGCGGGTGACGGAGGCGCAGGCGAGGAAGCCGAGTACCTGGGTGCCGGGCAGGTCGGTGGCGGGGCCGAGCGGCGAGTCGGCGAGCACCTTGTTCAGCGGGTCGGGTTCCTGCTCGGGGCCGACGAGGGTACGGGCGGCGAGCAGGCCGAGCCGCGGGTGGTCGTCGAAGAGGCGGGCTGCCCGGGCCAGCGCGCCGGGCTCCCACCAGGAGTCGTCGTCGCTGAAGGCCACGTAGGGGGTGTGCAGGGCGCGGATGCCGTGCGTGCGGGCGAGGGCGCCGCGGTTGAACGGCAGCGCCAGGACCCGCACCTGCGGGAAGCCGCGCGCGAGCAGGTCGCGGGTGTCGTCGGTGGAGGCGTTGTCGGCGACGACGATCTCGGGGTGCTCGGGGAGGGCGAGCAGGCGGCGGAGGGTGACGGCCAGACTGGCGGAGCGGTTGCGGGTGGCGATGACCACGCCGACGGGTGAGTGTTCCATGGTGCCGGTCCCCTCGGTCAGTTCGACGGCTCGGGGAGCGCGTCGAGGGCGTCCAGGACCTCATCGGCGCTGATCCTCCTCAGCGCCGGGTCGGGGCGGCGGCCGTGCGGGTCGCCCTCCGGACCGTGCCACAGGGCACGGTCCGGAGGG
>NZ_MUBM01000173.1 GCF_002154505.1 Streptomyces carpinensis | reverse complement strand
GCTTCGAACAGGTCGAGCCCGAGACCGGGCGAGAACGGATCGGTGAGGTCGTCGTCGCTCTCAGCCGCCGGCCAGTAGTTCTCGGAGTCGTCCCACAGATAGGCAACCGCCGTCGTCGCGTCGTCCATCACCAGGCGGTACACGCCCTTCTTGCTGCCGCCCGCGACCCGTTCGACCCCCTCCAGCCGCCGCCCGCCCCCCAGCGCGGCCCGGGCCACGCCTTCCAACTGATTTCTGGTCACTGTCCTGGGTGCCATGCTTCCGAACCGCCTCTCCGCCACGACAACCTGCGCACTCTACGAGAGCGTCGACGCGCAGGCCGATTGATTAGCCGGCGTCCCAGGCACACCGGTGCCGCCGTCAGAGTTCATAGCCAGATCAGGAACTGTTTCCGAACCCGCTTGCGTGTTCGCCGGCACGACGGAGTGCCGTCGCCGGAGACGTCCACGCGCGGGTGCGTCCTGAGTCGGCGCTCCCGGAAAACGTACGTGCGTACGTGAACTCGGCCGTGCCAGGATGGCGGCGGGAAGCGAGGTCTCGTGGACGAGTTGAGGCGATTCCGCCTGGCGCTGGCCGCCTGGGCGGCCGGCGGAGCGAGGGCGGGTGCGGCGGCCGCCGTGGCGCGGGAGTCGGCCTGCGGTGTGCGGACGATCGTGCTCGTCGAGGGGAGCAGTGATCAGGTCGCGCTCGAAACGCTGGCCGCGCGCGTCGGCCGCGATCTCGGTGCGGAGGGCGTCGCGGTCGTGCCGCTCGGAGGCGCGACGAGCATCGGGCGGTTCCTGGACGTGTGCGGTCCTTTGGGGCTCGGACTCCCGCTGGCCGGTCTCTGCGACATCGGCGAGGAGCGGCACTTCCGGCGTCATCTGGAGCGGGTCGGGCTCGGGTCCGGTCTCACACAGGCCGGGCTGGAGGCACTCGGGTTCCAGGTGTGTGTCGCCGACCTGGAGGACGAGCTGATCCGGGCTCTCGGGGCCGAGGGCGTGCAGCAGGTGATCGAGGCCCAGGGCGAGACGCGTCCCTTCCACACCTTCCAGAGCCAGCCGGCACAGCGGGAACGGCCCGTGGAACACCAACTGCGGCGCTTCATGGGCACGCACAGCGGTCGCAAGGCGCTCTACGCCCAGGCGCTGGTCGCGCACCTGGACCTCGCGCGCGTTCCCCGGCCGCTGGAGCGCCTCCTCACCCATGTCTGACACGGCCGCCGCCGTCACCCGTCGCGGGGAGGGCGTGCGGCCCCGGTGAGTCGATTCCGTTCCGCATGACGGGAGACGTGGATCAGGGCGTCGGCCGGAGGGCGACGAAGACCAACTCCCTGCCGGGCCGGTCGGGGGCGTCGCACACCGTTCTCAGGACGAAACCATGGTCGGCCAGATCCGCTTCGATCTCGTCACGCTCATGGAACCGCAAGGTCGAATCGGAGGTCAGCACCTGCCCGTCCTCTGTGAACACGTACGTCCAGCGGAAGGTCACCAGAGGACCCGCGATCTCGATCAGCTCGACCCAGCTCTCCACCGCACCGATGCCTGGAACCTCCGTGGCGCTGAAGGAAGCCTCGCGGTTCCAGTCCTCCCAGGCACGCCTGGACGGATCCCGTGTCTCGAACACCAGCTGCCCGCCTGGCCGCAGTGCCCTGTGAGCACCCTTCAGCGTCCCGTGCCACGCCTGCGGGGTGACGATCGCCTGGGCGACGTTGGCCGTCATGGTGACGAGGTCGGCTTGCAGCGGTGGAACGGTCGTGGCTTCACCGCACACCCAGCGAACTCGATCGCTGCCCGGCTTCGCCCGTGCGACCTCGATCGATGCCCGGGCGGGATCAACTCCTACGACCTCGACTCCGCGATCGGCCAGCGCGAGCGCGAACACCCCTGTCCCACAGCCGACGTCCAGTACTCGCTTCGCGTCCGACTGCTCGGCGAGACGGAGGTAGAAATGCAGATCGCTGCGGTCCGGATCGAGGATGTCGTAGATCGCGGCCAGCCGCGGGTGCCCGAAGATCTCGTCGGTCATGCGACCGACGGTACGGCGCTACGACACCCGTGGTAACCGGGCCTGCCTGCGCAGTGACCAGCGCCGGCACGCCTAGGCCGCCGCCGCGAGCCTGCGCAGGGTTCGGGCCGAGGGTGATCCGGGGTCGGCCGTGATCAGGACGACTTCCTGGTCGTCCTCGGGGACGAGGAGCACGTCGCAGTTCAGCCGGAGCCTGCCCGCCGTGGGGTGGTCGAGGGTCTTGGTGCGGTGGCCCGGGGCGTGGACCGGGCGGGTCTCCCAGAGCCGGCGGAACTCCTCACTGCCGGTGTGCAGTTCCGCCAGCAGGGCGGCGAGCTGCGGGTCGTGCGGGTAGCGGTCGGCGGCCCGGCGCAGGCGTGCCACCACGATGTGGCCGAACTCCTCGGCGCTGGAGCTCTCGTACAACCGTCCCTCGCCGAGGAACCGGCGCCGGGCCAGGTTCGCCGCCCCTTGCCCGAGGTCGCCGCCCAGCAGGGCCTGGGCCAGCGGGTTGAAGGCGACGACGCCGTAGGCGGCGTCGGTGACGATCGCGCCGGTCTCCGGCAGGCGCTGCAGCATCCGGGCCACGTGGGGGCGAACGCGCCGTACGGCGCCGGTGGCGGGCGGCGGCGCGGTCGTCCCGGCCAGGCGGAACAGATGGCTGCGTTCGGCCGGGGTCAGGCGGAGGGCTCGGGCCAGCGCGTCCAGGATGCGGGGCGACGGACGAGGGCCGCGGGCCTGCTCGAGCCGTACGTAGTAGTCGACGGACATGTGGGCCAGCTCCGCGACCTCCTCGCGGCGCAGGCCCGGGGTGCGGCGCGGGGCGCCGGTGGCCAGGCCGAGCTCGTGCGGACGCAGGGCCGTGCGGCGATCCCGCAGGAAACGGGCCAGTTCCTGCCGCGCCATGGGCTCTCCTCCCGGTGCCTGGTACAGGTTGTCCCTGGCAGGGGTGTCGCCGCCAGGGGACCGTGGCTGCCATGAACGATCGCACAGCACTGGTCACCGGTGCCAACAAGGGCATCGGCAAGCAGATCGCCCGCCTGCTCGCCGCGGAGGGGTTCGGCGTGTACGTGGGCTCCCGCGACGCCGGGCGCGGGCGCCGGGCCGTCGAGGAGATCGGCGGGGCCGCGCGTCCGCTGGTCCTCGATGTGACGGACCCGGACAGCATCGCCGCGGCCGCAGGGCAACTCGACCGCCTGGACGTCCTGGTCAACAACGCGGGCATCTCGCCCTCGCTCGCGCCGCCGGCCGAAACCACCGCGGACGACTTCCGGCGCACGTACGAGACCAACGTGTTCGGGGTCGTCGCGGTCACCAACGCCTTCCTGCCGGCCCTGCGCCGCTCCCCGCATCCCCGGATCGTCAACGTGTCCAGCGGGACCGGATCCCTGACCTGGAGCACGACCCCGAACCCCCAGTTCGCCACCACCGGCGGCGGTGCGGCCGCGTACCGATCGTCGAAGGCCGCCCTCAACGCCCTCACCGTCCTGTACGCCCAGACGCTGGCCGAGGAGGGCTTCAAGGTCAACGCGCTCGCCCCCGGCCTGAGGGCCACCGACCTCAACTCCCGGGCAGCCGCGGCGGGCGGGGACCCGGCGGAGGCCGCTCAGGGTGCCGTACGGCTGGCGCTCCTGCCGGACGACGGGCCGAACGGCGGGTTCTTCTCCTGGGACGGCACGCCCGTGCCGTGGTGATGATCACGGCGAGCGCGGCCCGGACGCCCGGGTGGCGGGTTGCGGGGTGCCGGTGATGAAGCCGTGCCCGGCTCGATGCGTCTCGGCTACGGGCTCTGCGTCGGCGCGGCGGTCTGCGGGAGGCGTTCGCACAGCGTGGCGCGCACTCCTCCGGCCGGGCCGGCTGGTGCGCAGGTCGGCCACCCGCCTGCGCGGCCCGCTCGAAGCCGCGCACCCAGCCCCGCCTCTCCAGCCGCCCCTGGCCCCCGTCGGCCAGGGGCGGCTGTCCAGCCAGGGCAGCCGCGCGTCTGGGGGCCCGACGCGGGTGGACCTCGCCCCTCCACGATCTCCCTCACTGACCCGTCGGAAATCTTTGACGCGTCGGATATTCCCGACGTACAGTTCCGTCATGCCTGCCGACGTGTTCGGCGTGCTGGCCAACCCGGTGCGTCGCAAACTGCTGGAGACCCTGCGTGAAGGGCCACGCTCCACCGGTGAGCTGGCCGGGATGTTCGAGCTCGGGAGGCCGGCGGTCTCCGAGCACCTCGCGGTGCTCCGCACCGCCGGACTGGTGCGCGAGGAGCCGCGTGGCCGGCACCGCTTCTACCACCTGCAGCCGGCACCGCTGGCCGAGGTGAGCGAGTGGCTGCACCCCTTCGAGCACTACTGGAACCAGCGCCTGGACGCGCTGGCCGATCTTTTGGACGAGGAGAGCGAGAAGTGACCGAGAACAACACGATCAACCTCGACAGGTTTCTGCCCCACCCCCCGGCCGCGGTGTGGAACGCCCTGACCGATCCCCACCTCCACGCCCGCTGGTGGGCCGCAGGAGACGTCAAACCGGTGGTCGGCCACCGCTTCACCCTGGACATGGGCGACTTCGGCGCCCAGCCCTGCGAGGTGACCGAAGTGGAGGAACAGCGGCTGCTGGCCTACCGGTTCGCCGAGGGCACGCTCGACACCACCATCACCTGGCGGCTGGAGCCGGAAGGCGAGGGCACCCGCCTGCGCCTGACCCACGCCGGCTTCGACCTCGATTCCCCGATGGGCCGGCAGGCGTACAACGGCATGGGACACGGCTGGCCCCACGTCCTGGACCGCCTCGCCACCGTCCTCGGCGGAGCCGACTGACCGGCACGCACACGCTCCCGGCCGCGGACCGGTCGCTACAGGCCCTTGAGGGTCTCCTCGACCAGGTCGTGGGCCAGATCGAAACGCACGCCGTCGGGATTGCTCAGCCCCGCGTCCGAGTACCAGGAGCTGTCGGCCTCCGGGTGCGGCCCGACCACTCCGACCCGGCCCTTGCCGTACGGCGCGACGACGGCCGCCACGGTCCCGTTGTCGTACCTGGCGAGTACGGACGCGTCCGCACCGTCGTCCAGAACGAAGACCGGGCCGTCCTGGAAATACATGTGCCGCGACGCGCCCTTCCACATCACCGGCACGACCGTGTCCCGCTCGTCGCGGACCGAGGCCCCGGACGAGGCTATGTACTCGTCGGTGTCACCGGGCAGCAGACCGAAGCCCGGATCGCTCCCAGCCAGATAGCCGCCCATGCAGAACCCGAGGTAGCGGCCGCCGCCGCGGGTCCAGTCGCGGATCGCGCCGGCGGCGCCCTTCAGCCCCTCCCAGGTCCCGTCGAGGTCGTCGTCGCCACCGGGCTGGGCGTACACATCGGCCTCCGCCAGACCGGCCGCGGTCAGCGGCACCTCCTCGCCGGGACCGACGTACCTGACCTTGAACGGGCGAGGGCCCAGCTTCAGCAGTGCGGCCACCGCCTCCGCGCATCCGTCGCAGGCACCCGGACCGCGGTAGACCAACGCCGACAGCGGCTCGGCCTCACGCCGGGAGCCAGAGGTGGTGGTCAGCAAAGTGGCCGCCACCGCGGGAAGGGTCCGGGTGAGCAGTCGACGCCGGTTCATGGAGGGCGCGGGGGGTGTCACTGTCGCCGCCTGACGCGTTCGGGAACATGAGCCACCCATAATTGGCCACTCGGGCGAACGCCGTCCAACCCGATCTCCGCCCCGGCGCTTCTCCCGGCGGGAGTGAGACGCGGTAGGCACGCCGCTACGGAACGTTCCAGGCGGAGATGCACGGCTGTCCGTCCTCGACGGCCAGGAAGCCGGCCCGGGACTCGCCGGCGCCGACCGCCCCGACCTGCCGGTCTCACCCGCACCGGCTCGGACCGCCCCTCCCCCGTCACGCCGAGACCCTCAGTACACCAAGGAGAATCCGATGCCGAGCAACCCGCCGATGATCGCGGTCAGTGACGGTGAACTCGCCGACCTCCGTGCCCGGTTGGAGGCCACACGATGGGCCGAGCCCTGGCCGGTCGAGGGTTGGGAGGCGGGTACCGACGCGACAGAACTCCGGCGCCTCGTCACCCACTGGGCCCGCGGCTACGACTGGCGAGCCCACGAGGCCGCCATCAACGCCCTCCCCTCACACCTCGCCGACCTCGGCCGGACTGCTCGCCTGGATCGTCGAGAAGTACCGTGCCTGGAGCGACTGCGGCGGCGACCTGTCCGCCCGCTTCAGCGACGACTTCCTCCTCACCCAAGCCTCCCTCTACTGGTTCACCGGCACGATCTCCACCTCATTCCGGCCGTACTACTAGTACGCCCACGGCCTGACCCGACGCGTGGAGCGGGTCGGCGTTCCGACGGCCGTCGCACTGTTCCCCGCCGATCTGAGCCGGCCACCGCGGAGCTGGGCAGAGCGCACGTACAACGTCACGCGCTACACGCAGATGCCCCGCGGCGGGCACTTCGCCGCCCACGAGGAACCCGACCTGCTGGCCCAGGACATCACCGAGTTCTTCCGCACCTACCGCTCTTCTCCGCCTGCGGCCCCTCGCTCCGACGGCTGACCCCGACGGCCGGCGGCAGCTCCGGCGGGGCGGGTTGCGGACTGTGCCGTTCGGCGGACCGGCCCCGGGGTGGGGTCGGCCGTCGACCCGCTGGTGGAGGGCTGCTCCGTCATTGGCGTTCCTCGTCGAGGTTCGCGTGGTCGCCCGCGTGGTGTCCGTGCTGCGTGTGTGCGGTGTGGTCGCGGCCGGTGTCCGGAGCGCCGCCCATCATGCGCACCATGGACAGCCCGCCGGTCCGCCAGAACCGCACCAGAAGCACGGCGGCGAGGACCAGGAAGGCGATGTTGAGCCAGGTGGTGTAGTTCCAGTTGACGCCCTGCATGGGAACCTTCGCGGCGGCCTGGTCGGGGATCAGACCGAGGCCGCCGAAGGCGAACTCCACGACGTATCCGGCGATGACCATCGCCAGGTAGAAGGTGCCCAGGAGGAAGACGGCCATCCTCGCGCCGTAGTACTTCCGGTAGATGTTGAGGATCGGCAGGATCAGCAGGTCGGCGAAGATGAACGCCACCACGCCTCCGAAGCTGATGCCGCCCTTCCACAGCACCACCGCCAGCGGCACGTTGCCGATGGAGCACACGAAGGAGGCGATCGCCACCAGCGGGCCGACGACGGGTCCCCACAGCTTGGCGGCGAGCGGGTGGCCCTCGAAGAAGAAGGTGCGCCAGAAGGAGTCCGGGACCCAGGCGGCGACGGCGCCGGCGATGAGCAGGCCGACGACCAGGTCGCGCAGGATCGCCGCCCACTCCATGACGAACACGTGGCTGGTGGCGGTGAAGCCCTCACGGGAGAGCAGCCGCCGGGTGAAGGAACCCTCGCCTCGGACGGACATGTCCATCGCGGCGTGGCCCTCCATCGACCCGGCCAACCCGCGTTCCGCCTGCTCGCGGGCCTGGCGCAGGAGCCGCGCGCGCAGAAGCAGCCGGAACAGCACTGCCAGCAGGGCGATCATGATGGGACCGCCGACGAACTCGGCGGCGGTGAACTGCCAGCCCATCAGCAGCGCGAGGATGACGCCGAGCTCGACGACGAGGTTGGTGGAGGCGATCTCGAAGGCCATCGCGGCGGTGAAGTCGGCGCCCTTGCGGAACAGCGAGCGCGCCAGCGCCACCGCGGCGTAGGAGCACGACGAGGACGCCACGCCCAGGCCCGCGGCGACGGCGAGGGTGCGGGGCCGGTCGTCGCCGAGCAGGGATACGACGGTGGACTTGCGGACCACGGCCTGGACGATGGCCGACAGGGCGAAGCCCAGGATGAGGGCCCAGGTGATCTCCCAGGTCATGGAACCGGTGATCGACAGTGCGTGCAGTACGGCGTGCATCTGTGAAGCGTTCCCTCCGAAGTGCGGCGTACGACCGGCGGACACTCCATGGGCCGGAGTAGTTGCCTGCCGACCGGGGTGCGGGGCGCCGCCGCAGAGGCGGCGCCCCGCCGGGGGTCAGCCCACGCGCAGGGTCAGGGCGGCGGTGTGGAGCGTGCCGCCGGTCCGGAACTGCAGGAACAACCGCCAGTTGCCGGAGGTGGGCAGTTCGGCCTGGAAGTTCAGGTCCGGGCCGCCGTGGTCCGCGGTCACCTCGGTGGTCGGGTGGAGGTGGGCGAACGCGGCGTCGCCTTCGTGGAAGGCGGTCAGGTGGGCGTAGGTGCCGAGGTAGGGCCGCAGGTCGGTGACGGGCTTGCCGTCCTTGGCGACGGAGACGGTCAGCGGGTGCGACATCCCCGCCATGGGCTCGCCCTTGACGGTGACGGTGTACCCGTCGACCTGCGTGCTGCCCGCGGGCGCGGGCAGCGTCGTCTTCGTGGCGTCGCCGGGCACTGTGAGGGTGCGCGACAGCACGAGGTCCTTGCCCTTGCCGGGTCCGGCGGCGGGGGTGAAGGAGGCGAACATGCGCCATGAGCCCGGGGCGAGGGAGGCCAGGTCGGCGCTCCAGGTGCCGTCGGCGGCCATGGCAGGGTGGATGTGCTGGAAGCCGGTCAGGTCGGAGCGGATGGCGTAGAAGTGCATCCGCTTCGTCTGGTCGACGGCGAAGTCGCTGACCGGCTTGCCGTCCGGGCCCGCGACCGTGAACCGGTAGGCGGTCCGCTTACCCGACGGCAGCGTGGCGTCCGTGGAGGTGAGGCGGTAGCCGTCCTGGGCGTCGGACAGGCCGTCGCCGGTGGCCATGTGATCCATGCCGGGCATGTCGCCCATCGCCTGAGATGGGCTGGGCGAGGAGGGCGCGGAGGCCTTGGCGCCGTGGTCCATGCCGGGCATGGAGGAGGAGTCGCCGGAGGAGCCGCAGGCGGCCAGGGTCAGCGCCAGAGCGGCCGCGGCACCGGCCGCGGCCGAGCCGCGGCGTGCGGTGGAACGGGAAGAGGTGGACATCGACGTGGGTCTTTCCGGGTGGGCGCACCACACCGGTGGCGCGCGGAGACGAGCAGGACACGGTGCCGGCTCCGGCCTGGGCCGGGCTCCGGCGCGTGCCTGTCACGTCCGCGCGATGCACACCTGAAGCAGGAGATGTCGTCCGCCGCCCGGTGGCCCCCGCCGCCCCGTCCCGCCGGCCGCCGCCCGCAGTCGCGCCGGCGCCCACAGGGCGAGCACGCCGGCGCCTGCCACGGCGAGCAGGGCGGGCGCAGGCAAGGGGACCCGCTCATGGGCCGGGGTCGAGACGCACAGCTCCCCGGACATCTGCGATGTGCCGGCGGCCCGGACCGTTGAACCCTGACCGTGTGCGTCGGGCCCTTGGGCCGTGGGCATGGGGGCGGCGTCGTGGCCGCTGGGCATCGGCGAGGTCGAGATGGCGGAGGCAGCGGTCATGGCGCCGTGGCAGCCCTCCGCGGCGGTGGCCGGGGCGCCGTGCATGAGGAACAGGCCGCACAGCACCGCGCACACCGCCAGCAGCCGGGTCATGCCCCGCCTGCCCGCTCGCGCCCGCACGCTGTCCACGGTCCTGCCCTCTCTTCCGTCTCGCTCGGCACCCGCCACCGACCATACCGGGGCAGGGTATCGAGCGCTCGGCGGCATCCCCTCCCGGCTCCCTGGAGCGGCCCGGATGGAATGCCGCCTCTGCTTGATCCCGGCGGATTCTGGAAGCCCGCCGCCTCTGCTTGATCCCGCCGGATTCTGGAAGCCCGTGCCTCGACGCCGGGCAGCTAGTTGTGATTCATGGATGACGAGCCGCGCCCGAGACGGTGGGGCAGGCCGTGAGCGCACGGTTTCGTCGAGGGCTCGGTTGCCCGTCTGCGACCTGACCGGGCGCGCCCATCAGGGCACTCGGCTCAGGCCAACGACAGGAAGAGCTTCTCCAGCCGGGCCCGCATCTGCTCCTGGTCTCCGCCGGCGGCCATCTCCGAGTCGCTGAGGCAGCGCTGCAGGCCGGTGGCGATGACCGCGAATCCGGCCCTGTCCAGAGCCCGGGAAGCCGCCGCGAGTTGCGTGACGACCTCCTCGCAGTCCCGCCCCTCCTCGATCATCTTGATCACGCCGGCGATCTGGCCCTGCGCCCGGCGCAGGCGGTTGACCACCGACTTCAGTTCCTTCTCCGCCATCGCCAGTTCCACAACGCACTCCTCCGTATACCCCTGCGGGTATCCTACCTCCCGCAGTCCGCGCGCCGGGGCGGCGGAGAGAAGCCTGACGACCCCCGCGGCTTCTGCCTCGTGGATCGGGTGACGGCCGTCCCGCGGTGTGGCCCGGCCGGTCATCCCACGACATGCCGCACTGCATTACTGACCAGCTCAGGCCTACCAGCAGCACCGACACCGCCACATCGCCGCCGGCCGGGTGCCAGGGCCGTCAAGTATCCCTGCGTGAGTTCCCGCGCGCGCTGGACCAGCCGCGGACCGTCCTCCGTCAGCGGCTGGAACTCCTCCTCAGGCCGACACACCCCGCACTCTCCGGAAACCTCTACACCGCCCCCAGGGATACCCCTGAGGTGATCGAGATGCCGCTGGGCTTGCGATCAGCGGACGGACGTCTTGGATGGAGGCAGGCGGCATCTGCCGGCAGGACAGACACTTCCCGACCGCCGCGCAACGCGTCGCTGGGGGAACCTGTGCCCGCCCGAAGCCGGGAAGAGGGGTGGCCATGCGAACGACCCTCATCCGCGACCAGCACATCACCGTCAGCTACGACGTGATCAACGGCTGGACCGTGCTGGAGATCGACGGCGAAGTGGACATCCGCACCCACGCCGAGATCCGCACAGCCGTGGCCCGGCTCCTCGACCAGGGGCACCGCCACTTCGTCCTGGACCTGTGTTTCGTGCCCTTCCTGGACTCGATGGGCCTGAGCACGGTCGTGGCGATCACCAAGCACATCAGAAAACAGGAGGGCTCCCTGCGGATCACGTGCCCGTCCGCCCAGATACTCAAGGTCTTCCGGCACGGCGGCCTGCGCGGAGCCTACGAGTTCTACGACTCGCCGCAGGAAGCGACCAGCCAGCCGCCATCGCACGACGGCCTGGCGTACTGGCCGGGCCCCCCGGACTGAGGAACCCGTCGGGCTGGCTGTGACGTCGGACCGACCCGTGCCGCGGCCCGGTGGTGAGGGCTCGTCAGCCGAGACTCTGGGTCGAATCGTCGTCCTGCCGGCCGTCGGCTCCGATGGTGCGGCGCGGGCCCCGGGGTGCCGCAGGCTGGGCTCCGAGCACTCCACGGGCCCGACGTTCGTCAAGGTCGGGGAGGTGGGCACGTCGAGAAGGTCGGCTCGACGCCGACGCGGCCCGTGGGCGGCATCGGTGCGGCCACCGCCTAGTCGCTGGCGCGGAGCTTCGCGCGAGCGAGCAGTTCCCTCATCACCAGGCCGCACGTGCCTTTACGTGCCCGATCCGGCAGCAAGTGACGGGGAACGCCGGTGAGCGCTCCAGGAAGGTGCGGCTCGGCGTCTCACGAGGTCAGGGAAGATCAACGTCGACTCCATCCCGCGGATCGGAAATCGTTGCGGCGACGCAGCCCGAGCATGCTGCGGCCGTACTGTCGTCTACCAGCTCGGCACCGAGGAGCAAGACGCCCCCTTCGAGACCGCCGTTTCGATCCGAGAAGCCGTCGACGCGGTCAAGACGGGCTGGACGCCGAGGCGACCGGAGACCGCGTACTGGAACGCCGCAGTCGCGTGGACGCGACGATGTGTCGTTTGGGGGGCGGCCCAGCGTGGATGACTCGTCCTGCGAATCCGCGTCTCTACAGTGGGCGGCATGCGAGGACACCCGACCCTGGCAACCGTCGCGGTCACGGCGGCACTGCTGGCTTGCGCTTCCTGCTCCGGCACATCAGAGCCCGCGCCCAGCGCACACACGTTCGCCACGGAAACCACACGCGCCACCACTTCGCCTGCCGGGCGGCCCCTCGCCCTTGCTCGGGGAGAGGGATTCGACCGCACCGGAGCGTTCACCTCGCTCATGACCTGCGATGATCCAAGGGATTACTCGCCGGGGCTGAACTTCGCGAACATGCCGAACGGAACTCGGGAGCTCGCCCTGACCATGGTCGACCTCGATATCCACAAGATTCACTGGCTCCTGCTCGGAATCCCCCCAAGTGCCCACGGAATCGGCGCCCACCGCCTTCTCGCAGGTACCCGTGAGGCGCTCAACGACTTCGGTGAGGCCGCCTACCACGGACCATGCCCACCGCATGGCAGCACCCACAGGTACCAGTTGACGCTGTACGTGCTCCACGAACCGATGCCCGCATCCTTCGACGGCAGTACGCAGCCTGCCCGGACGCTGCAGGAGATCAAGAGTCGAGCCTTCGCCTCGGCGGCGCTCGTGGCCCCCTACACACGCCGCTGACGCGAGATCCACCGATCGAGCAATCCGACCCGCTGGGCTCAAACAGAGCCCCGCGATGCGGTCAACACCTTGGTCAGCTCCGCCGTGGGAAGGTAGTACCAGTTGATCCAGTCCAGGAACGCCTCGTCGTAGTCGCCGCGCTGGTCCGCTCGGCGGTGGCACACGTGGTAACGGTTGGCGATCTCGAACGGTGCGCCTTATTAGACGGGCTAGTTCGGCGGTCCTGCCCGCGGCCACGTGCCGGCCGCGGGCAGGACCGCGCGCGATGCGGTGGTCAGCTCTTGTTGAGCTCCCAGAATCGGAACACGGTAGAGGCGTCGAGGCAGTACTCCAGGCCGTACACGCCGTCGCGGACGACCGCGTACTGCTTGGCCTGCCAGATGGGAAGGACGGGCAGTTGCTGGGCCACGATGTCCTGGAGCTGTCCGTAGTCCTTGTCGGTGCCGGCGCGGTCGCTCTCGGCGGCGGTGCGCGGGATGAGCCTGCCGGTGATGGTGTTGTTCGTGTAGTGATTGTCCAGCACGTTGCCCTGACCGAAGAAGGGCGCTGTGAAGTTGTCGGCGTCCGGGTAGTCGGGCACCCAACCCTTGACGTAAACGCCGTACTTGCCCTTGGCGATGTCCTTCTCGTACTGGTCGAAGGGCACCGACTTGACGTCGGCCTGGAAGAGTCCGCTGGCGTCGAGCTGGGTGGCGATCGCCTTCAGTTCGTCGTCAGTGGCCGGGCCGTAGCGTGACGGGGTGGACCAGAGGGTGAGGTGCACCTTGCCGGTGATGCCGTCGGCGTGCAGCGCGGCGGTGGCCTTGGCCTTGGAGGGACGGGCGCCGTAGGTGTCGAAGAAGGCCGTGCTGTGGCCGGCGATGCCGGCCGGAATGATCGAGTACAGCGGGGTGGCCGTGTCCTGGTAGACGTCCCGGATGAGGGCGTCGCGGTCGAGGAGGTAGGCGATGGCCTTGCGCACGCCGAGCTTTCCGGCCACGGGGTCGTCCATGTTGAAGACCAGGTGCTGGACTTCTGCGCTGCTGCCCTCCACGACCTCGATGCCCTTGGTGTCGTCCTGGGCGCCGATGCCGGCGATGTCCTTGGTGGTCAGGCCGCGGTAGGCGACGTCCACCTTGCCGTCGAGCAGGGCCTGCTTGAGGGCGGGCTGGTCGCCGTGGAAGAACTTCAGGGTCACGCCGGCGTTCTTGACCTGCGCAGTGCCCTTGTAGCTCCGGTTGGCGGAGAAGACGGCCTCGTCCTTGCTGAAGGAGTCCAGCTTGTAGGGGCCGGAGCCGACCGCCTGGTCGTCCTTGCGCAGTCCATTCGCGTCGTACTGCCTGTGGTCGACGATGGAGCCGGCACCGGAGGCGATCTTGCTGGGGAAGGTGGCGTCGGGGGCCTTCAGCTTGAAGACGACGGTCTTGTCGTCGGGTGTCTGGACCGAGTCGAGTACGGAGAACATGATCGCCGGTCCGGCCGCGTCGTTGATCTTCAGCGTACGGTCGAAGGAGAACTTGACGTCCTGGGCGGTCAGCGGGTCACCGTTGCTGAACTTCAGACCGTCCTTGAGCGTGCACTGGTAGATCCGGGTCCGGCTGTCGGTGAAGGAGCAGGACTTGGCCGCCTCGGGCTGTGGCTCGGTGCCGCCCTTGGGGAAGCCGAGCAATGTCTGGAAAACGTTGTCGAACAACAGCCAGGAGCCGGGGTCGTAGCCGGAGGCCGGATCCGTGGCCAGCACGTCGTCGGACATCCCCACGACCACGTGGGAGCCCGCGGCGTCGGACCCGCTGCTCTGGGAGCCGCATCCGGTCAACAGACCGCAGGCCACCCCCGCCGTGATGGGCAGGGCCGACCACTGGTTGCGTATCTTCACTGAATGTGCCTTGCCTTCGGTTCTCGTCAATCCCGGGCCACCGTCCTGGCGCGGGGGCGGGCCGGGCCCGGTGCGGGCAGGCCCCAGGAGAGACGTCAACCGCTCATACCACGGCCGAGGTCCCACAGCTGAAGGGTCACGAACAGGGGGAGACAATACCCGGCCCTCGTGAACGCCGTCCCGGGTGGCCGACATACCGTTCGTTCTGCCGCATGGGCAGCACCGGCGTACCCGCGGCGAGGGCGGCGGCCGTCCTGACCGCGGCCCCAACCACCGCGGCAGACCCATGGCCCTGACACGTTGTGCGGTGCGGCTCCTGCCGTTCGCGTCCGCGGCCTCAGGGCAGGCGTTGCTCCACCCAGACGATCTTGCCGTCCTGCGTGTAGCGGGTTCCCCACCGGTCGGAGCAGCGTGCCACCAGGAGCAGTCCGCGGCCGCCCTCGTCGGTGTTGCGTGCGTGTCGCAGCCGCGGAGACGTGCTGCTGCCGTCGGACACCTCACACGTCAGGACATGGCCGCGGACGAGTCGTAGTGTCACGGGCGGCTTGCCATGCCGGATCGCGTTGGTGACGAGCTCGCTGACGACGAGTTCTGTCGTGAACGCCGCATCGTTCATGTCCCACGACTCGAGCTGTCGCGCGGCGAGGGTCCGGGCCTCGGAGACGACAGCGGGGTCGCTCGCCAGGTCCCACGACGCCACGTGGGACGGGCCCAAGGCGTGTGTGCGGGCGACCAGAAGTGCGGCGTCGTCGCGGGGGTGGGCCGGGACCAGCGCCTTCGTCAGCGTGGTGCAGATCGCCTGCACGGAACCGGCGGTACCGGCGAGTTGGGCGATCAGGCGCTCCCGGCCGGCCCCGGGCGGCTCATGTTGGTGCTCCTGTTCCTGGTCCTGGTCGTGCTCCTGCTCCTGTTCCTGTTGCAGGAGCCCTGGGGTGTACAGCATGAACGTGGAATTCTCGGGAAGCTCGAATTCCTCACTGCCGAAGGGCGCGCCGAGGGAGCGCAGGGTGTCGCCGAGCGGACGGTCCATGGTCCTCACCGTGCCGTCGGGGTGCAGCACAACGGGCCAGGGGTGGCCGGCGCTGGAGACCGAGCAGCGCCGCGACACCGGATCGTAGATCAGATAGAGGCATGTGGCGCTGGAGTCCGGGCCGTGCGTGGTCGTTGCGGCGTCCGGCACCGGCCGTGGTCGGCCGTTGTTCTCCTCCAAGCCGTCGGCGGTCCCGGGCGGGCCTACCGAGTCGGCGAGGCGGGCCAGCAGTTCGTCCGGCTCCAGGTCCAGTTCCGACAGTGTGTGCACGGCGGCTCGCAGGCGTCCTGCCGCGGCCGCCGGCTGGATGCCGCGCCCGGGTACCCGGCCGGCCACGAGTGCCACGCGGGCCCCGGAGAGCGGCAGGACGTCGACCCAGTCCCCGCCGGATCCCGCGTGCACGTATGTGTGCGCCACCTCCAGCGCCTGGTCCGAGGGGAGTACGGCTGGGCCCAGGATGTGCTGCAACGCGACCAGGGAGTTGTGCTCGCGCAGATGGCGACGGGCGTTGTCCAGGCATGCGGCCGTGCGTCGCGCGAGTTCGCCGGCCAGGGTCAGATCGCCGGGCTCGAACGGCCTCTGGTCGCCCCAGCGGCAGAGCGTGGCGAGCCCGAGGGTACGGTCCTGGGTGACCAGGGGCATGACCATCAGCGAATGGACCTCTTCGCCAGCCGGCGTCCACAGGCACCGCAACATCGGCTCTCCTTCGGGGCCCTGCGGGTCGACGAGCCGCGGTGCGAGGCCGGCGAGGGCCCCGGCGGTGGACACCGGTGGAAGGTCACCGTCCTGGTCGGTTCCGGTCCCCGGAGCCTGGTCGTTCCGGGACCGGGAGGCCGCCCGGCGCAGCACCGCGCCGGGTCGTACCGGTCCGGGCTCGACGTCCTCGCCGGCAAGCACGGCCTGCACCACGTCGACCGCGATGCTGTCGGCGAGTACCGGCACCGACACCTCCGCCAGGCCCCGGGCGGTGTCCAGCGCGTCGAGCGTGGACCCGATCCGGTCGCTGGCCCGGGCGAGTACGGTCAGCCGCTCCTGGGCCAGATGGAGGTCGGTGACGTCGACCGTGGCGTCCGCCAGGCCGAGGATCCGGCCCTGGGCGTCTTCCAGACGGAAGACGGAAGTCGAGTACACGTGGTCGTGGTGGGGGTCGCCCGGCGGGCGCATCCGCTTCTCGACGCCGATCGCCGGCTGTCCTGTCGCCAGCACCCGTGCCATCACCCGCTCCACCTTCGCAGCGGCGAAGCCGGGCCAGACTTCCCTGGGACGCCTGCCGGCGGCCTCCTCGACCGAGGTGCCCTGCATGCCCTCGGCCGCGACGTTGAAGCGGATGACCCGCAACTGAGGATCAAGGAGGTACAAACCCGTGGGAGAGAGGGTGAACAGCGTCTCGAGAAGCGCCCGTTCGAGTTCGTCGGGCCGGCCCTGTTCCTCGGGCTGGACGGGCGAGATTGCCACGGCCAAGCGCGTGCCGGCGTCACCCGCGTGATCGGGGGTCACCGTCAGTCGGCAGGTGAGCAGGCCGCCGTCGCGGCGCCGCAACACGACGGCGGGGCCGTCACCGGCGGCCGCCGAGACCCCGGCGGCCAGGGCGCCCAGCAGGTCTGCTGCCGAACGTCCCAGCGCCTCCTCGCCCGGATAGCCGAGCAGCGCCTCGGCCTGCGAATCCCACTCGACGACCCTGCCCCGCCGGTCGATCACGACATGGGCCTGCTGTCGCGCCCCGGGCTCGTCCGGCGAGCCGCTTCGGTCGGTCACGTGGCATGGATGCATAGTGATCAACTCCCACTGGCCCCGGGCGTTGCACGCATCCCAGTGTCCCCCGCGCAGCGCGATGCCGACACCGGAGCCGCCGCCTGCGACCTGGGCTGAGGGAAGAATTGCCGGCCGCCGCCGATTACCGGGTGCGCTCAGTGCGGTCGTCGTACTCTTCGCGGGCGGTGATGACTTCTTCGATGTGCAGCACGGACCACTCCGTGAGCGCCTTCAGCGGTTCCCGCAGCGTCTGGCCGAGCGCGGTCAGTTCGTACTCCACGTGCGGCGGCACCTCTGGGTAGACGGTCCGGCTGACCAGCCCGTCGCGTTCGAGGGTGCGCAGCGTCTGGGTGAGCATCTTCTCGCTCACGCCCGCCAGCGCCTGCCGGAGATGGCCGAACCGGGAGGTCCCGTTCCGGCCGAGTTCGCCCAGCACGAGGACCGCCCACTTGCTGCCGATCTGGTCGAGCAGGTCCCGCGACGGGCAGCCGCGCTCGTACGGATCGAATGACGGTATGGGCCCGGTCACGTTCTCGACAGCAGCCATACGGCTCACCTCAATGCTTTCGCTCAGGTAAGTACCGTACCAACAGGTGGCTACTCCCTAAAAGAGAGTGCCCAGGTCATTGTGTGTTCCATCCCGCCGCGGACGGACCGCGGCAGGCGTGCGAGGTGCGCGGAAGGAAGGAATGACCATCATGTCGATCGTCGTCACCGGAGCCACCGGCCAACTGGGCAGGCTCACCGTCGAGGCACTGCTGCGGCGCGGGCTCCCGGCCGCGGACATCATCGCGACCGGCCGGGACATCACCAGGATCAAGGACCTGGCCGACCGAGGCATCACGGTACGCCGCGCCGACTTCGCGGACACCGACGGCCTGGCCGAGGCATTCGCAGGGGCGGACAGGCTGCTGCTGATCTCGGCCTCGGTCCCCGTGGGCGAGCGGGTCGCCAACCACCGCCGCGTGATCGACGCCGCAGCGTCCGCAGGCGTGTCGCTAGTGGCGTACACGAGCACGACGCACGCGGACACGGCCACCACCGTCATCGGTGCCACGCACGGCGAGACCGAGGAGTATCTGCGGGACCGCGGAATCCACAGCGTGATGCTGCGCAACGGCTGGTACCTCGAGAACTACACCAGCCAACTGCCGCAGATCCTGCAGAACGGCGCCGTCGTCGGCGCCGCAGGCGAGGGGCGGATCAGCGCCGCGTCCCGCGCCGACTACGCCGACGCCGCAGCGGTCGTCCTCACCACCGAAGGCCACACCGGCGCCGTGTACGAGCTCGGCGGCGACGAATCCTTCACCCTGACTGAGCTCGCCGCCGCGATCTCCGCTGCGTCCGGAAAGCAGGTTACCTACGCCGACCTCCCGGTGACCGACTTCGCCCAGGTACTGGCCACTGCGGGCCTACCCGCCGAGCTGGCGGAGGTCCTCGCTGACGCTGACCGCGGCATGAAGCGCGGCGAGATGTACACCGATTCCGGCGACTTGCGCCGCCTGATCGGCCGCCCGCCCGTGACCCTGGCCGAGGCACTCGCGGTCGCCCTGCATCAGTAGCCTGGTCGTTCCTTCTCCGCGGCAGCTGCGAGATGGCGGCGTCAGATGTCGGCAGCCGTGAGGTGGGGTGTGTGCAGCGCATCGCTGCAGAGCCGCATCTCACGAGCTGCCCGGTCGAGGTGCTGCCAGAAGGCGAGCGGCAGGTCAAGGTCGTCACTGAGACCGTCGAAGGCGAGTTCCAGCTCGTTGTGCTCCAGGAACTCAAGCGTTGCTGAGAGGTCGACGCTCGGCAGGCCCATCAGGCGGGCCCGAGCGGCGTCGAGGTGGCCGCGGGTCCGGTTCCAACTGGCCTGAAGTGCCTCGCGATCAAGGGTCTTCACGTCAGCGTCGTCGGTGCTGTTCGCATGGTCGCGCGGCTCTCGCCGGTCGCCCGCCCCAGCGGATGCCCTCCTCACTACGGATGCGGGCGCGCTCGTCCGGGCGGGAATCAAACGCGGCCTCCGGACGCTGGGCACCGGGTGAAGAAAATCGGATTCCTCTCCTTCGGTCACTGGTCGCCCAGCGAGCATTCCCAGGCCCGGTCGGCCGCGGACGTCCTGCACCAGTCCATCGACCTCGCGGTCGCCGCCGAAGAGCTCGGCGTGGACGGCGCGTACTTCCGGGTGCACCACTTCGCCCGGCAGGCGGCCAGCCCGTTCCCGCTGCTCGCGGCGATCGGTGCACGGACCTCGGAGATCGAGATCGGCACCGGCGTGATCGACATGCGCTACGAGAACCCGCTGTACATGGCCGAGGACGCGGGCGCCGCCGATCTCATATCGGCCGGACGCCTGCAACTGGGCGTCAGCCGCGGCTCACCGGAACAGGTGATCGATGGTTGGCGCCTGTTCGGCCACAACCCCGCGCCGGGCGAGACGGACGCCGACATGGCCCGCCGCCACACCGAGGCATTCCTCAAGGTCCTCGGCGGCGAGGGTTTCGCCCAACCCAACCCGCGGCCGATGTTCCCCAACCCACCCGGGCTGCTGCGGATCGAACCGCACTCCGAAGGGCTGCGCGACCGGATCTGGTGGGGCTCCGGGTCGAACGCGACCGCCGTGTGGGCCGCCGAGCTGGGGATGAACCTGCAGAGCTCGACGCTGAAGGACGACGAGACGGGCGAGCCGCTGCACGTCCAGCAGCGCAAGCAGATCGAGGCGTACCGCGAGGCGTACCGGAAGGCGGGCCACACTCGGCAGCCACGGGTGTCGGTCAGCCGCAGCATCTTCGCCCTGACCGACGACCTCGACCGGGCCTACTTCGGCCGCGACCGCAACTCCCGGGACCAGGTCGGCATGCTCGACGACACGACCCGGGCCGTCTTCGGACGCTCCTACGCCGCGGAGCCGGAGGAACTGGTGAAGCTGCTGCGGGACGACGAGGCGATCCAGGCCGCGGACACCCTGCTGCTGACCATCCCGAACCAGCTCGGGGTCGACTACAACGCCCATCTACTGGAGAGCATCCTCACCCACGTGGCACCGGAACTCGGCTGGCGCTGAGCATGGGTCGACGGGCGGCCGCGACCGACAGGCCGCCCGTCCGGGCGGGCCGCCGGCTGCCCGCCGCGGCCGGCGGATCGCGAGGCTGCCTCGCCGGCCCCGTGGTCAGCCCGCCGCGGCCGGCCGCCAGAACGCCCCGGGGACGACGAGCGGGCTGCTGGTGACCGAGTCCGGCACGACCAACGAGCTCAGTCCGAGGACATCGCGGACCAGCTCCGCCGTCACGATCTCGCGCGGCGCCCCTGCGCGACGATCCGCTCCGCCTCCATGGCGAGAGGTGGTCGGCGTAGCGGGCCGCCTGGTTGAGGTCGTGGAGCACCGCCCCGCAGCTGGTGCGGGCCGCCAGCGAGCGCGGCGTGGCCGACCTGATCAACACCTCGTCGAGCGCCGCGCAGAACCTCTACCCGGCCTTCGCCGTCCAGCCGTGGGGAGCTGGTGCCTTTTGCTGCGCTCAGAGATGTGGCCTGTCGACATTGGCACCAACTAGGTACCATGCGGTGCATGCCATCACTGAACGTGTCCTTCTCCGACGAGGAAATGGAAGGCGTCCGCGCGGCCGCCGCTGCGGAGGGCAAGAGCCTGAAGGCGTACCTTCACGATCTGGGCGTGCGCGAGATGCACCGCAAGCGGTTCGTCGCCGGCGCCGCCGTGTGGGCTGACAGGCTGCGGGGTGAGTTCGACGAGGCGTTCCCCGAGGAGATCCCGCCCTCGGAGCGTGGGGTCACGGCCGCCTGATGGTTCTGCACATCGACGTCTCCTGGCTGCTCGACGTCCAGGAGGCCGCCCTGGGGCATGAGGACGTCTCGGTCACTGACTACTCCGCGCTGGTGGCGGCCGTAGCGCGGCACAAGACGCGGATGCCGACCCTTGAGGCCTCCGATCCGGATGCGGCCTGGCGTGCGGCCGCTCTCCTGCACACCCTGGTGCGCCTTGAGCCGCTGCCACATCGCAACAGCCTTTTTGCCGCTTTTGTCGCCGCCCAGTACATGGTCCAGTCCGGTGAGGGCATCGACCCGCCTTATGGCGCATTGTCCGATCTCGTTCGAAAGGTTCGAGACACAAGGTTGAGTGTGTACGCCGTCGCCGAGGCACTGCGGTCCTGGAGGATCTGAGCCGCACCACCGGACGCCGACCTGATGCCGCCGGGACCTTCCTGCCCGTGCCCGCGGTGTCCGAGGGCGCCGCCGCAGACCGCTTGGTCACGCGGCGGCGGCCGTGCTGCGCTGCGACGGCGGGAGCAGCAGGACCTCCAGCGCCCCCGCGCACGCCCGCGCCTGTTCGAGGAACCACTCGACACGGTCACCGGCGATGAGGTCGGGAGTGCCCCGCACAGCGAGCGCGCACCGCGCCGACCCCAGGTTGTCGAGGACAGGCACGGCGACGGTGCGCACGCCCAGGGCGGACTCGCCGTCGTTGAGGGCGTACCGCTGCGCACGCACCCGCTCCAGTTCCTCGGCCAGCCGCTCCCGGTCGACGATCGTGCGGTCGGTGAACGCGCGCAACGGCGGCAGCGACTGCGTCCCCGCCTCTCCCGGGCGTGGCCACGCCAGCAGAACCTTGCCCAGCGCGGTGGAGTGCAGCGGGCGGCGCAGACCCACCTTCGGGGTGACCGAGCCGCCGGCCACGATCACCGCGTGCGGACCGCTGCGCAGCGCCAGGTCGGCGGTCGCGCCGGTGCGCCGGGCCAGGTCGGCGAGTTCGGGCGACGCCAGGTGCAGCCCGCGCTGGTGGTAGGAGAGCCGCCCGAGTTCGGTCACGGCGGGACCGAGCCGGTAGCGGGCGGTACGCGGGTCCTGTTCCAGGAACCCGGCGCCGAGCAGGGTGCGGGCCAGCCGGTGCGCCGTGGACGTGGACAGACCAAGCCTGCGGGAGATCTCCGAGGCGCTGAGGTCGGGGGCGTTGTCGTGGAAGCAGTGCAGCACGTCCAGGGCCCGTCGCACCGCCTGGGCCCCGGCGACCGGAGTCTGCACCACGATCGCGTACCCCTTCCCCTCATCGGCTTCCCCTCGCCCGCCCGGGCCTCGGCGCGGGCGATACGAGCCCGGTCACGGGCCCCTCAGGTCGCTTCGAGATTCCCACATGGCGGCAAGCCGGAGGGCCCCTCACTCCCTGCTGAAACAGTCTGTTCACGCTCGCTCCCACATCATGGGAAGCAACTTGCCGCCCGCTCGCGGCGCATGCCAGGCTGCCGTCACGCCGCCGGAACGGGTCCGGCGCGAGTTGTCGGAAGGGGCGTAGCGATGCACGCCGTGGCCACGCCTCCGCTGACGCTGCGCCGCCACGTCGACCTCGGCCGCGTCGCCAGCGCCATCTGTCGCTGACCGGCACCGCGAGGTCCCCGCGGCCGTCCGCGGTTGCCCCTCGCGGCCCCGCTGCCCCGCACCGCCGCACAGCCACCCCGTGACGTCGGCCATCGGCGTGGTCGCGGCGCACCCCGCCGCTCGTCCCTCCATGCCAGGCCGCTCGGGACAGCCGCCGCGCCGGACGTCGGCATGCCCCGCACCAGACCGACGACACCTCCGTGCCTCACCGCACGGTGGGGTTCCGCTCGCCGCGACAGCCGCTGTGCTGCCCGCCGCCAGACGCGCCACCCGGCAGCCGGCGGGCGAAGCGCCCCGCACAGCACCCACCTCCCTCTCGCCGTCCCAGCGGTGAGCAGCCCTCCGGGGAAGGAACTCATGACGCACCCACCCCTGCCCGAGACCCTGTGGTTCACCCGTTGTCCTGTGCCCACCGCGACCGGTATCGCCGCCGACCGGCGGTGGCTGGCCGAGGAGTTCGCGCCGGAGGGGATCACCGTGCGGTCCCTTCAGGACACCGAGGCCGCCGTCGGCGCGGACATCCGCGGCACCCACTACACCCACGAACTGCCGGCGCTGTTCCGGGAGGGCGGCAACGTGCCCGCCCTGTGGGCCCGTTCACGCGGTGCCGAGACCCGGTTGATCGGCCTGACCTGGATCGAGGAACGCCAAGTGATCCTGGTCCGGCCCGGATCCGGGATCCGGGGCGCCGCCGCCCTGCGCGGGCTGCGGCCGGCCCTGCCCCGGCACTCACTGCCCATCGACTTCTGGCGGGCCATGGCGCTGCGCGGCTTCGAGGGCGCGCTCGCCTCCGCCGGACTCGACCTCGACGACACCCGGCCGGTCGACGTGCCCGCCGACGGCCACACCGGGCAGTGGCAGGCCGAACTGGCCGCGCTGGCCCGCGGTGACGTCGACGCCGTGTACGTCAAGGGCGCCGTCGCCGTCGAGGCGGCGCGTCGGGCCGGTGCCGAGGTCGCCGTCGAACTCGACGGACTGCCCGACCGCCGCCACCGCGTGAACAACGGCACCCCGCGCCCCATCACCGTCCACCAGCGGCTGCTCGACGAACACCCCGACCTGGTCGACCGGTTCCTCGGGGTGCTGCTGCGCGCCGCCGACTGGGCGGCCGAGCAGCCGGACGAGGTCGCCCGCATCCTGGGCGCCGAAACCGGGGCCGGCGCCGAGGGCGTGCGCGGCGCCTACCGCCCCGGCACGCACCGCACCCTGCACCCCGACCTCTCCGCCGAACGTCTCTCCCTGCTGGCCCTCCAGGAAACGGCGCTGCGCGGGCACGGCTTCCTGGCCGAACCCGTCGACGTCCACGCCTGGGCCGACCCGGAACCCCTGCGCCGAGCCCGCCGCCGGCTCGCCGAGCCCACGTCCCGACCCCGCTCACTCCACCCGTAGGACTTCCATGCGCACCTCCAGATTCCTCCCAGCCGCCCTCGCCACCGTCACCGCGCTCGCCGCCCTGACCGCCTGCGGCACCTCGCAGGCCGACACCGGCCCGGCCTCCACCGCCACGGTCACCGTCCGCATCCCCGACCCCGGCAACTCCGGTGTGCTCGCCGTCGGCAAGAAGGACGGCTCGCTCGCCAAGGCCCTGGCCAAGGTGCACGCCAAGGTCGCCTGGACCGGCAGCGCGGGCCCGTTCGCGCCGGCCGCGCAGGCCCTCACCGCCGGCCAGCTGGACATCGCCACCGGTTCCATCACCTCCGGCATCACCTCACTGGCGCAGAACCCCGGCTTCAAGTTCTTCACCGCCACCGCACCCGACGGCGCCGGCGAGGGCATCCTGGTCAAGAACGGCTCCTCGATCGCGTCCGTCAAGGACCTGATCGGCAAGAAGGTCGCCGTCAACCAGGGCGGGACCGGTGAGTACCTGCTGCTCAAGGCCCTGGAGAAGGCGGACGTCCCCGAGGACAAGGTCGAACGGGTCTATCTGCGGCCCGACCAGACGGCGGCCGTCTTCAACAGCGGCAAGGTCGATGCCTGGGCGGTGTGGGCGACGTACTCCGTGGCCGAACTCGGCACCGGCAAGGCGCACTTCCTCACCGACGGCGCGGCCATCGGCTCGGACAACTACAGCCTGAACGCCGTGCGCACCGCCTTCGCGGACAAGCACCCCGAGGTGGTCAAGGCGCTCTACGCCTACCTGCACGAGGGCAGCGTCAAGGAGAAGCAGGACCCGGCCGCCTACCTGAACGTCAACACCGGCGCCGGCCCCCAGGCCCTCACCGGCGAGGCGAAGCGCGTACAGAGCGAGTTCACCGCGAAGGGCGGGACCGTCGAGCCGATCACCGACGCCGACATCAGGCGGTTCGAGGCCGTCGCCCGCTTCTACGCCGAGCACGAGGTCACGCGCACCGAGGTCGACGTCGCCGCCCATCTCATCGACGTCACCGAGCTGTCATGACCGCCGTTCACGACATCCCGGCCGCGCCGGCCCAGAAGCGGGAGCTGGTGACGCCCCGGCCCGTCGCACGCCGCCCACGGCCGCGCCGGTTCAGGACGGCCGTACGCGCCCTCGGGCCGCTCGCGCTGCTCGTGCTCTGGTGGGCCGCCTCGGCGACCGGCGCCCTCACCCCGGACGTGCTCGCCTCGCCCGCCGACGTGGTCCGCGCGGTCGGCGAGCTGTGGGGCAACGGCCAGCTGCCCGACGCGCTCGGAGCCTCCCTGACCCGCTCCGGCCTCGGCCTGCTGCTCGGTCTCGCCGTCGGCCTCACGGCCGGCGTCGTCACCGGCTTCACCCGCCTCGGCGACGAACTGCTCGACTCCACCATGCAGACCCTGCGGACCGTTCCCTTCCTGTCCCTCGTCCCGCTGTTCATGGTGTGGTTCGGCATCAACGAGATCGCCAAGATCCTGCTGATCGCCGTCGCCACCACCTTCCCGATGTACGTCTCCACCT
The DNA here is from genome assembly GCF_002154505.1 of Streptomyces carpinensis. Taxonomy (GTDB): domain Bacteria; phylum Actinomycetota; class Actinomycetes; order Streptomycetales; family Streptomycetaceae; genus Streptomyces; species Streptomyces carpinensis. The sequence goes on along the minus strand of NZ_MUBM01000173.1, from coordinate 17,716 downwards.
CCAGCGGCGTCCGCGGCACCGACGCCCGGCTGGTGGAGGCCATGCGCAGCTTCGGCATGAGCCGGTTCGCGATCGTCCGCGAGGTCGTCCTGCCCGGAGCGCTGCCCTCGCTGCTCGCCGGGCTGCGGCTGTCGATGACGCTCAGCGTGATCGCGCTGATCGCCGCCGAGGAGATCAACGCCACCGCCGGCATCGGCTACCTGATGGCCCAGGCGCAGAGCTACGCCCGTACGGACGTCCTCGCGGTGTGCATCCTCGTCTACGGCCTGCTCGGCCTGCTCGCCGACGCGCTCGTCCGCCTGCTCGAACGAGTGCTGATGCCGTGGCGGAGGGCGGAGCGATGACCACCGCGGCCGGCCCGACGGCCACCACCGCCGTCCAAGTCCGCTCCCTCGTCAAGACCTTCGCCGACCGGACCGTCCTCGACGGCCTCGATCTCACCATCGGGTCCGGCGAGTTCGTCGCCCTGCTCGGCGCGAGCGGCAGCGGCAAGACCACCCTGCTGAGGATCCTCGGCGCCCTCGACGGCGCCGACGCGGGCGAGGTGCTGGTGCCCGAGACCCGCACCATCGTCTTCCAGGAACCGCGGCTGATCCCGTCCAAGCGGGTGCTGGCCAACGTCATCGTCGCCCTGCGGAGGACCGACCCGGACCGGGGGCGCCGCGCCCTCGCAGAGGTCGGCCTGGAGAGTCACGCCCGCGCCTGGCCCGCCACCCTCTCCGGCGGCGAGGCCCAGCGTGTGGCGCTCGCCCGGGCCCTGGTCCGCGAGCCGGAACTCCTTCTCCTGGACGAGCCGTTCGCCGCCCTGGACGCCCTGACCCGGCTGCGCATGCAGGATCTGGTCAGCGAGCTGTGCCGGGTCCACCGGCCCGCCGTGCTGCTCGTCACCCACGACGTGGACGAGGCCGTACGGCTCGCCGACCGCGTCTGCGTCCTGCGGGAGGGCCGGCTCGTCACGGACGAGACCGTCGACGTCCCGCGTCCGCGCGATCCCGGCGACCCGGCCTTCACCGCCCTGCGCCGCCGCCTGCTGACCGACCTGGGCGTGCCGCCCGCCACCACCACACCACCGGAGCGTTCCGCATGACCGTCACCATCGGCGTCCACAACAGCAACCCCACTCTCTACTACCTCTCCCGCCTCGACCACGCCGCCGAGGAACTCGCCAAGGTGGGGGAGACCGTCGTCTTCCACCCCTACACGGACGGCGTGCGCACCGGACGGCTGCTCTCCGAGGGCGTGATCGACTTCGGCGGCACCGGCTCCACCCCGCCGGTCACCGCCCAGGCCGCCGGCCACGACATCGTCTACGTCGCCGTCTCCGCCCCGCGCCCCGACCACGGCGCCCTCCTCGTCACCGAGGACAGCCCCGCGCGGACGGTCGCCGACCTCAAGGGCGGCACCGTGCACCTGGCCATCGGCTCCTGGCAGACCCACCTCGTCGCCAAGGCCCTCGACGACACCGGACTGTCCTACGCCGAGGACATCACCCCCGTACGCGGCGGCGAGGACAGCGAGAGGCTACTGCGCCAGGGCGCCGTCGCCGCCTGGGTCGCCCAAGGCCCGCAGCTGGCGGCGGCCTTGCGCACCGGAGGCGTACGGATCCTGGTCCGCACCGGCGACGTCATCACCGACCGCTCCGTGTTCTTCACCCGGCGGGACCTGGCCGAGAAGCGGCCCGAGGTTATCGAGGCGCTGGTCCGTGCCCTCGGCCGGGCCGACGCCTGGGCGAAGGCCCACCCGCGCGAGGCCGCCGCGATCGCCGCCGACCACCAGGGCGGCACGGTCGACGACTGGGAGACCGCCCTGCGTGCCCTGCCCTGGAGCATCGAGGACGTCAGCGACGCGTTCCTCGCCGAACAGCAGCAGGCCGCCGACGTCTTCGTCCGCACCGGCTTCATCGAGCGGCCGGTCACGGTCGCCGACGCGGTCGCCCGACGAGACTGAGGGAAGACCGCACATGGCCTCGGAAGTCCTCTGGTACATCATCCCGCGCGAGGGCGCCTATCCCTGGGAGCCCGACGGGCGGCGCCCGGTCGACCTCGGCTACCTGCAGCAGCTCGCCGGCACCGTGGAACGGCTCGGCTTCAGCGGGGCGCTGCTCGCGACCGACCTGTACGACGTGTGGCCGCTGGGCAGCGCCCTCGCCGCCGCCACCAGCGCCCGCTTCCAGCCGCTGCTGGCCGTCCACCCCGGCCTTATCGCCCCGACCCTGCTCGCCAAGATGGCGCTCACCTTCGACACCCTCTTCGGCCCCCGCCTGCGCTTCAACGTCGTCAACGGCTCGACGAAGGCGCTGCGCGAGTACGGCCTGAACGTGGAGCACGACGAGCGCTATGAACTGAGCGCCGAGTACTGGTCGATCGTCAAGCGGCTCACTGCCGGCGAGGTCTTCGACCACAAGGGCCGCTTCTACGATCTGAAGAACGCCGGCGGCTCCTTCGGCGACCTCGGGCCCGTGCGGCGCCCGCACGTCCCGCTGTGGTTCGGCGGCTCCTCCGCGCCGGGCATCGAGATGGCCGCCGAGCACGTGGACGTCTACCTCACCTGGGGCGAGCCGCCGCACCTGCTGAAGGAGAAGCTGGACCGGGTGCGCGAACGCGCGGCGGCCCACGGCCGCACCCTGCGCATCGGTCTGCGCCTGCACCTGATCGTCCGCGACACCGAGGAGGAGGCGTGGGCGGCGGCCGACCGGCTGCTCGACGTCACCAGCGAGGCGACGTACGCCCGGCAGCTCGGCGACCGCGCCGGGGAGGACGGCGTCGGCTGGCAGCGGCAGTTCCGCCAGCACGGCGGCCGGGTACCGGCCAGGGCCCGCGAGCTGGAGATCCACCCGAACCTGTGGCCGGGCATGAGCCTGTTCCGGCCGGGCCCCGGCACCGCGGTGGTCGGCTCCACCGCCCAGGTGGTGCAGCGCCTCAAGGAGTACGAGGACCTGGGCGTCGACACCTTCATCCTGTCCGCCAACCCACTGCTGGAGGAGGCCTACCGGGTGGCGGAGACCATCCTGCCTGCGCTGGGCGTCCGCACCTGATCCGGACCAGTGTGCCCGGACCGGCCCCCGCCGGTCCGGGCGCCGCGGTCACCGCACCGTCGGCCCCAGCAGCGCCATCCGCAGTCCGCAGGCGCTCACGCTGGTCCGGATCGCCACGTGCGACTTGGTCGTCTGCCCCAGCGTCATGCCGAACGACGCCTTCACCGACCAGAGACCGGCGTGGTTCAGGTAGTTGAGGCCGAGCGATCCGGCACGGACGGCGGCCACGAGCACCGAGGTGTGCAGCCTCGACCCGAGCGCGGCGAGCGGTGCGAGCATGCCCGTCGCGGCCACGATCCCGACCGCACCGGAGCCCGTGGAGAGGAACAGCAACAGCGCCGGCGGCCGGCCCAGCACGAGCACGAGCACGTCGATGTGCAGCCCCGACGGCGGACCCCACCGCCTGCCCTATTGGCCCAGGATGAACAGCGCGAGCAGGTAGCCGGCGAACATGGCGATCACCGAACCAGCTGCGCGGGCTCGGTTTCGAGGTGATCGAGGTCGAGAGGCGAGATCACATCGGTGGCCGCGGGCGGCGGTGCAGAAGCCTCCGACCCGACCGGGCACAGCTCCAGATAGATCGCCGCTCCGGTGCGCCGTTCTCCGGGGAGACAGGGAGCTGTCGGGGGCCAGGAGCCGACCGCCTGATCAGCGGCGGCATGCGAGAGGGCCCGGAGACCGGGCCCTCTCATGTGGTAGCGGGGACAGGATTTGAACCTGCGACCTCTGGGTTATGAGCCCAGCGAGCTACCGAGCTGCTCCACCCCGCGTCGGCACCAGTAACACTACACGCCAGAGAGGGCAGGTTGCGCCCAGGTCAGCCGCGGACGATGTTCTCCGCCTGGGGCCCCTTCTGGCGCTGCGTCACGTCGAGGGTCGCCTTCTCTCCCTCGACCAGCTCACGCTAACCAGTGCTGGAGATGTCGCAGAAGTGGAAAGTGGGGCGCCCAGCACTGGCACAACCCCCTCACCAGCTGGGCCAGGAAGACCACCCGGCACCACGCCGCAGGTGTGGTGATCGGACGACGCGCCCTCGGGCACCGCATGCGGCGACGGACGGCGCCGCCCCGCACGACCAGAGGGATCGTACGGGGCATCGGCCGCCCGGGCCGGACACGGCACCCGCGGGTGTGAGGGAACCCGCCCTGCATTCCCGGACCACGCGCACCAAGCGTGCAGCCGGATGCGGAACGGAAGCGGGCGACCAGCGTGCCCAACACCGTTCGGGCGCACGGCTGAGTCTGTGCAACTCATGCTCAGTCTTCAGGAACGGTCACCGAAGGCCTCCGCGTGCGGCGGTGCCTTGTCGGTGATCGGGCGCCCCCGTCACTTGGTGCGCCAGGTCGCGGCCATCGTGGGCGGCCTCGGCCCGTGCCCGGCGGCGCGTCGGGGTGCCCCAGGCGTAGAAGAGCCCGCCCACCGCCAGGAAGAGCAGCAGGGGGACGACCTGGCTCAGGGTGTACTGAAGCCGCTCGCCCGCGAAGCTCGGCGGCAGCGAGTCGGCGGCCGATCCGGCAGTGCCGAACCAGCCGACGCCGAAGCCCGGCCAGATGAGGACCACGACTGTGAAGGCGACCAGGCCGGTGGCGAGGGCGGTGACCGTCCACAGGCCGAACCGGCCGCCGGGCACGCTGTACGGCCGTGGAGTGGCCGGGTACTTGCGGCGGAGCACCACGAGGCTCGGGAACGTGATGACGTAGGAGATGAAGGTGGTGCTGATCGCGAGGCCGAGTCCGGCCGCGAAGTACTTCTCGCCGTTGCCGTCGGTGAGGTTGAGGGCGACGATCAGCAGCACCGAGGCGAGGACGGAGGAGAGCAGGTTGACGCGGACGGGAGTCCCGTAGCGCTCGGAGATCCTTCCCAGCCAGGCAGGTCCCGCCCCGTCCGCGCAGGCCACCGCCTGCGCGCGGTGGGCGCCCATCGCCCAGGTGACACCGCTGGTCAGGAGGCCGATGATGAGCCCGGCTGCCGCGATGCCGCCGAGCACCGCGCCTGCGCCGGTCAGGACGACGGTGCCGTCGGCCGCTATGTGGCCCCCGTAGACCGTGAAGACCGCCTTGCAGGCGTCGATGAAACCCGCGAGGCTGCCGATCTCCTTGGCCGGCAGCACGAAGAGGATGCCGAGGATGGGACCGCCGTACAGGACCAGCGAGGCGAAGCCGGAACGGAGGATCGACAGGGGGATGTCGCGCTTGGGGTTGGTCATCTCCTCGGCTGCGGAGCTGGGGAGTTCGAAGCCGACGTAGTTGAAGATGAGGACCGGCACCAGGGCGACGAACCCGGCATACGTGGGGTTGAAGTCGCCTGCGGGAAGTGGGTGCACGCCGCGCTCGATGGCGTAGACGACCACCGAGACGAGGAAGAAGCCGAGCAGCACGATCCGGGCCACGGCTCCGGCGGTGGGCACCCACTTGCCGACGCGGACGGACTGGACGACGGCGAGGGCGCCGATCCAGATGAAGGCCAGCCCGGCCGCGTACTTCCACAGCCCCGGCAGCGGGGTGAAGAACTCCTCCCAGGTGGTCAGGGCGATGATGCACAGGCTGCCGCCCAGCCACACCGGGTTGGAGAGCCAGTAGAGCACCTGGTTGAGACCCGCGACCAGGCGGCCGAAGGCGAGCCGGGTCCAGACGTAGGGTCCGCCCTGGACGGGGAAGGCCGAGCCGAGCTCGGCCACCAGCAGGCCGTAGGGCAGGAAGAAGACGAGGGCGAGGACGGCCATCCAGGTCAGTCCCTGCGGTCCTTGGGCGGCGACCGAGCCGATGGTGTCGAGGCCGACGAGCGTACAGATCAGAAAGAAGAGCACATCGAGACGGCCCAGGTCCTTGCGGAGGCGGGAGCGCTGCTCGCTCCATCCCTCGGACAGGTCGGGGGTGCTCGGGTCGGGCGATGAGGTCGCTTGGGTCACGGGCACGGCTCCTACGGGCGTGGCGTTGGGATGGACGACCGCTGGGAACTGACTGAACGTACAGTCAGTAAGGGAGACTGTGGCGTGCGTCGCACAGGCCGGTCAAGACTGCGTGAGCAGGTTTTTCGCGACCTGGGTGGTGTTCCCGGTGGGTAGGATGGGCCGATGGCGAGAGTGCGGCTGAGCGTCGAGGAGCGGCGCAGGGAGATCCTGGGCACGGCTGTCGAACAGATCGAGCAGCGAGGGGTGGCCGCCCTGCGCGTAGCAGACGTCGCCGCCGCACTGGGCGTCAGCAGTGCGCTGGTCCTGTACCACTTCGAGACCAAGGAGAAGCTGGTCGCAGCGGCCTTCCAGTACGCGGCCGAGAGCGATCTGGCCCGCCTGCGGTCCATCCTGGGGCGCTCCTGCAGCGCCCGACGGAGGCTGCGTGCAGCGGTGCAGTGGTACTCGCCCACCGGCCAGGCCAAGGGCTGGAGGCTGTGGATCGAGGGCTGGGCGGCGTCCCTGCGGGAGACCGAACTGCGCGCGGTGGCGGAGAACTTGGACCGGCGGTGGAAGGCCGCGATCAGCGAGGTGATCGCCGAGGGAGTCGCGGCCGGCGAGTACGTCTGCCCGGACCCGAAGGTGGCCGCCTGGCGGCTGACCGCTCTGCTGGACGGGCTCGCCGTGCAGGCCACCGCCTACGCCGGAGGCCTGCCGAAGCGCACCGCACAGGCGTGGGCCGAGGAGGCGCTGGCCCGTGAACTGGGACTCGCGCCGAGTGACCTCATGGCCGACTGACCGGGTCCGGCCGCCGCCGGCACGCGCGGCTCGGCTCACATGCCAGTCCTCCCCCGATACGGAGGCCCCAAGGCCCGGTGCAGTGCGGAGGGGCAGTTCGCGCCCTGGGTACCCGTCCCGTCCCACGGACCCTCGGCGGCACACCGATTGGGGTGAGCGTTCTCCCCACAGGCGGTCGTCGGGGACGTAACGCGCCGGGACGCTGGTGGCGCCACCGATCACCCCGGAGGCCACGCCGCGCCCCATCAACCCGGTTCGCCGCTGTGATCGCCGGACCTTCCCCAAAGAGCGCGCCTTCGCCGGCCTGTGGCGGCGGCGGCACCGGTCCGGCGGTCCTGGGCAGTGCCCGGGGGCAGCAGAGCCCAAGCCTGGCCGGTCGGCAGGGGCCGGGCTCCGTCATCCGACCTTCCCTCGTGGGCCGGGACAGCCGGCGCGGGGATCCGAGCGCTCCCGCCTACGCGGTCGCCGTGGTGCGGCCGTAGATCTGCTTGCCCAGCCACTGTCCGCCGTCGAGCGTCAGACACTCGCCGGTCAGGTAGGACGCCCGGTCGCTCAGCAGGAAGAGTGCCGTGTCCGCGACCTCCGAGGGGGCCGCGAAGCGGCCTGCCGGGACGGACGCGAGTACACCGGCCCGTGCCTCGGGCGTCGCCCAGAGCGCCGCTCCGGCCCCGTCCGTCTCTGTCGGTCCCGGCGCGACGCAGTTCAACCGGATGCCGAGCGGTGCCAGTTCGACCGCGAGGGTACGGGTCATGGCGAGCACCCCGGCCTTGGCGGCGGCGGAGTGGACGGTGCCCGGGTGGCCGTGCCAGGCGTACGACGCGATCACGGAGAGGATCGAGCCTCCCCTGCCCTCCTCGCGCAGATGCCGGGCGACCGCGCGGGTGCAGTAGTACGAGCCGTTGAGAACGATGTCGACGACCGCGCGCCAGCCATTGGGGCTGAGGTCGATGCCGGGCACGACGAAGTTGCCCGCGGCGTTGTTGACCAGGCCGTCGAGTCGTCCGTACCGGTCGACGGCGGCGGCGACCAGGGCGTCGACGGCCTGGGGGTCGCGGACGTCGGTGGGGACGGCGAGCGCGCTGCGGCCGGTCTTCTCGATCAACGCGACGGTCTCGTCCAGGCGCTCGGGGGTGCGTCCGGCGACGACGGGCCGGGCGCCGGCCTCCGCGAGGGCGAGGGCGATCGCGCGGCCGATGCCGCTGCCGCCGCCGGTGACGATGTACGTGCGGTCGGCGAACTCCGCGCCGCTGTGCGGGGCCGTCTCGGGGCTCATGTACGGGGCCTTTCGGTCGGGGTGAGGACCGCGTGTGCGTCCAGGGCAAGGGCGCCGCCCGGGTGGACGAGCAGCGGGTTGACTTCGAGTTCGGTCAGCTCGGGGTGGTCGACCGCGGCCCGGGCGAGCGCGCACAGTGCGTGCGCCGCCGCGTCCAGGTCGACGGCGGGTGCCCCGCGCCAGCCCGCGAGCAGGGGCGCGTGGCGCAGCGAACCCAGCAGGTCGCGGGCGTGCTCCAGGGAGACCGGGGCGAGGGCGAGCACGACGTCGCCGAGGAGTTCGGCGCGTACGCCTCCGATCCCGGCCATGAGTACCGGACCGAAGGCCGGGTCCTGCCGTACGCCCGCGATGAGTTCGACCGCGTCGGGCGGGGTGACCATGGCCTCGACGGCGTACTCGGCGGCGCCGGTCGCGGCGCGCATCGCGGTGAAGGCGGAGCGGAGCGCGTGCTCGTCACCGAGCCCGAGTGCCACACCGCCCGCCTCGGTCTTGTGGGCCAGGCCCATCGCCTTGAGGACGACCGGGTGGCCGATGCGGCGGGCGGCCTGGACGGCCTCGTCGGCGGTCCGGACGAACTCCGCGTCGGGGAACGTCAGTCCGTATCCACGCAGCATCTCCCGGGCGGTGCGGTAGCCGCCGTCGGTCACGGGGTCCGGGGCCGGCGCCGGTTGCCCGGGGGCCGGGGGCACGGACGACGCCGTGCGGACCCGTTCGGTGCCCGCGAGGGCCGTCGCGGCATTCTCGATACGTTCGTAGACGGGGATGCCGCGCTCGCGCAGCACGGTCAGGGCGGCCGTGTCCCGGGCCATGGTGTGAACCAGGAGCATACGGCCGGACTCCTCGGCTGCGTCGGCGAGTTGGCCGGCGACGGCGCACTCGTGGTGTTCCTGCGCGGGGTTGGCGGTGGCGTAGTCGCCGAAGTAGCCGGTCAGCACGACGGCTTCGGCTTCGCCGGAGCACAGCAGAACCCGGGCGATGCGGGCGTAGGTGTCCAGTTGCGCCTCGCCCGCGCCGGCCAGGTCCACAGGGTTGCCGCAGCCGGCACCGGGCGGCAGGCGTGCGGCGACGGCGGCACGGGTGTGCTCCGACAGCGCCGGTACGTCCAGGCCGCGGGCGGCGAACGCGTCCGCGGCCAGAGCACCTTGGCCACCGCTGTCGCCGACGACGGCCACCCGGGCGGGGCGGGCGCCGGTCGCGCGCCGGCGCGTGGCGGCGCCCGCCAGCAGGCACAGCGCGGCGTCCACGACCTCGCCGGCCGACTCCAGCAGCAGCCCGCCGGCGTCCCGGCAGACCGCCGCCACCGTCGCCCGGGCGCTGACCAGGGCGCCGGTGTGGGAGGCCGCGGCCCGCCCGGAGGCCTCGCTGCGGCCCAGGGTCAGCAGCAGCACCGGTTTGCCCGCGGCGTGCGCGGTGGCGAGCGCGCGCGCCAGGCGCCGGCCGTCACGGAAGTCCTCCACGTACGCGGCGATGACCTTCGTCGGCTCGTGGTGGATCAGGGCTTCCAGGGCGTCGGTGGCGTCGATGTCCCGCTGGTTGCCCAGGGACACGAAGCGGGAGAAGCCCTGTCCGGCGCGGGCCAGCAGGCGGCCGATCTCCAGGGCGAGGTTGCCGCTCTGTGAGGCCAGGCCGACTTGTCCGGCCGGAAAGTCGCCCCAGCTCAGACACAGTTCGGCCGTGGTGTCGACGACGCCCATGCAGTTGGGGCCGAGCAGGCGCGCGCCGTGCCCGGTCACCGCAGACGCCAGTGCGCGTTCCTCGTCGGCGCCGGCGCCTCCCGAGGTGATGACGGTGAAACAGCGCGCGCCGGCCGCGAGCCCGTCGGTGACGACCGTGCGCACGTGCGGGGCGGGCACCGCCACCACCACGTGTTCCGGTGCGCTCGGCAGCGCGGCCAGGTCCGGCAGGAACGGCGTCCCGTCCAGGGCGCCGCCCCGCCGGTTGATCAGGTGGACGGTGCGGCGGTGGCGCCCGGCCAGCGCGCCCGAGGCGAGCCAGTAACCCCACTTCTCGGGGTTGTCGGATGCGCCGACGACGGCGACCGACCGGGGGTCGAAGAGTGTGTCGAGCGGGCCGGGACCGGCGGCCCGCTCAGTGTCGCGGGCTGTCAACGAAACCATCCGAAACGCTCCGCGATGACCGGCAGCCGATCTGCGGCCAGGGCGTGCGCGGCGGCGCGGGGCGTGCAGCCCTCGGACTCGGCTCGGACCAGGATCTGGTCGACCAGGGCGCGCATCGAGCGGCGGATGTGGGCGAACGCCTCGTCGGCGTCGGCGCCGATGTCGCCGAACAGGGTCCACCACCACCAGGCGTTGGTGCCGGAGTTCACGGCGACGTCCGGCAGGACGGTGATACCGCGGGCGGCCAGCAGCGCCTCCGCCTCGGGCACCACGGGCATGTTGGCGGCCTCGATGATCCAACGGGCGGTGATTTCGGCCTGGTTGGAGGTGTCCACGGCGTAGGAGACCGCGGCCGGCACCAGCACCTCGGCGTCGGCTCTCAGCCAGGCGCCGGCCGGCAGTTCCCGGTCCTCGGCCCTCAGTGCGGCACGGTCCACGCAACCGTGACCGTCGCGGGCGGCGAGCAGCGTCTCGACGTCCAGGCCCTCCGGGTTCACGATGGTGCCCTTGATGTCGGCAACCGCGACGACGCGCAGCCCGGCGCGGGCCAGGAAGCGGGCGGTGGCGCCGCCCATGGTGCCCAGACCCTGCACCGAGACACGGGTCCCCTGGTGCGGGACACCGGCCCGGTCCAGCGCGGTGAGCACCGATTCGGCCACGCCGCAGCCGCCCGCCAGCTCGTCCAGGCCGATGCCGTCCACGTCGATGGCGAACGCGTCGGCCAGGCGCCGCCGGGCGGCCTCCTCGTCGTCGAGGAGGGGGTAGACGGCCTGGATGGAGGAGACCAGGCCCGCCTCGGCGGCGGCCCGGTCGACGAGGTCCTGGGTGAGGCCGAGGTCCTCGCCGGTGGTCCAGAAGTGCTCGATGTAGGGGCGCACGGCGCGCAGATAGCGGACCAGGACGCCGTAGGCGGCGGGCTCGCGCGGGTCGCAGTCGATGCCGCCCTTGGCGCCGCCGAGCGGAATGTAGCGGCCCTGCGGGTTGTAGTGCAGCGCCTCCTTCATCGTCATGCCCCGGGCGAGGCCCGTGACCTCCTCCAGCGTGCAGCCGGCGCGCATGCGCAGGCCGCCGCTGGAGACGCCGCGCACCAGCCGGTCGATGACCAGGAATCCCTGGTACCCGGTCTCCTGGTCGGTCCAGGTGAGCGAGACCAGAGGGGCGGGGGCGGCCGTCCCGGGCCGCCGGGGTCCGCTGGTCTCTGACCCGGTGGGCGTCGGCGAGGTGGTGGGGGGCGTGGTCATCGGGAGTGCTCCTCGGGGACGGTGATGAGGGTGGGACCTGGGGTCACCAGGGCCTTGGCCAGTGCCTCGGCGAGCGCGTCGGGCGAGGCGGCTCGCGCGCCGTGGCCGCCGTAGGCGCGGGCCAGGGCGGGCAGGTCGACCGGGGGCAGGTCGACCGCGGTGGGGCGGTCGCCCCGGGCGCGCATCTCGTCGCGGATCTCGCCGTATCCGCCGTTGTCGAAGACGACGACGGGCAACGGCAGTTGCAGCTGTACGGCGGTGGCCAGCTCCTGCACGGAGAACTGCAGGCCGCCGTCGCCGCTCAGCGCGACGACCGCTCGCCCGGGATCGGCGGTCTTGGCGCCGATGGCGGCAGGCAGCGCGTAGCCGAGCGTGCCGAAGCCCGTGGGGTGCAGATAGCGGCCCTCCGGGGCGACGGGCAGGTGGGGGATGGCGCCGAAGTAGCAGCACTGGGCACTGTCCGAGGTGATCACCGCGTTCGCGGGGAGCACCGACCGGATCGCCGTCAGATACGGCAGCAGATGCGCGTCCTGGCTCTGCGTCTCCTCGTCCCGCTCGGCGCGCAGCGCGGCGACGGCCCGGTGGAGAGCGTCGGCGTCGGGCTGGGCGGTGCCGGTGCCCTCCGCGGTGCCGGCGCCCCCGCCGCTGCGGGTGTCCTGACCGGTGCGACCGTCGTGTCCACCCGCCAGGGATCCGGCGGCGAGCAGCGCTCGCAGGGTGCCGCGAGCATCGCCGACGAGTGGGATGTCCGCGGGCACTCCCGTGTACATCTGCGCGGGATCGATGTCCGCCCGGATGAGGATGCCACCGAGCGCGGGCGGGGTGTCCCACAGGTCGGACTCGGCGAGCTCCGTGCCGATCGCGAGGACCGTGTCCCGCTCCCCCAGCCAGCGTCGCACGGCCCGGGTGTGCAGGGAGACCCCGAGCGAGAGCGGATGGGTCTCCGCGACGATCCCCTTGCCGTTGGCCGTGGTCACCACGGCGGCGCCCAGCTCCTCGGCCAGCCGCAGGCATTCCTCGGCGGCTCCGCGCGCGCCGCCGCCGAGGACGAGCGCTGGGCGGGCGGCCGAGCGCAGCTTCTCGGCGGCCGCCGCGAGGGCGTCCGCGTCGGCCACCGCGGGCCCGGCCGCCGGGGCGGTCCTGACCGGTCCGGCGGCGGGGCCCGGAGCGGTGAGGAGGTCCAGCGGCACCTCGATGTGGACCGGCCGGGGCCGTCGTGTACGGAAGAAGGTGAAGGCACGGGCGACCGCGACGCCGATCTCCTCGTTCGAGGACACGCGGTGGCTGAAGGCCGCGACGCCCCGCAGCGCCTCGGTCTGGCTGCGCATCTCGTGCAGCAGACCGGTCGACTGCCGGGGGTGGCGCAGGGGCATGCCCGGCGAGACGACGAGCAGCGCGACGCTGTCGGAGTACGCCTGGCCGACGGCGGCCGCGATGTTCAGCAGGGCCGGTCCGGTGGTGGTGATCGCCACGCCGGGGTTCCCGCTGACACGGGCGTAGGCGTCGGCGGCGTAGCCTGCGCCCTGTTCGTGGCGGGGGTTGAGGTGGTCGATCCCGTAGGCGGCCAAGTGCCGGTAGATCTCGAGGTTGTGGGTGCCGGGAATGCCGAACGCCCGGGTCACCCCGTGCGCGGCGAGTGCCCGCACCAGGGCTTCACCGCCGGTGGAAACGGTGCCGCCGGGCACCGAGGGCCCGGACTTCGTCACCGGGAAGGCAGACGTCATCACATGCTCCGCGAGATGACCAGGCGCATGATGTCGGAGGTGCCTTCCTCGATCTCCTCCAGCTTGGCGTCGCGCATCCACTGTTCCACCGGGTACTCGCGCGAGTAGCCCCAGCCGCCCAGCGTCTGGACGGCCGCCCAGGTGCAGTACGCGGCGGTCTCCGACGCGGTGAGCTTGGCCATCGCCGCCTCCGCCGTGGCGTCCAGACCCGCGTCCAGCCGCTTGGCCGCGCGCCAGGTCATCAGCCGTGCCTGCTCGATGCGGGTGCGCATGTCCGCGAGCCGGAAGGCGACGGCCTGGTGCTCGATCACCGGCTTGCCGAACTGCACACGGTTCTTCGCGTAGTCGCGGGCGTACTCGTACGCGGCCCGGGCGACGCCCGTGGCCGCCGCGCCCAGCACCGTGCGGGAGATGTCGAAGGTGCGCATCAGGCCGTGGAATCCGCGGCCCTCCTCCCCCAGCCGGTCCTCCTCGGGGACGAAGACGTCGTCGAGGAAGATCTCGCGGCAGACGATGGCGCGCTGGCCCATCTTCCGCATCGGCGCGCCGAATTCCATCCCTTCCGCACCCCTGCGCAGGAGGAACGCGGTCACGCCGCGCGAGCGCCGGGCCGGATCGGTCTTCGCGAAGACGACGTACTGCTCGGCCTCCCCGGCGTTGGAGATCCAGGCCTTCTGGCCGCTGAGGCGGTAACCGCCGGTGGTGCGGGTGGCCGTGGTGGTGATGGAGGCGGCGTCGGAGCCGGCGCCGGGCTCGGTGGTGGCCAGCGACGTCATGGGGGTGTCGGGGCCGGCGAGCGGGGCGAGCCAGGTGCGCTTCTGCTCCTCGGTGCCGAGTTCCAGGATCGGGTCCGCGAAGAAGCCGTTGGAGCACAGCAGGTTGCCGATGCCCAGGTCGCCGACGCACAGCTCCTCCTGGACCAGGACCTGCGGGAAGACGTCGGTGAAGCCGCCCCCGCCGTACTCGGCCGGAAGCATGAAGCCGGTGATGCCGACCTTGGCAGCCTTGCGCCACAGGTCCCAAGGGGTTTCGGTGTCGGCCTCGTCGACGGCGCGGGCCCGTGGCCGGATCTCCTCCTGGGCGAAGGAGCGGGCGAGCTCGATGATGTCCCGCTGTTCCCGGCTCAGCGGGACCAGCTCGGTGGGCAGCTCTGACATGGCTTCTCCAGACACGACAGGGACGTCCTGCTACTGAATCGTGAGTCAGTATTCGGAGTGCGGATCACCCATGTCAATGAGTGTGGGTACTGAATGATGAGTCAGTTCGGTTGTGCGGGACACGACGCGCTCGGCACGGATCCGCCGGACGCCTCGGCGGGCCGGGGCGCCCCGCGGAAGAACTCCGGCGCGATGGGCCCGCAGCCCAGCATCCACAGCCACCCGGCGGCGAACGCGCCCGCTCCGACGAGGAGCACCAGACCTCCCACGGCGGGCGAGGTGGCGCGCGGCCGGAGGTCACCGGCGCTCCGCCCGACCGGGGCCGGTCGCGTACAGGGCCTGAACCAGCAGGGCTGCCGGTCGGTCGGTGATCCGCTCGGCTGCACGGCTGGACCCGGCAGTTGACGACGGCATCGCCGCACACCTCCAGGAAGAGACGGACCCGGCGGACGACTGACGGGTCGCACGGCCGTCGCACCGGAAACAACGATGGCCCACACCGCAGAACGCAGTCCTCATTCGCCCACTGCCCACCCTGGACGGCTCCGGTCCAGCGAGATGGGGTGAACTGGTCTATACCAAGAGGTCTAGACATCATGTTCTCTTCTGTGCAACCGTGACGAGCAGGCCACCAGTCACCAGCACTGTTCGACAACTGGACACAGCCCTAAGGGCGTTGACGCGCCTCCGGATACGCCGGTGTCCGCTCCCGCGGAGACGGACGGCCGTGTGCGGAGCCGGTGCCGGCTCCGCGGATCCAGACCTGGACGGCCCGTCGGTCCGTCCACCCCTGCAACGGATCGGAGACCCGTGAAAAGATCCCGTTCCCTCATCAGCACGTCGGTCCTGTTCGTCGGCCTCGCCGCCGGCCAGCTCGGTCTCGGGGCGCCGTCGCACGCCGAGCCCGCCCCCGCGGCCACATCCGGACAGGCCCTCCCCGTGGTCTCCCCGACGCCGCAGTGGATCGCCAGGGCGGGCGCGGACGCCGACGTCACCGAACGCGCGGTCGTCGTCGCGGACGACCACACCGACCCCGCCGCCCGTGACCACCTGGCGAGCGAGTTGCGCGCGCACGGCGCCGACCGGGTCGACGTCGTCGCTCCCGGCACCCGGATACCGGCCGGGTTGCTGACGGTGCGTCTGGGACCCGCCTCCCGGCCCGACATCGCCGCGGACCTCCACGGCACAGCCGTGCCCGGCCAGGCCGAGGGTTACGCGCTGCGGGTGACCTCGGAGGGCTCGCAGAAGCAGGTCGCCCTGGGGGGCACGGACGCCTCCGGGCAGTTCTACGCCGTGCAGACGCTGCGGCAGTTGTTCGTCCAAACCCACGACGGCTGGCGCATCGCGGGTGCCCAGGTCAGTGACCACCCCTCGATGCCCCTGCGCGGAACCATCGAGGGCTTCTACGGCCAGCCCTGGTCCCCGGCAGAGCGCCTCGACCAGATGGACTTCTACGGCGACGTGAAGGCGAACACCTACGTCTACGCCCCCAAGGACGACCCCTACCACCGCGACAAGTGGCGCCAGCCGTACCCGGCCGACAAGCTCGCCGAACTCGGGGAGCTGATCAACCGGGCGAACGCCAACCACGTCCGGTTCACCTTCGCCGTCTCCCCCGGCGGCTCCATCTGCTACTCCGACCCCGCCGACCGGGCAACCCTGAAGGCGAAGCTCCAGGCGGTCTACGACCTGGGCGGACGCGCATTCTCCATCCCGCTGGACGACATCAGCTACACCCGGTGGAACTGCGCCGGCGACCAAGCGGCCTTCGGGGCGCCCGGGCGCACCGCCGCGGCGAAGGCCCAGGTCGACCTGCTCAACGACATCCAACGCACCTTCGTCGCCACCCACCCCGGCACACAGCCGTTGCAGATGGTGCCCACCGAGTACGGGGACCTCACCGACACCCCGTACAAGCAGACCATGCGGGCCACACTCGATCCCGCGGTCGTCGTCATGTGGACCGGCACCGACGTCGTTCCGCCCGCCATCACCAACCAGCAGGCGGACGCCGCCTCCAAGCTGTTCGGCCGCAAGGTCTTCGTCTGGGACAACTACCCGGTCAACGACTACGGCAACACCAGTGGCCGGCTGCTGCTCGCACCGTACGACAAGCGCGAGGCCGGGTTGTCGGAGCACCTGAGCGGCATCGTCGCCAACCCCATGAACGAGCCCTACGCCAGCAAGATCGCCGTGTTCGGCGCGGCCGGCTTCGCCTGGAACGACCGCGCCTACGACGCGAACAGCAACTGGACGCAGGCCCTGGCCTACCTCGCGGGCGGCGACCGCAACGCGGCTGGCGCCCTCCGCGTCTTCGCCGACCTCGAGCACCTCGCCCCCACCTTCGGGGCGACGCCGTGGCAGCCGCAGGCTCCGGAACTGAGCGACCGCCTCGCCCGGTTCTGGAAGCAGTGGAAGGCCGGGAACCGGACCGCCGCCCTGTCGGACCTTCGGGCGTACGCCGACGCCATCGCACAGGCACCGGCGGAAATCCGCGGCGGGGCCGTGCAGGCGGGCTTCGTCGCCGACGCCGGGCCGTGGCTGGACGCCACCGCGCTGTGGGGCAGGGCGGCGGTGTCCATGGTGGACGCCCTCGCCGCCCGGGTCGACGGCGACGCGGACCGTTCACAGGCACTGCTCGCCGACTCCCGCACGCTCCAGCAGCAGGCCGAGGCGGTACGCGTCGACCCGTCGCGCAACGCCTGGGGGAAGGCTCCGGTCAAGGTCGGTGACGGTGTCCTCGACGCCTTCCTCGTCCAGGCCGACACGATGCTGCAACTGTGGGACTCCGCGGGCGGCGGCGAGAACCTCGCCCTGACGGGCACCGCAAGCGCGTCCAGCGTGGAGCAAGACCTCGACCGGCTGGCTGCGCGCTTCGTCAACGACGGCTCCACCGGCACCCGTTGGGCCTCGAGTTACAGTGACGACGAGTGGGTCCAGGTCAAACTCGCCGCACCCGCGAAGGTCGCCGCGGTGACTCTCGCCTGGGAGAGCGCCTGTGCGACCGAGTACCTTGTCGAGACCTCCGACGACGGCGTGCACTGGACCACCGCCGCCACCCTGACTCCTACGGCCTGCGGGACCGACGTCATCCGTCTCACCGGCGACCAGCCCGTCAGCTACGTCCGCATGCAAGGCGTCAAGCGTCGTACCGGCTGGGGCTACTCCATCTACGAGATGGGGATATACGGCACTCCCGCGAGCAGCTGAGCGGGAGGCTCGGACCTCCCGGAACGACAGGGAAACGGGGCGGACGGTCTTGACGACCGCCCGCCCTGCGCCATGGGCCCGCCGGGAGTGCCGGCATTGGGGGCACCTTACGGGCTCTCCGGTTCGGAGGTGCAGCTTTATCGGGTAGGCGGGCCGGTTTTCCCGGCCCGCCCCCCACACCACCGGACATGCGGGCCCGCATCCGGCGGTTCGTTCAGCTGACCTCAAGCGGGTCGTTGGCGGGACCACGAGCCCTTGAAGGACTTGTATCC
>NZ_MUBM01000172.1 GCF_002154505.1 Streptomyces carpinensis | reverse complement strand
CTGTATCGGGTAGGCGGGCCGGTTTTCCCGGCCCGCCCCCCACACCACCGGACATGCGGGCCCGCATCCGGCGGTTCGTTCAGCTGACCTCAAGCGGGTCGTTGGCGGGACCACGAGCCCTTGAAGGACTTGTATCCCTGGGCTTCCCAGTAGGCGTTGGACATCGCGATCTCCAGGGGCTTCAGGTGTGAGGCCCGCCAGTAGCGTTTCCGCGTGCCGAGGCCGTGTTCCCTGTCTCCGAACTCGTATCCGAGCTTCTGGAGCATGGAGTTCCGCTTCGCGGACGTCTTCCACTGCACCCATTGGACCTGTCGCAGCCTGCGACGGACCCACGTGTCGATCTCGCCGAAGGCCCGTTGGGTGTCGGCGAGTCGGAAGTAGGCCACCCAGCCGACCGAGAACCGGTTGAGTTTGTCCATCCTGTGCGCCATCGACACGCCCCACGTCCGGGAGGTGATGCGCCGGACGGTTTCCTTCATCCGCTTGACGGCTTCGGGGGCTATCCGGATCTTCACCTCCGTCCTCGCGAGGTAGTAGCCGAAACCCAGGAGGGTTGCCTTGAAGGCCGGCGTCACTTTGGACTTCTCGCGGTTCACCCTCAGCTTCAGTCGCGTCTCGATGAACGACGTGACGGATTCGAGGGTCCGACTGGCCGCTCGCTTGGAGCCGACGAAGATCATGACATCGTCGGCGTACCGCACGAACCGGTGCCCGCGCTTGAAGAGTTCGCGGTCGAGGTCGTCCAGCATGATGTTGGACAGCAACGGAGAGAGCGGAGAGCCCTGAGGCGTACCCTCGTCCGATGCCACGACCACCCCTTCGGCCATGATCCCGGCCTCCAGGTATCGGCGAATCAGCTTCAGGACCTTCTTGTCTTTGGCCCGGCGAGCCACTCGCGCCATGAGCGCGTCGTGATTCACTCGGTCGAAGAACTTGTCCAGGTCCAGATCCACGGCCCATCGGTTTCCGTCCTGAACGGCTCGGCGGCCGACCTTCACGGCCTGGTGTGCCGAGCGCCCCGGACGGAATCCGAATGACGCCCCGGAGAAGTGGGGGTCAAATACGGGCCCGAGGACCTGCGCAATAGCCTGCTGGATCAGGCGATCCAGTACCCGAGGAACACCCAGCATCCGCTCCCCGCCGTTCGGTTTAGGGATGGTCACTCGACGGACAGGAGCGGGCTTGTATGTCCCCGCGTCGAGCTCAGCCCATATTTTGGGCCAGTTCCGGGCAATCCACGGCCGCAGTTCCTCCGTGGTCATCCCGTCAATGCCGGGAGCACCCCGGTTCGCTTCAACGCGCTTGAGCGCCGCGAGCAGGTTCTCTTTCGAAAACACCTCGCCCCACAGGGAGGCGGGCTCGCGGTGATTGACGTCCTGGTGGTGCGCCGTCTGGTCACTACGCGTCGGACAACGGTCATCGTGACCTGATCGAGCAGACACCCTTCCCTCAATCCACTGAACGTTCGGTCCTTCCCGAGCCCTTGTCGGCCTGCTGCCTACCCATCTCGGTACTATGACCTCTGCTGACTTCTGCTCGGCAAACCAGAGGGATTACTCCCACCGGTCGTCACGATCTCCGCCATCACACGGTTACAGGTGACACCCGAGCAGATCTCCCCGAATAAAGACAGCAACTTTCCCCGGATGCCCGCCGCATATACTCTGCGCACTTGTAGTGAGAACGGGATTCGTCGTAGTCAGCCGACTTGCCCAATGCGCCTAGCCTCCAATGCGGTTCGTGTACCTCGGTACCCGGTTTTGCCTCCGGCTTCCTCCGGACCCCTCCTCACGGGGACGCCCTTGCCGCTCGGCTAATGAGTTAGTCTCACCTCTCCTCATCGGGACTTTCACCCTTTAGCTGCTGCCCGCGTCGGGCGTACTGACGTGCTCCCTGGCCTAAAGTCCAGGGATTCCGGCCTGGGTCGGCTGACCC
>NZ_MUBM01000171.1:227-46445 GCF_002154505.1 Streptomyces carpinensis | reverse complement strand
CGGGCCGCGTCGCCATGTGCCACTGGGCGTACCGCTGTCCACAGGGTGTGGACAGACTCGCGCGCGCCCATGACACGATCGGCCCGTGAGCACGTCCAGCACCGTCGACCGCGCCTTCCGGGCCGCCCTCTACTCCGCCACCGCCACCGGAGTCCATGACGAGGCCCTCGACACCGGCGCCTCCCTGCTCGCGGCCGACCCTGCCGTGGACGCCGAACTCGCCCGGCGCGGCGGGGAGTTCGTCGCAACCGCCTGGCGGCGCGGCTGGCAGCCCGCCGATGTCGTACGGATCGTGCGGCGGGAGCTCGACGAGGTCCACGTACGGCTCGTGGCGGCGCTGATCCGCGCGCAGGCCGCCGAAGACCGTCCGCGCGGCCGGCGCTGGGCCGCCCAGCTCGACGAGCTGACCCACGCGGAACCGCCCCGTACCGACCGCTTCTCGTACGCCACCGCCGTGCTGGAGCTGTACCGCCTGCTGCTGCGGCTGCCCGCGCTCGAGACCCTGGACGCCTCCACCGGGCCCGTACCCGCCGCACGGCGGAGCGACGGCGAGTCCCGCATGCTGGGCCGGATCCGCGCGCTGCTCGCCAAGGCGGAGGCGACCGGCTACCCGGAGGAGGCCGAGGCCCTGAGCGCGAAGGCGCAGGAACTGATGGCCCGGCACAGCGTCGACGAGGCGCTGCTCGCTGCCCGTGCCCCGTCACCCGACGCCCCCGGCGCCTGCCGGATCGGCGTGGAGCCGCCGTACGAGCAGGCCAAGGCCGTCCTGCTGGACGCCGTCGCCACCGCCAACCACTGCCGCGCCGTGTGGAACGAACCCCTCGGCTTCTCCACCGTCGTCGGCTTCGAGGCCGACCTGGAAGCGGTCGAGCTGCTGTACACCTCGCTGCTCGTCCAGGCCACGGCCGCGATGACCAGGGCGGAGGCGGCGCAGAGAGCGGGCGGGCGCAAGCGGACCAAGACCTTCCGGCAGTCCTTCCTCGCCGCCTACGCCCACCGCATCGGCACCCGGCTCGCGGCTGCCGCCGAGACCCAGGTGACCGACGACCTCCTCCCCGTCCTGGCGAGCCGGGACGTCGCGGTCACCGACCGGCTGGAGCGCATGTTCCCGGAGACGACCACCACCCGCCTGCGCGGGGTGAACGACGTGGCGGGCTGGGCGGAGGGCGCACAGGCGGCGGACCGGGCGCAGGTGAAGTCACGCCGCCCGCTGAGCTGAGCCCTCGTGAGCCCGCGAGACCCGGTCGGCCGGCCCGGCCGACCGGAAATCGGCTCGGTCCGCGGCCACCAGGTCCCTGGCCTGTTCACTCCGCGGCCGGCTCGTCCCCGGGCGTCCTCACTCCGCGGCCGGCTTCACGCCGCGGCCGACGCGGTCCGCGGCCCGCTCAGCCAGGGGCCGGCTCACCCGGTGCCCCCTCAGCCAGAGGCCCGCTCGCCCGGCGGCCCGTTCAGCCAGGGGCCGGCTGAGTCCGCGGCGGACTCAGCCCCCGGCCGGCTCAGTCCCGGCCGGGCGAAACCCGCTCAATCAGCCCCCGGCCGGCGCAACCGGCCACGCCCCGGCGGGGCGCGAACCGCCTCAGTCCCGGCCGGGCGGAACCCGCTCAGTCAGCCCCCGGCCGGCGCAACCGGCCACGCCCCGGCGGGGCGCGAACCGCCTCAGTCTCGGCCGGATGCGAGCCTGTTCAGCCGGTCCCGGCGGGGCGCGAACCGCCTCAGTCTCGGCCGGATGCGAGCCCGTTCGGCCGGTCCCGGCCGGGCGCGAACGCCCTCAGTCCCCGGCCTGCTGGAAGGCCGTCACCGACGCGTCCGGGTCGCCCGCGGCCTTCTTGCCCTGCACCGGGCCGTACGACCACGTGAAGCTCCGGGGCTCGGACGCGGCGCCGGGCAGGCCGATCTTCAGCGAGGTCGCCGCCAGGCTCTTGCCGTCGCCCTCCTTGCCCCGCACGTAGGTCAGGGTGAAGGTCGCCGTGTCCCCCTTGGACAGGGTTAGTTTCTGCGGGGCGCCGGTCTTGTCCTCCGCCACGTTCGCTGAGGTGCTCCCGGCGGACAGGGTGACGCCCGGGAAGCCGTCCAGGGTGCACCGGGCACCCCGGTTGGTGAGTGTGACCGGCACGTTGCCGGTGTCCCCGGCGGCGGGTGCGGCATTGGCGGGGCCGACCTGCAGCCCGACCTCGCCGATCCGGCAGGCGGTGGCGTCTGTGTTCTTGCTCCCGGTGTTGTTGCTCCCGGTGTCCTTGCCGCTGCTGTCGCTGCCGCCGCCGCTGTCGCAGGCGGTGAGCAGGAGGGCCGCGGCGAGGGCGGTGACGGTGATCGGAATGGCGCGCATGAGCTTCCTTGGGTCGTGACGATGCTCAAGGATCATCACGTACGAGCAGGCGGAACGGTTGCCCGTCCCACCACGGGCCTTACGCGAACGTCAGGAGCCGAGGCTCGCCGTGGGGAGCCCCGAGGGTAGCGCCGCGCCCTCGGACCGGGTGTAGGTCTCCCTGCCGAGACCACCCTCCCAGGTCACCCGAAGAGTGGTCTTGTTGACGGAGTCCACCGTGCCTGTCGTACGCGCCTTGCACGCGCGGAGGTGGATCACGTCCTTCCCCGACTCCTCCCTCCTGGTTCCGGTGCACGTGGTCCGGTCGGTGGAGAACAGCGCCGCCTGATCCCCGGTGATCATCAGGACCACCGCCTTGCCGCCGCTGGTGGCGAGCCAACTGCCGGTCAGCTCGCCGCCCTTGGCCGTCGTACCACCGGTCCCGCTCCCGCCGCCGGTGCCGCTCGTTCCGGCGCTGTCGCCGGCGGTCGCGGAGGTGGACGCGCCGGGGGTGGCTGAGGTGCTGTGCCCGGACCCCGAACCGGAGCCGCTGTCGCACGCGGTCAGCGCGAGCGCGCCGAGCAGTCCGGCGGCCGCGACCCGCGCCGCCCTGGCCGTCGTGTTCACCGTGGTCACTGCAAGCCCCCAACATGGAACCGGCCGGCCGCACCGCGGCCTTATGACCGCAGAAAGCTACCAGGAAGTACAGCGATCACCGATGAGATCTTCATCGCGCTGATCCCGTCCACCGGGCTCTTGCGTGAATGTTGGAACAAGAAGGCCGCGCCGTGCGTCTCTTTCTTGTGCGCGAGGGATTTCGATCCGGGCAAAGCCGCGCGGACGGCGGCGCGAAAGATCACGAACGAGGGCCGACGAGCGCATGTCCTGCCAGTTCCTGGGCAGGTGCTCGAACAGCCTCGGTAAAACACGCGTCAAAGCTGTAACCGCCGAAGCACTCCGCGTGCACGTGCATCTGCTCATGCAAGTGCACATGAACAAGGTTATGATCCGGGTTCAGTTGACCGATGCATCAATGGCCACACCAGCCAGTGCACCACCGGGGAGCGACCTGTGGACCACGACGTTGAGGGCGTGTACGAGGAGTACGACGTGTACAACGGCATGGCGGCCGCGCTGCTGCACGATGTGGCCTGGCAGAAGAGCCGGTACAGCAATTCGCAGGGCTCCTGCGTGGAGTTCGCGCGGCTGCCGGGCGGAGAGGTGGCCGTGCGCAACTCGCGTTTTCCCGACGGTCCGGCGCTCGTCTACACGCGCGCGGAGATCGAGGCGATGCTACTGGGCATCAAGGACGGCGAGTTCGACCATCTGATCGCGAGCTGATCCACCGCCGCTCTCGTGGTTCGCGCGGGGTGAAGGGCGGATGACGGCGTGTAACGCGCGTAGAACCGCGGCGTCGGAAAGCGCCGCGGTTCTTCACCCGGAGGGCCGGAACCGGAACAGCGCCCAGACGACCTTGCCGCCCAGGCCGCCGGCCAGCGGGTGCCAGCCCCAGCTGTCGCTGAAGGAGTCGACGAGGAACAGGCCGCGGCCCGACTCGGCGGAGAAGTCGTCCGTGGCGCGGGCGACCGGGCTGTCCTGGCTGGGGTCGCGCACGGCGCACACCAGCCGCTCGGTCCAGTGCATCAGGTGCAACCGCACCGGCGGGGCCTGATCGAGCGGATGCCGCCCCGACGGGCCCTGCCCCGGCGATCCGGGTGAGACCGGACCCTGCCTCGACGAACCCGGCTCCGAAGGACCCTGGCCCGACGGGCCCTGCTGCTCGCACACGCGCGTGGCGGACGCGGCCGGCACCGCATGTCGCAGGGCGTTGGTGACGAGTTCGGAGACCACCAGGCAGACGTCGTCGAAGCGGTCGCTCAGCTCCCACTCGTCGAGCGTCCTGCGGGTGAAACGTCTGGCCTCGCGAACGGCGTCGTAGCGGGCGGGAAGGGCGCAGGAGGCGGCGTCGGACGCTGCCGCGGGATCCAGCGGCGGAAGGCCCTGCCGTAACGGCTCGAGCATGGTCGATCCATTCGTCCCCATGCGAGGCACTCCCGGGAAATCGCGATGTTGCGATGCGGTGGTCGTGGCGATGCAGCGGTGGCGCGGGACCATGGTTTCGGATGCGAACAGCAGATGCAAGGGCAGATGCACGTGCATCGGACCGAATTGGACCCTCCCGTACCGCTTACTGGCCATTTTTTCCGCCATCTTCTCGTCCGCCGTATGCCTCCTTCTTGCCTCCGGCTGCGCGCTTTCTTTGATCTCTCTCCGTTTCCGTAATCATGCGAGTACTGCTCGGAGTGATTTAGTGGCAGACTGCGGCCCCTGAAGACGGTTGGGGAGGCTGGCGAACGTGAGCGCGGGAGAGCCCGGATCGGTGGTGCGGCGCATGCTGCTCGGCTCGCAACTCAGGCGGCTGCGGGAAGCACGGGGGATCACGCGCGAGGCGGCGGGGTACTCGATCCGCGCCTCGGAGTCGAAGATCAGCCGGATGGAGTTGGGCCGGGTGAGCTTCAAAACGCGCGATGTGGAAGACCTCTTGACCCTGTACGGCATCACGGACGAGACGGAGCGAACCTCGCTCCTCTCGCTCGCCAGAGAAGCCAACGTCGCGGGCTGGTGGCACAGTTACACCGATGTCCTACCCAACTGGTTCCCCACCTATGTCGGTCTTGAGGGCGCGGCGTCGCTGATCCGCGTCTACGAGGTGCAGTTCGTGCACGGGCTGCTGCAGACCGAGGCCTACGCCCGCGCGGTGGTCCGGCGTGGCATGCAGGGCGCCGACGAGGCCGACGTGGAGCGGCGGGTGGCGCTGCGTCTGGAGCGGCAGAAGTACCTCGTCTCCGAGAACGCACCGGAGCTGCACATCGTCCTGGACGAGGCCGCCCTGCGCCGCCCGTACGGCGACCGCGAGGTGATGCGCGGCCAGCTCCAGCACCTGATCGACATCTCCGAGCGGCCCAACGTGCGGCTGCAGGTCATGCCGTTCGGCTTCGGCGGGCACGCCGGCGAGTCCGGCGCCTTCACCATCCTCAGCTTCCCCGAGTCCGACCTGTCGGACGTCGTCTACCTGGAGCAGCTGACCAGCGCCCTCTACCTGGACAAACGCGAGGACGTCACGCAGTACGAGAAGGCGCTCAAGGAACTGCAGCAGGACAGCCCCGGACCGGACGAGAGCCGGGACCTGCTGCGCGGGCTGCTGCAGCTCTCCTAGTTCCCCGCAACCTGCTGCGTCCGCACGTACGATGACGTCTCATCAGACAGCGCGCCTGGGATGCGAGGGATCACATGTCGTCCTACTTCACCGGCCTGGCCCAGCAGTACATCGACGGCGAGTGGCGTCCAGGCACCGGCTCCTGGGACATCATCGACGTCAACCCGTACGACGACGAGAAGCTGGCCTCGATCACCATAGCCACGGCCGACGAGGTGGATCAGGCCTACCGGGCGGCCGCCCGCGCCCAGAAGAAGTGGGCCGCGACCAACCCCTACGCCCGCCGCGCGGTCATGGAGAAGGCGCTGCGCCTGGTCGAGGAGCGCGAGCAGGAGATCACCGAGGTGATCATCGCTGAGCTGGGCGGCACCCACCTCAAGGCGGCCTTCGAGCTCCACCTGGTCAAGGAGTTCCTGCGCGAGTCGGTCCACCTGACGCTGCGCCCGGAGGGGAAGATCCTCCCCTCGCCGGGCGAGGGCAAGGAGAACCGGGTCTACCGCGTTCCGGTCGGTGTCGTGGGTGTGATCAGCCCGTTCAACTTCCCCTTCCTGCTGTCTATCAAGTCGGTCGCGCCCGCCCTCGCGCTCGGCAACGCCGTGGTGCTCAAGCCGCACCAGGACACACCGATCGCCGGCGGCACCCTGGTCGCGAAGATCTTCGAGGACGCGGGGCTGCCGGGCGGTCTGCTCAACATCGTTGTCACGGACATAGCGGAGATCAGCGACGCCTTCCTGGAGCACCCGGTCCCCAGGGTCATCTCCTTCACCGGCTCCGACCAGATCGGCCGGCACGTCGCCACCGTCTGCGCCGCGAACTTCAAGCGCTCGGTCCTCGAACTGGGCGGCAACAGCGCGATCGTGGTCCTGGACGACGCCGACCTCGACTACGCGGTCGACGCGGCCGTCTTCAGCCGGTACGTCCACCAGGGTCAGGTCTGCATGGCCGCGAACCGCGTCCTCATGGACCGCTCGGTCGCCGAGGAGTTCACGGAGAAGTTCGTCGCCAAGGTGAAGTCGCTGAAGGTCGGCGACCCGCGCGACCCGCAGACGGTCATCGGCCCGGTCATCAACTCCGCCCAGGCGAGCGTCGTGTCGGGGGCGGTGGAGCAGGCCATGGCCGAGGGAGCCACCGCCCTGGTGCGCGGCACCACCGCGGGCAACCTGGTCTCCCCCTCCGTCCTGACGGACGTGCCCGCCGACTCCGCCCTGCTGAGGCAGGAGGTGTTCGGCCCGGTCGCCTTCCTCATCCCCTTCGACGGCGAGGAGGAGGCGGTCCGCATCGTCAACGACACCCCGTACGGGCTCAGCGGTGCCGTGCACACGGCGGACATCGAGCGCGGTGTCGCCTTCGCCAAGCAGATCGACACCGGCATGTTCCACGTGAACGACGGCACCGTCCACGACGAGCCGCTGGTTCCCTTCGGCGGCGAGAAGCACTCCGGGATCGGCCGCCTGAACGGCGAGACGACGGTGGACGCCTTCACCACGGTGAAGTGGATCTCGGTGCAGCACGGCAGGAGCGGGTTCCCCTTCTGACCCGCCGCGCACCCGGATGGACCTTGCCCGTGCTGCGCCTCCTTGGTGTCCTGTTCCTCCAGTCCGCCCCGCTGATTTCCTGTGCCCCGCGAGGAGTTGCGGACAGAATCTGACCTCTATGACCCATAGCGTGGGTGGTGTCGAGCAGGAGCCGACGAAGACGACGAAAGGCGGCCGGTCATGGTCACTCACGTGCGAGCCGAGGCGCAGGGCGACGAGCGCGGGGCGCTGCTCGCGTTCCTGGAGGAGCAGCGGGGCGGGATCCGGCGGGCGCTGCTCGGCCTGACCGAGGAGCAGGCCCGTACCCGTCCGAGCGCGAGCGAGCTGTCCCTGGGCGGGCTGCTCAAGCACGTCGCCGAGGTCGAGCAGGGCTGGGTGGCCCGGGCCAGGCAGGAGCCGCCGGCGGTCAAGCGCGACGAGTCGAACTGGCACGAGTGCTTCCAGCTGATCGGCGACGAGACCGTCGCCTCGCAGCTGGCGTACTGGGAGAAGGTCGCCGGGGAGACTGAGGCCTACGTGCGGTCCGTCCCGAGTCTCGACGACACCTTCCCGCTGCCGAACGACCCCTGGTTCCCGCCGGACGAGCGGGTCTCCGTGCGCTGGGTGTGCCTGCACCTGATCCGGGAGACCGCCCGGCACGCCGGACACGCCGACATCATCCGCGAGTCGCTGGACGGCGGGACGGCCTTCGAGCTGGTGGCCCTGGAACAGGGCGGCTGAGCCCCGGGCAATAACCTGGACGGCATGTCAGCGATCCGCCTCCTCGTGCTCGGCGCGGTGCGCCAGCACGGGCGGGCCCACGGCTACCAGGTGCGCAACGACCTGGAGTACTGGGGCGCCCACGAGTGGTCCAACGCCAAGCCGGGTTCGATCTACCACGCCCTGAAGCAGATGGCGAAGCAGGGGCTGCTGCTCGCGCACGAGATCGCGCCGTCCACGGCGGGCGGCCCGCCGCGCGTCGAGTACGAGATCACGGAGAAGGGCACGGAGGAGTACTTCACACTGCTGCGCGAGTACCTCACCGCCTACGACCAGAGACCGGACGTGCTCACCGCCGCGCTCGGCTTCATGGTCGACCTGGAGCGCGCGGAGGCCCTCGAACTCCTTCAGGAGCGGGTGCGCGGCATCGAGGGGTGGCGCAAGGCGGTCACCGAGTACTACACGCCCGAGGACGGGCCCGGCCGGCTCGGGCACATCGGCGAGATCATGAACTTCTGGGTGGACTCCGCCGACTCAGGCGCCCGATGGACCCGCGGGCTCATCGAGCGCATCCGCGGCGGCGCCTACACCTTCGCCGGCGAGGGCGAGCCGTTCGTGGGCGTCCTCGAGGAGGGGCAGGAGAACCCGTACGCGACGGGGCGACCGCACTGGGGAGACGCCCACTAATCAAGTTTGACCACTGTGGTGTGCCGCGCTAACTTCGGTCAGTAGTCAAATTTGGCTAGCTAGGGAGTGAGCGGTCTGTGGCCGAAGCGGCGATCACCGTCGAAGGTGCACGCAAGAAGTACGGCGGAAAGGGCGGCGCACACGCGCTGGACGGGCTCGACCTGCGGGTCGGGCGTGGGACGGTGCACGGGGTGCTCGGCCCGAACGGCGCGGGCAAGACGACTCTGGTACGGATCCTGTCCACCCTGCTGCGGCCGGACGCGGGCCGGATCGAGGTGGCCGGGCACGACGTGGTGACCCAGGCGTACGCGGTGCGTCTGCGCATCGGCCTACTCGGCCAGCACGCGGCGCTCGACGAGGAACTCGGCGGCCGGGAGAACCTGGAGCTGTTCGGCCGCCTCCACCACCTGGGTGCCCGGACGGCACGCGCGCGGGCCGGCGAACTCCTGGAACGCTTCGACCTCGCCGGCACCGGCCGCCGGCCGGTGCGCGCCTACAGCGGCGGCATGCGGCGCCGCCTGGACCTGGCCGCCTCGCTGATCACCGAGCCGGAGGTGCTCTTCCTGGACGAGCCGACCACCGGCCTCGACCCGCGCGGCCGGTCCGAGGTGTGGGCGGCGGTCCGCTCCCTGGTCGGCGGCGGAACGACGGTCCTGCTGGCCACCCAGCACCTGGAAGAGGCCGACCAGCTCGCCGACCGCATCTCGGTCGTCGACGCCGGCCGCGTGATCGCCGACGGCACGGCGGACGAGCTGAAGGCGGCCACCGGCGCCGACCGCATCGACGTGGTGCTGCGCGACGCAGGTCAACTGGGCGCGGCCGTCGCCCTGCTGCCGATGACCGCGGTCTCCGTCGACCCCGACCGCCGGCTGCTCAGCGCCCCGGTCGCCGATCGCATGGCCGCCCTCTCCGGCGTCGTACAGGCCCTGCAGGAGGCGGGCATCGAGGCGGAGGACGTCGCCCTGCGCCGCCCGACGCTGGACGAGGTGTTCCTGCACCTCACGGGAGAGGATCACCGAGTGAAGGAGTCCGCATGAGCATCGGCGCGAGCACGGGCGCGTACGCGCTGACCGACTCCTGGACGATGACCCGCCGCGAACTCGCCCGCTGGGCACGGCAGCCCGCCCAGGTGGCCGTGGGCCTGGTCTTCCCCGTGATGCTGTTGCTGATGTTCGGCTACCTGGTCGGCGGCGGCCGGGGCGTGAGCGGCGACTACATCGACTACCTGGTCCCCGGCATGCTCGCGCTGACCATGGCCTTCGGCCTGGAAGGCACGATGCTCGCCGTCACCCGGGACCTCGACAAGGGCGTCATCGACCGCTTCCGCTCGATGCCGATGGCCGACGGCGCGGTGCTGGTGGGGCGCTCGGCCGCCGACATGCTCCAGTCGACGCTGGTTCTGGCCGTCCTCGCCGGCGCCGGGTACGCGCTCGGCTGGCGCGCGCACGGCGGTCCCGGCGGCTTCCTGGGCGCGGTCGGGCTCCTGCTGCTGTTCCGCTTCGCCATGCTGTGGATCGGCATCCACCTCGCACTGCTGGCCGGGAGGCCCGAACTGATCCAGGCCGTGCAGATCCTGGTCTGGCCGGTCGGCTTCCTGTCCAATGCCTTCGCCGCGCCCCGTTCCATGCCCGACTGGCTGGGCACGGCCGTCGAGTGGAACCCGATGTCCCAGACGGCGACGGCCGTGCGGGACCTGCTCGGCGGCCCGGGCGGGGAGTCGGGGCACGTGGGCGCGGCCGTCCTGTGGCCGCTCGTCCTGCTGGCGGTGTTCCTCCCCTCGGCGCTTCGGAGGTTCGCACGGCTGAGCCGCTGACGCCGTATCCGTAGCGGAGGCGGGACGGCGGTCACCGCACCGCCGTCCCGTCGGCCCGCAACTGCATCTGCGGCCGGCCGGTCACCAGCAGCCAGGCCGGCAGTGAGGCGAAGCACAGCAGCGACAGGACCGTCGGCGAGGAGACCAGGACGGCGGCCGTGAACAAGCTCACCCAGCCCTGCCGGGTGACGGCCATGAGCATGCCGAGCACGCCCGCGGCCACGGCCGGCGCGGGCGACACGGCGGGCACCAGGGCGTGGGCGGTGAGACCGAGCGCGGCCCCGATGAAGACGGACGGGAAGATCCGGCCGCCGCGGAAGCCGCAGGACGCGGCGACCAGCAGCGCGGCCAGCTTCACCACCGCCATCGCCGCGAACTGCCCCGCCGTCCAGCCTTCCGGATGCCGCCCCAGCTCCGCGACCTCCGACAGTCCTTTGAACAGCGTCAGATGCCCGCCCGCCGCCCCCAGCAGGCCCAGGACGAGGCCGCCGACCGGGAGCGCGAGCATCGGGTGCCGGAGCCGGGCGAAGGCCCGGTGGACGTACGGGAAGGCCTGGACGGCGGCGAGGCCGAGCAGCGCGCCGGCGGAGGCGATCACCAGTGCGGCCAGGAAGTCGCCCCAGTGGGGGCGGCCGAAAGGAGGCAGGCCGAGGTCGAACGTGGGGTGGGCGACCAGGCCGGTGGTCATGGCGCCCGCGGCGCCCGCGGCCAGCGGCGCGAAGAGGTTGTCCCACAGCGCCCCCTTCATCGGCCGCCCGGCCAACGCCTCGGAGATCACCAGCGCGGCGGCGACGGCCGTACCGAACAGCGCGCCGATCGTCGCCGCCTCGGCCAGCGCCGGCCACAGCGATTCCGGCAGCCGGGGCAGCAGCCTGCGGCCCAGCCAGAACGCCAGGGCCACGTTCGCCATGATGATCGGGTTCTCCGGGCCGAGGCTCGGACCGCCCGCCAGCATCAGCATGGTCGCCAGCAGCAGGCCCGGCAGCACGGCCGGGGACAGCGGGGCGGCCGACAGTCCGAGCGAGGCCGGGTCGGGACCCGCGTGCCCGGGCACCTTCCACACCACGAGGCCCACCAGGACCCCGGTGGCGGTCAGCATGACCAGCATCCACACCACGGAGTACCGGCCGATGCCCAGCGCGTCCGGCAGAGCGCCCCACAGCGCGCCCTGCAGCCGCTCGGCCACCCCGCTCACCAGCAGATACAGCAGGCTGGAGCCGATGCCGGCGACGAGTGCGGGCAGGATCAGCGGCAGCAGCGCGCGGGCCGGGGCCGACGGTGCCGCCGGGCCGGCGGGTGCCTGCTGCGGGGTTTCCTGGGCCACGGGCTCACGATATGGGGGCAAGCGTGATGAACCCGGCGCAACATCCGAAGGAGAACCCGGGGGAGAAATGGCCTTGCACCTCACGTCGCGTGAGGGCGGACCGTGGAGCGCGTACCGAGAAAGGAGCGGAAGTGAGCTACACCGTGGGACAGGTCGCCGGTTTCGCCGGAGTGACGGTGCGCACACTGCACCACTACGACGACATCGGCCTGCTCGTCCCGGGCGAGCGCAGCCACGCGGGCCACCGGCGCTACAACGACGCCGACCTCGAGAGGCTGCAGCAGATCCTGTTCTACCGGGAGCTCGGCTTTCCGCTCGAGGAGGTCGCGGCCCTGCTCGACGACCCGGACACGGACCCGCGCGCGCACCTGCGCCGCCAGCACGAACTGCTGACCACCCGGATCGAGAAGCTGCAGAAGATGGTCACGGCCGTGGAGCACGCCATGGAGGCACGCACGATGGGCATCAACCTCACCCCGGAAGAGCGGTTCGAGGTGTTCGGGGACAAGGATCCCGAGCAGTATCGCGAGGAGGCGGAGACGCGCTGGGGCAACACGGAGGCGTACGCAGAGTCGCAGCGCCGCGCCGCCACCTACACCAAGGAGGACTGGAAGCGCATCCAGGCCGAGGTCGACGAGTGGCAGGAGCGGTACACCGCCCTGATGGCCGCCGGCGAGCAGCCGTCCGGCGAGGCGGCCATGGACCTGGCCGAGGAACACCGGCAGCACGTCAGCAGGTACTACTTCGACATCCCGTACGAGATGCACCGGTGCTTCGCGGAGATGTACGTCTCCGACGAGCGCTTCAAGGCGTACTACGACGCCATGCGCCCCGGTCTCGCAGAGCACCTGCGCGAGGCGATCCTCGCCAACGCCGACCGGCACACCTCCTGACCCGTCCTGGCCCGGCGGTGCACGGGCTCACTCCCGGGCCAGGACCACCGCCGTTCCGTACGCGCACACCTCCGTGCCCACGTCCGCCGCCTCGGTCACGTCGAAGCGGAACGCCAGCACCGCGTTGGCCCCACGCGCGCGGGCCTGCTCCACGAGCCGGTCCATGGCCTGGTTGCGGGTCTGCACCAGCGTCTTGGTGAGCCCCTTCAGCTCCCCGCCGATCATCGACTTCAGTCCCGCGCCGATCTGGCTGCCCAGGTGCCGGGAGCGCACCGTCAGACCGAAGACCTCGCCGATGACCCGCTCCACGCGGCGGCCGGGCACGTCGTTCGTCGTGACGACCAGCACATCCGACTGGGGGCCCTGTCCGCCGCCGTAATCCTCGATGCTCATGGCTCACAGCCTGACGCCACCCGGCTCGGGGCGCATCCCCTCGGCACCGGTGGAACGCGAGGCGTTCACCATCCGTTGATAGCTTGTGCGGCAGAACCACGGAGGCCGATCCGCCGCCGCCCGTCCTCACCCCTCAGGAGCCCGGAACCGTGATGACGCTTGCCCTCGGCCCGAGCTGGCTGGATCCGAACCATCTTCTCGACACCTTCGGCATCTGGGGCCTGCTCCTCGTCGTCTTCGCCGAGTCCGGCCTGCTCATCGGCTTCTTCCTGCCGGGCGACTCCCTGCTGTTCACGGCCGGTCTGCTGATCACGTCGAACCAGCTGAACTTCCCCCTGTGGGCGGCCATAGCCTTGATCTGCCTCGCCGCGATCCTCGGCGACCAGGCGGGCTACATGTTCGGCAAGAAGGTCGGCCCGTCCCTGTTCAACCGCCCCGACTCACGCCTGTTCAAGCAGGAGAACGTCACCAAGGCGCACGAGTTCTTCGAGAAGTACGGCCCCAAGTCGCTGGTCCTCGCCCGCTTCGTGCCCGTGGTGCGTACGTTCACGCCGATCATCGCCGGCGTCAGCGGCATGCGGTACCGCTCGTTCCTGGTCTTCAACGTCATCGGCGGCACCCTGTGGGGCGCGGGCGTCACGCTGCTCGGCTCCTGGCTGGGCAACATCGACTTCGTCAAGAACAACATCGAGGCGATCCTCATCCTGATCGTCCTCATCTCGGTGGTCCCGATCGCCATCGAGTTCCTGCGGGCCCGTTCCAAGTCCAAGAAGGCGCCGGCCCCCGCCCAGCACCAGGAGCAGCAGGCGCCGCAGCCGCCCTACCAGCAGCAGTCGTACGACCCGCAGGCGTACCAGCAGCCGGTCATGGACGACGCCACGACCCGCCTGCGCCGCATCGAGTCGCCCCAGCAGTACGGCGGCCACGACCAGCCGCAGGACCGGCAGCAGTACGGCGGCCACGACCAGCAGTACTACGGTCGGCAGCACCCGCAGCAGCC
Organism: Streptomyces carpinensis; assembly: GCF_002154505.1. Lineage (GTDB taxonomy): Bacteria > Actinomycetota > Actinomycetes > Streptomycetales > Streptomycetaceae > Streptomyces > Streptomyces carpinensis. The sequence continues at coordinate 32,579 of NZ_MUBM01000171.1, read as the reverse complement.
CTACGGTGATCAGCACCACGCCTACGGCGACCAGCAACAGGCTTATGGCGACCAGCGGCAGCCCTACGGCGACCAGCGGCAGACCTACGGTAATCAGCAGCAGCCCTACGGCGATCAGCAGGGCGAGTACGGCCGAAGCCCGCAGTACCCGGACAACGGCGGCTACTACCGCGCTCCCTGACACCGCCGGCGTACGGGCGCCTCAGAAGCCCCTCGTGCGCTTGGCGGCCCGGCGCCCCGCCGCGCTGCCGGCGCCCGGCAGCCTGAGGAACAGCCGGGAGATCTCCGACCCCAGGTTCACGCCGATCGCGATGGCCATGGCGAGCGACACCGCCTTGGCCAGCGACACGAGTCCCTTGTCGACGTTGTTCTGCGCGATCGACAGCAGGCCGAAGTACGTCGCCGAACCCGGCAGCAGCGGACCGATCGCGGCGGTCGTGTAGGGCAGCGCGGAGGCGAACCGGTAGCGGGACAGCAACTGCCCGAACAGGCCCACCAGGCCCGCGGCGACCGCCGTGGACGCCACGGGGGAGATGTCGGCGACGTAGTGCATCGCGCCGTAGACCACCCAGGCGACACCGCCGTTGAGTGTGACCCACAACACAGTGGACCGTTCCTGCTGGAGCAGCACGGCGAAGGTCAGCGACAGCAGCATCGACGCGACGATCTGCACCACCGGCTGCTCGTTGACGCCCAGCGCCGCGTCGGGATTGAGCTGGGCGCCCAGCTTCACGCCGAAGTACAGGACCACCAGCACGCCGGTGACGATGCCGACGAAGAAGTACATGACCTCCAGCAGGCGCGCGGAGGCCGTGATGTAGAAGCCGGTCAGCCCGTCCTGTACGCCCGCCACCAGCGCCCGCCCCGGCAGCAGCGCGAACAGCCCACCGGTGATGACCGCGGACGCGTTCACGTCGACGTGCGCCACCGTGAGCGCGACGCCCAGCGCGGCCGGCGGCATCGCGGCGATCGTGAACTGGTAGAACTCCGGCAGCCCGCGCCCCGCGCACAGCCACGCCAGCCGGTCGCCGAGCATCGCGCCGAACGCGGCGGCGACGAACACGATCAGATCACCGCCGACGAGGACGGAGGCCGCTCCGGCGAGCAGCCCGGCAGCGCCGGTCAGCGCCCAGCCGGGGTAGGGGTGCCGGTTGCGGCGGATCTCCGCAAGTCGCCGGTAGGCCTCCTCCAGGGAGACATGGCTCTCCGTGTCGGTCAGGTCGTCGACGAGCTGGAAGACGGCCGCCAGACGCGTGTAGTCCGTGCCGCGGCGGCGCACCACGCGGGAGGCCGTCACAGGGTCGTCCACCAGGGACGGCTGGTAGGAGATCGACAGCAAGGTGAAGGTGACGTTCGGCTCGCAGCGGTCCAGGCCGTAGGAGCGGCAGACCGCGAACATCGCCGTCTCCACGTCCTCGGCGCCCTCGCCGCCCGCGAGCAGCAGCTCGCCGATACGCAGGGTCAGGTCGAGGACGCGCGGGACGGCCGGGCCGCCCTCCTCGGTCTTGTGCACCACTTCCAGGGCGGGGCGCTCGGCCACCGGCATGCGCAGCATCGTGCGCATCCGGTCCTGCCAGGGGATGTCCTTGGTCAGGCTGACCGCCGGGATGCCGCCCGGCGGGGTGAAGGCGGCCGGCGCCTGCCGGGCGCTGTAGGTGCTCGGCGGGCTGAACGCGGAGCCCTCGGGTTCCGCGGCCGTGTGCTCCGGCACCGCCAGGCCGTCGGGGACCGCGAACTCCGATGTGGTCTCCGACTCACCGCCGGGCTTGGGCACCGCCAGGCCGTCGGGGACCGCGAACTCCGACGTGGTGGACGACTCGTTGTCGGTCCCCGGCATCCCCGGCGTCACCGGCGCCACTATCGGCACCTGGATCACCTGCGTCGCCTGAGTCACCGAGGAATCCGCAGGAGGCCTGAACGCGCTCCGCGCCTCGTCCGACTGCGGCTTGCGGTCGTCCGCATCCGTCACTGGGCAACGCTCCCTGAACTACACCTTCCGTAAGCATCAGTATGCGCGGACACCCCCACCCACGCGTCAAACGGCGCCCGCGGGCCGGACGGCACCCCAGGTCACCGGGCACCCGCAGGTCACCGAGCGCCCGCGGGCCGAGGGGTGTCCGTACGCCGAAGGGCCGCGCCACCCCGAGGGATGGACGCGGCCCGGGGCGCCGTACGGTCAGTGACCGCCGTGCTCCTGGAAACGCTTGATGGACCGCTCGATCTCCGCCTCGGCGTCGGCGCGGCCGACCCAGTTGGCGCCCTCGACCGACTTGCCGGGCTCCAGGTCCTTGTAGACCTCGAAGAAGTGCTGGATCTCCAGGCGGTCGAACTCCGACACGTGGTGGATGTCCCGCAGGTGCTCCACACGCGGGTCGGACGCCGGCACGCACAGCACCTTGTCGTCGCCGCCGGCCTCGTCCGTCATCCGGAACATGCCGATCGCGCGGCACTTGATCAGACAGCCGGGGAAGGTCGGCTCGTCCAGGATGACCAGCGCGTCCAGCGGGTCGCCGTCCTCGCCGAGGGTGTTCTCGACGAAGCCGTAGTCGGCCGGGTAGCTGGTCGAAGTGAAGAGTCGACGGTCCAGGCGGATACGACCGGTCTCGTGGTCCACCTCGTACTTGTTCCGCGAACCCTTCGGGATCTCGATCGTGACGTCGAACTCCACCGGTGGCTCCTCCATGATCAGCACATAGTTCTGGTGATTAAGTGTCCCTCACGCACGTGTGTGATCGCGAAAGGGGCTGGTGGTCGTGCCGGAGCTGAGGGGCTGGCGGGCCGCGAGACCGCTTCTGGCAGGCCTGGCGCGGGCCGCGAGACCGCGTCTGGCACACCTGGCGCGGGCCGCACGACCGGGTCTGGTACGGGCCGCGCGGTCCGTGGAACCGCGGGTCGCACGGCTCACGGGGGCGACCCGGTCACGCGCCGCCGGGCCGAGGACCTGGCAGTACACAGCGGGCGCCGCCACCGTCGGACTGGCGCTGGCCGCCGGTGTGGTGACCGCCGCCGGTCCCTGGGACTCCACCGGTCAGCGTACGGCCGAGCGGGACCGGGCAGCCGCCCTGGAGCGCGCGGGTGGCGCAGATCACGGCCGTACTTCCGATACGTCCGGTACGTCCGACGGGCCGAGGCCAGCGCCCAGTGCCGCACCCGTGCTGGTGGGCCTCGGCAGCGGCGGCAGCCTGGTGAAGTCGGCGACCGGCGGACCGGCCCTCACCACCGTCCTCGACCCGCTGCTGCACGACTCCGCCCTCGGCGCCCGCCGCTCCGCCGTGGTCGTCGACGTCGCCACCGGACGGCGGCTCTACGGCCAGGCCGCCGGCGACGCGCTCACGCCGGCCTCCACCACCAAGATCGCCACCGCGGTCGCCGCCCTGTCCGCCCTCGGCCCCGACCACCGCTTCACCACCCGCGCCGCCCTGGAGCCCGGCAGCGGGGAGCTCGTCCTGGTCGGCGGCGGCGACCCCACCCTCACCGCCCGCAAGGACGCCCACGGCTGGGCGAGCCTGCGCACCCTGGCCGACGCGACCGCGGCCGCCCTGAAGAGGCGCGGGCTGAGCAAGGTCACGCTGTCGTACGACACCTCCCTGTACGCCGGCCCCGACCTGCACCCCATCGGTGTGAACGAGAACCTGGCCCCGGTCACCGCCCTGATGGCCGACGAGGCCCGCACCGACGCCTCCACCAGCGGCCCGGCCCCGCGCGTGGCCGACCCGGCGGCCGAGGCCGCCCGCGCCTTCGGCGGCTTCCTGCAGGACCACGGCATCCGCGCCTCCGCCCCCGGCCCCGTCAAGGCGACCGGCCGCGCGGAGACCCTCGCGTCCGTCTCCTCGCCGCCGCTGTCCGACGTGGTCGAGCGCATGCTCACCAACAGCGACAACGACATCGCCGAGGCCCTGGCCCGGCAGACGGCCGCCGCGACGGGCGGACGGCCGGACTTCGACGGCGGCGCGCGGGCCATCGCCGCCCGGCTGAAGGCACTCGGCCTGCCCCTTGACGGCGCGGCGTTCCACGACGGCAGCGGGCTGGACCGCTCCGACAGGCTCACCGCGGACCTGCTGACCGCCCTGCTGCGCGAGGCCGCCGACCCCGCCCGCCCCGAACTCCGCCCGGTGCTCACCGGGCTCCCCGTGGCCGGCTTCACGGGCACCCTGGCCGACCGCTACACCTCGGACGGCGCGGCCGGGATCGTACGGGCCAAGACGGGCACGCTGACGGGCGTGAACACCCTGGCGGGAACGGCCGTCGACCGGGACGGCCACCTCCTGGCCTTCGCCTTCATGACCGAGGGCACGGCAGATCCGCAGGCGGCCCAGTCGGCCCTGGACAGGACGGCAGCGGCGCTCTCGGCCTGCGGCTGCCGCTAGGGGGTGTCTGACACAAGCCCGCGGCGTCTCGGTGTCCGGCACGCACGCTCGCGGCGCTGCCGAAACGCCCATGCGGTTCCGCCACGAGGGTGCGCCGGCGCCTTGCGTTCGCATGCGCCGGACACCGCTCCTTGACCTGCGCTCATGTGTCAGCCACCCCTTAGCTGAACCTCTCGTTCCGATCACGCCGGGCTCGCGCTGATACGACGAAAGACCCTGGCGGCTCCGGCACCGCCGTTGGCGTGTTCCGCAGGGCCACGGGGTCCTTGCTCGTCCCGAGCTCGGGGGAGGGGAGCCCGCGTCCCGGGACAACCACCCAAGCAACGCAAACCGCTCCCGCGCCCACAGCCTGCCCCGAGCGGCAGCGCTCACGTACCGTTGACGCATGACGAGCATCGGTGGTGCCGCAAGTCCCGGGATGGTCGACTGGAATCTCGCGGTGGCGACCGCGACCCGGCTGGTCCGGCCGGGCCCCGAGGTGAGCCGCGACGAGGCCCGCGCCGTGGTCGCGGAACTGCGCAGGCATGCCAAGTCCTCGGAGGAGCATGTCCGTGGCTTCACTCGTCTGGGTACGGACGAGACCCACGACACGCCCGTTCTCGTGGTCGACCGCCCGGGCTGGGTCAGGGCGAACGTCGCCGGGTTCCGCGAGCTGCTCAAACCGCTGCTGGACAAGATGCAGGCGCGGCGCGGCAGCAGCCCCGGCGGCATGGTCCTCGGCGCCGTGGGCGGCAAGGTCACCGGCGTCGAACTCGGCATGCTGCTGTCCTTCCTCGCCTCCCGCGTGCTCGGCCAGTACGAGACGTTCGCCCCGGCCACCCGCGAGCTGCCCGCGGGCGAGAACGGCGGCGGACGGCTGCTGCTCGTCGCCCCGAACATCGTCCACGTCGAGCGCGAACTGGACGTGGAGCCCCACGACTTCCGCCTCTGGGTGTGCCTGCACGAGGAGACCCACCGCACGCAGTTCACCGCGGTGCCCTGGCTGCGCGACCACCTCGAGGGCGAGATCCAGTCGTTCTTGTCGGAGACCGACGTCGACCCGATGGCGTTCCTGGAGCGCATCCGGGAGGCCGCCCAGTCGCTCGTCGGCGGGCGCCCCGAGGGCGAGGAGGACGACAGCGGCCGCTCCCTCGTGGAGCTGGTGCAGACCCCCGCCCAGCGCGAGATCCTCGGGCGGCTCACCGCCGTGATGTCCCTCCTGGAGGGCCACGCCGACTACGTCATGGACGGGGTCGGACCGGAGGTCGTGCCGACCGTCGCGGAGATCCGCGAGAAGTTCCAGCAGCGCCGTGCCAAGGGCGCCTCGCGGCTGGACACCGCCCTGCGCAAGCTGCTGGGCCTCGATGCCAAGCTGCGGCAGTACCGCGAGGGCGAGCGCTTCGTCCGCGCCGTCGTCGAGCAGGTCGGCATGGACGGCTTCAACCGCGTGTGGACCTCGCCGAACACCCTCCCCACCAAGGCGGAGATCGCCAAACCGGCGGACTGGGTCGCACGGGTGCACCGCAAGGGCGAGCCGTGAACCCGCGTGAGGACGGGGTGAACCGAATCCGGCCGACGGCAGGCGAACGCCCCTCCAATCACCCGTCCGAGGGACCGTAGGCGATGGGTAGGCGTGCAATGCTCGGGGAACGGCCCGTTTCTGTCACCATCGACACACTCTGAGTGACCGACTCGGGCTCACCCCCCGAAAACTTCCGTGAAGGGAACCGGACATGGGTCCCCATCCTGCGGTCGCGGCGATACGCCTGGCGGTACGCCGCGTCCTCCACGACATCCTCACCGAGCAGACCGCGTCCCACGTCGAGCTGCCCCGCCCCGAGCTGCAGACCGCGCACGCGCAGACACCGCACGCCGCGCAGGTGCCGCACAGCGCCCACACACAGCAGGTTCCGCCGGGCCGGCGCACCGCGCAGCTCTCCGGGCAGGCCTCCCTGGGCGTGCCGACACCGAGCCGCGGCCGGCGCACCGCCGCGCAGGTCCCGCACGCCTTGCAGGCGCACCACGAGCGCCCGCCGACGCCGCTCGTCCTCGTGGCCTGCTCCGGTGGCGCCGACTCCATGGCGCTCGCCTCCGCCCTCGCCTTCGAGGCCCCCAAGCTCGGCGTCCGCGCCGGCGGCGTCACCGTCGACCACGGCCTCCAGCCCGGCTCCGACCTGCGCGCCGACGAGGTCGCCCAGCGGCTGCGCGAACTCGGCCTCGACCCGGTCGAGGCCGTCGCCGTCGCCGTGGGCCGCGACGGCGGCCCGGAGGCCGCCGCCCGCGACGCCCGCTACGCCGCCCTCGACGCCGCCGCCGAACGCCACGGCGCCACGGCGATCCTGCTCGGCCACACCCGCGACGACCAGGCCGAGACGGTGCTGCTCGGCCTCGCCCGCGGCTCCGGCATCCGCTCCCTGTCGGGAATGGCCGCGGTCTCGGGGGCCGGCGGCCGTTACCGGCGCCCGTTCCTGCACATCGACCGGCAGACCGCCCGCAAGGCCTGCATGGCCCAGTCCCTGCCCGTCTGGGACGACCCGCACAACACCGACCCCGCCTACACCCGGTCCCGGCTGCGCCACGAGGGTCTGCCCGCTCTGGAGAAGGCGCTCGGCAAGGGCGTCGTCGAGGCCCTCGCCCGCACCGCCCAGCTCTCCCGCGACGACGCCGACGCCCTCGACGCCTGGGCCAGCCAGGCCGAGGCCGCCGTCCGCGACGACGCCGGCTGCCTGGAGTGCGCCAAGTTGTACGCGCTGCCCCCCGCCGTGCGCCGCCGCATCCTGCGCCGCGCCGCCATCGACGCCGGTGCTCCGGCCGGTTCCCTGTTCGCCCGCCACATCGAGGAAGTGGACCGGCTCATCACCGGCTGGCGCGGTCAAGGAGCCATCAACCTCCCGGGCAAAGTCGTCGCCCGGCGGCAGGGTGGCAGACTGGTGATTCGGCAAGGCTGAATCCTTCCCCCTCGGGAAGGCGCCGGCCTCCCTCTCGGGGGAGACCGGAGCAGCCGGTGGGACGACCGACCGAAAGTGATGCGGGTGGACGCGAAAGACATGGGTGCCGACCTCCAGCAGGTACTCATCACCAAGGAAGAGATCGACGCCAAGCTGGCCGAGCTGGCCGCGAAGATCGACGCGGAGTACGCGGACAAGGACCTGCTGATCGTCGGCGTCCTCAAGGGCGCGGTCATGGTCATGGCCGACCTGGCCCGGGCCCTGTCGACCCCCGTCACCATGGACTGGATGGCCGTGTCCTCCTACGGCGCGGGCACCCAGTCCTCCGGCGTGGTGCGGATCCTCAAGGACCTCGACACCGACATCAAGGGCAAGCACGTCCTGATCGTCGAGGACATCATCGACTCCGGCCTGACCCTGTCCTGGCTGATCAACAACCTCGGCTCCCGCGAGCCCGCGTCCCTCAAGGTGTGCACGCTGCTGCGCAAGCCGGACGCCGCCAAGGTCGCCATCGACGTGGAGTGGGTCGGCTTCGACATCCCCAACGAGTTCGTCGTCGGCTACGGGCTGGACTACGCCGAGAAGTACCGCAACCTGCCGTTCGTCGGTACGCTCGCCCCCCACGTCTACGGCGGCTGACCCCCGCGGTCCGCGGCGCCGTACGGTGATCGGGAACCCCCGGGGCACCGGAGGCGTTGGAGCATGCAGACGGGTACGCCAGCTCTCCTGTGCGGCTTCGAGCCACCATGCTGGGGTACCGTCAGAAGAACTGTCTTATCAAACTCACTATGGCAGGAGGGACGGGGCGGCACCGCTCCGTATGGATGGACGTGAAGCGATACTTCCGTGGGCCGGTCATGTGGATCGTGCTGGCCGTCCTTGCCGTGGTCGTGTTGATGCAGGTCGTCGGCTCGTCCGGCGGCTACAAGACGGTGGACACAGGCCAGGTCGTAGCCGCGATCAATGACAACCGGGTCCAGCAGGCCAAGCTGACCACCGGCGACGAGCAGACCATCAAGGTCGAGCTCAAGGACGGCCAGAAGGTCTCCGGCAGCTCGAAGATCCAGGCGAGCTACATCGGCGACCAGGGCGTCAACATCGCCAACACGCTGCAGGACAAGTACCAGCACAAGCAGATCCCGGACGGCTACACGGTCTCGCCGTCCAAGCAGAACCCGTTCGTCGGCGTCCTGCTCTCGCTGCTCCCCTTCGTCCTCATCGTGGTCGTCTTCCTGTTCCTGATGAACCAGATGCAGGGCGGCGGCTCCCGGGTCATGAACTTCGGCAAGTCCAAGGCCAAGCTCATCACCAAGGACACCCCCAAGACGACCTTCGCGGACGTCGCGGGTGCCGACGAGGCCGTCGAGGAGCTCCACGAGATCAAGGAGTTCCTCCAGGAGCCGGCCAAGTTCCAGGCCGTCGGGGCCAAGATCCCCAAGGGCGTCCTGCTCTACGGCCCGCCCGGCACCGGCAAGACCCTGCTGGCGCGCGCGGTGGCCGGCGAGGCTGGGGTCCCCTTCTACTCGATCTCCGGTTCCGACTTCGTCGAGATGTTCGTCGGTGTCGGTGCCTCCCGGGTCCGTGACCTGTTCGAGCAGGCCAAGGCGAACGCCCCGGCGATCGTCTTCGTCGACGAGATCGACGCCGTCGGCCGCCACCGCGGTGCCGGCCTCGGCGGCGGTCACGACGAGCGCGAGCAGACACTGAACCAGCTGCTCGTCGAGATGGACGGCTTCGACGTCAAGGGCGGTGTGATCCTCATCGCCGCCACGAACCGTCCCGACATCCTCGACCCGGCCCTCCTGCGTCCCGGCCGCTTCGACCGCCAGATCGCCGTCGACCGCCCGGACATGCAGGGCCGCCTGGAGATCCTCAAGGTCCACCAGAAGGGCAAGCCGGTCGCGCACGACGTGGACCTGTCCGCCGTCGCCCGCCGCACCCCCGGCTTCACCGGCGCCGATCTGTCCAACGTCCTGAACGAGGCCGCGCTGCTCACGGCCCGCAGCGACCAGAAGCTGATCGACAACAAGATGCTGGACGAGGCGATCGACCGCGTGGTCGCCGGCCCGCAGAAGCGGACCCGGATCATGTCGGACAAGGAGAAGAAGATCACCGCGTACCACGAGGGCGGTCACGCCCTGGTCGCGGCGGCCTCGCCGAACTCCGACCCGGTCCACAAGATCACGATCCTGTCCCGCGGCCGGGCCCTCGGCTACACGATGGTGCTCCCGGACGAGGACAAGTACTCGACCACGCGCAACGAGATGCTGGACCAGCTGGCCTACATGCTGGGCGGCCGCGCGGCCGAGGAGCTGGTCTTCCACGACCCGACCACGGGCGCGGCCAACGACATCGAGAAGGCCACGACCACGGCCCGGGCCATGGTCACGCAGTACGGCATGACCGAGCGTCTCGGCGCCATCAAGTTCGGCGGCGACAACACCGAGCCGTTCCTCGGACGTGAGATGGCTCACCAGCGTGACTACTCGGAAGAGGTCGCCGCGCTGGTGGACGAGGAAGTCAAGAAGCTCATCGAGAACGCGCACAACGAGGCCTGGGAGATCCTGGTCGAGAACCGCGACGTCCTCGACAACCTCGTCCTGGCCCTCCTGGAGAAGGAGACCCTGGGCAAGGAGGAGATCGCCGAGATCTTCGCGCCGATCGTCAAGCGCCCGCCGCGGCCCGCCTGGACCGGCTCCTCCCGCCGTACCCCGTCCACCCGTCCGCCGGTGCTCTCCCCGAAGGAGCTCGCCCTGACCAACGGGGCGAACGGCGCGGCGGCGGCGATCAGCACGGTGAAGTCCACCGCCACGGAGCCCGCCCCGGCGACGGAGCAGACCCCGGAGGAGCGTCCGGACAACTGACGGAGAGCCCTGCGGGACCTCACCGGTCCCGCGCGGCCCCGGAATGTATGCCGCGTCCCCCAGGTTCTAGCCTGGGGGCGCGGCATTTCGCATGTCCGCAGGTTGAGACACACAGGAACGAGGCTTCACATGACCGACCCCGTGGCGCTGGACGGCGAGAGCACCATCGGCGAGTTCGACGAGAAGCGTGCCGAGAACGCCGTACGCGAACTCCTCATCGCGGTCGGCGAGGACCCGGACCGCGAGGGCCTGCGCGACACACCGGCGCGGGTGGCGCGGGCGTACAAGGAGATATTCGCGGGGCTGTGGCAGCAGCCCGAGGACGTCCTGACGACGACGTTCGACCTCGGCCACGACGAGATGGTGCTCGTGAAGGACATCGAGGTGTACTCGACCTGTGAGCATCATCTCGTCCCGTTCCGGGGGGTCGCTCACGTCGGCTACATCCCGTCCACCAGCGGGAAGATCACCGGTCTGTCCAAGCTGGCCCGGCTCGTGGACGTCTACGCCCGCCGCCCGCAGGTGCAGGAACGGCTGACCACGCAGATCGCCGACTCGCTGATGGAGATCCTGGAGCCGCGGGGCGTGATCGTCGTGGTGGAGTGCGAGCACATGTGCATGTCGATGCGGGGCATCCGCAAGCCCGGAGCCAAGACCATCACCTCGGCGGTGCGCGGTCAGCTGCGGGACGCGGCGACGCGGAACGAGGCGATGAGCCTCATCATGGCGCACTGACGCGGCCAGGACGCGGCCGGTGGGCTCAGGCCACCGGCTCTGCCCCCGAGTGGTTCTGGTCGTCGTCCTCGGGGAGTCTGCAGACGCGTTCCAGAAACAGGGCCGCCACTATCACCGCGATGCCCGCCACGACCGAGAAGCCGGCGTAGATGGCCTGGTCGCGGCGGGCGGGGATGTCGAGGAGCTCCAGAAGGAAGACGCCCGTGCCGCCGTACATGCCGGCGACGAGGGCGGCGACCAGGGCGCTCGCCTGGCCGAAGACCACCGCGCGGGCGGCCATCAGCGGGTCGACGCCCTTGGCACCGGGGCGGCGTTCGCGCTGGGCCTTGAGCCGGGCGCGCAGCGAGAGCGCCGTGGACAGCAGGACCACGGCGATCAGGGCGAGGACGATGGGGGCGGCCAGCGGGACGCTGGGCAGTGTCCCCACCCCGTTCCACAGGCGGGCGGCCGCCCAGGACAGCACCCCGGCGACGACGAACACGCCGATCAGCACCCTGATGTGCAGCTCTTTCACGGTGTCCCTTCAGCTCCCCCGGACCGTGGTCGGGCATGAGCGGCTCGTCCCGGCCCGCTCGCGGGTCCGGTCGTGCCTACGTCGTCTGGATCTTTCTCGACCTTAACGACTACTCGGGCAGCCGGAGTTCCAGGTCCGCTCGCGGTTCCACACCCGCGCGGGTGACACCGGTCAGCAGGCCGGCCACGGGGCCGACGCCCGGCAGCTGGGCCTCGGGTTCCACGTCGTGCCACGGGGCGAGGACGAAGGCGCGTTGGTGGGCGCGCGGGTGAGGGAGCGTGAGACGCGGGTCGTCGGAGACGACATCGGCGTAGGCGACGATGTCGACGTCGATGGTGCGCGGTCCCCAGCGCTCGTCCCGGACCCGGCTGAAGGCCTCCTCGATGGCGTGGGCGCGCTCCAGGAGGGAGGACGGCGGCAGCGTCGTCTTCAGGACCACCACCGCGTTGAAGTACGACGGCTGGGTGCCGGGCTCGACGCCCCACGGCTCCGTCTCGTAGACGGGGGAGACCGCCTTGATGCGCACGCCGGGGGTGTCCTCCAGGGCGTCGATGGCGCCCTGGAGGGTCTCCAGGCGGTTGCCGAGGTTGGAGCCGAGGGAGATCACGGCCCGTTTCGGGTTCTGGAGGGTGGTGTCGGCGGCGTCGACCTTCTCGACGACGGAGGCGGGCACCGGCTGGACGGTCGGGTCGACGGGACCCTGGGCGAATGGTGCGGTCATACTCGGCTCCGGGTGATGGTGACGGTCACGTCGTCGAAGGGGACCGTGATCGGCGCGTCCGGCTTGTGGACGCAGACCTCGACCTCCTGGACTCCCTCGTGCTTCAGGCACACCTGGGCGATGCGCTCGGCGAGCGTCTCGATGAGGTTCACCGGCTCGCCCTCCACCACGGCGACGACCTCCTCGGCCACGATGCCGTAGTGCACGGTCTTCGCCAGGTCGTCGTCGGCCGCGGCCTGCCGGACGTCCACGCCCAGGACGAGGTCCACCAGGAAGGTCTGGCCCTCCTCGCGCTCCTTGGGGAAGACACCGTGGTGCCCGCGAGCCTTCAGGCCGCGCAGCGCGACACGATCCACGCGAATCACTCCTGCAATCGTCGGTGACGGCCGGTTCCTGCCGCGTGCGGGCGGCACACCGGTGTCAACGAATCTACCTGCGAACACTGACAGCGCCGGGCCTCGTGCGCGGAGCCGCGGGCCGGGACGGGGATGTTTCACCTTGCGTTTCCCCTGGAGAACCCGGCTGCTCACGGTTCGGGGGCCGCCCGTGGCGCCGCGCCCGTGATTCCCGCCACTTCCGGCGCCCGCGGGCGTTCCTTCCCGGGTCCCCTACCCACTCAGGCGGGTGTGTCGTCGTCCGAGGTCCCGTCCTCCTCGTCGTTTTCGGCCAGAACAGGCGAGGCGTGGTGGGACCAGAGCTTCCAGCCGAGCGGTGTGCGCCGGAACACATTGGTGGCGACGACGAGCTGGCCGACCAGCGGGCCGAGCTCGCCGTCGTCGTCGGGGGCGGGGCCACCGCTGAGGATGTTCTCGGTGCAGGTCACCAGGGCGGTGTCACCGGTGACCGAGACGTGCACGTCGGTGAGGAAAAACTGGATGTAGTCGGTGTTCGCCATGATCAGCGCGTAGGAGCGCAGGACCTCGCCCCGGCCGGTGAGAACCGGCCAGCCGGGGTGCACGCAGGAGACCACCCCGGAGTCGGCCGGGTCGTGGTACTCCTCGTCGACGCCCAGGTCGGACGGGGTGAGCCAGAGCGAGGACAGCTCCTCGAAGTCGCCCTGCTCCAGTGCCTCGTAGAAGGCGGTGTTGGCGGCCTCGACCTGCTCGACGTCGGTGTGGGGGGCGCTCACCGGGCTCCTTCGGACGAGCGGCAGGGAGTCCGGGCTCCCCTGTCACCGGCCGGGGCGTTTCCGTGGCCGCGCGCCTGTTCCACGGCGTGCGCGACCCGCACCGCGTCCGCGGTCGCGCGCACCTCGTGGACACGCACCGCCCACGCGCCGGCGTGCGCCGCGAGCGCGGAGACTGCGGCGGTGGCGGCGTCGCGCTCCCGCGCGGGCGGGGGCGCGCCCTCGGGGCCGGCCAGCACCCGGCCGAGGAACCGCTTGCGGGAGGCGGCGACCAGCACGGGGTGGCCGAGGCCCAGCAGACGGTCGAGGTGGGCCAGGAGCTCCAGGTCGTGTCCGGCCTCTTTGGAGAAGCCGAGTCCGGGGTCGAGCACGATGCGGTCGGGGGCGATGCCGCCGTCCAGAACGGCCTCCACGCGCGCGTGCAGCTCGTCGACGACCTCGGTGACGACGTCCGCGTACACGCCCTGCACATTGCCGCCCTGAAGGAAGCCGCGCCAGTGCATGACGACGAACGGAGCGCCCGCGTCGGCCACCACGGGGATCATGGCGGGGTCGGCCAGGCCGCCGCTGACGTCGTTCACGAGGGCGGCGCCGGCCGCGAGCGCCTGCTCGGCGACACGGGCGCGCATGGTGTCGACGGAGATCGTGACGCCCTCGGCGGCCAGTGCGCGCACGACCGGGATGACCCGCCGGAGCTCCTCGTCCTCGTCGACACGGGTGGCGCCGGGGCGGGTGGACTCGCCACCGACGTCGACCAGGTCGGCGCCCTGTGCGACAAGGTCGAGCCCGTGCTTGACGGCGATGGTCGTGTCGAACCAGCGGCCGCCGTCGGAGAAGGAGTCGGGGGTCACGTTCACGACCCCCATGACCGCACAGCGGTCCCATGCCGGAAGGCCCGCCACTCGGCCGCGCCCGAACTGGTTGCTCATACGTTCAGCGTAGGCCCAGGACGCTTCCGCAACGTCCGCAGCCCGACCGGCGCCCCCTGGCCCCGCGGCGAGGTCGCCGGCCGCAGGGGTGGGGGCAGAGGGGCGCCCGCGACGCCCGGCGCGCACGAGGGTCCGCTCGTCCGCTCCCGGGGGAGGGACGGCTGCGCGCCGAGCGCCGGGCCGGGGGCCCGAGAGAACCGCCTGGGCTGGAGGGGCAGGGGTCTCCCGGGCCTGTTCGGGGTCAGGCCGCGCGCATGTCGCGCTCCGCGACCGCGTGGGCGCAGGGGCGCTGGGCGGTCCGGCGCCGGCGCAGGAAGCGCGGCACCGGCAGGGCGAGGTTGACGAAGCCCTCCGCCTGCATGGCGGCGAAACCGATGCGGGGCAGGTCGGCGGAGGCGCGGTAGACGACGAACCTCGGCTCCCAGCGGGGCTGGAACTTGGCGTTGAACTTGTACAGCGACTCGATCTGGAACCAGCGCGAGAGGAACACGAGCAGCCCGCGCCAGGCACGCAGCACCGGACCCGCGCCGATCTTCTCGCCGCGCGCCAGCGCGGAGCGGAACATCGCGAAGTTCAGCGAGATACGGGTGATGCCGAGCTTCGGGGCGGCCTGGAGCGCCGCCACGATGAGCAGCTCGTTCATGCCGGGGTCGGCCGAGCGGTCCCGGCGCATCAGGTCCAGCGAGACGCCGTCCTCGCCCCAGGGGACGAAGTGCAGGATCGCCTTCAGGTCGCCGTACTCACCCGGCTCGTCGTCCTGCTTGTGTGCGGTCGCTATGAGACAGTCGCCGTCGGAGGGGTCGCCGATGCGGCCGAGGGCCATGGAGAAGCCCCGCTCGGTGTCGGTGCCGCGCCAGTCCTCGGCGGCGCGCCGGATGCGCTCCAGTTCGGCGTCACCGAGGTCACGGATGCGCCGCACCCGCGTTTCGTAGCCGGCCCGTTCGATGCGCTTGACCATCTGGCGGACGTTGCGCATCGCGCGTCCGGCGAGCGAGAAATCCGCGACGTCGACCACCGCCTCGTCGCCCAGTTCCAGGGCGTCCAGGCCGGTCTCCCGGGTCCACACCTCGCCGCCGGTCTCGGAGCAGCCCATCACGGCGGGCGTCCAGGAGTGGGCCTTGGCCTCGTCCATGAATCGCTCGATGGCGCCCGGCCAGGCCTCGACGTCGCCGATCGGGTCACCGCTGGCGAGCATCACGCCGGAGACGACCCGGTACGTCACCGCCGCCTTGCCGCTGGGGGAGAACACGACCGCCTTGTCGCGGCGCAGCGCGAAGTGGCCGAGGGAGTCCCGGCCGCCGTGCTTGGCCAGCAGGGCGCGCAGCCTGCTCTCGTCCTCCTCGGTCAGACGCGCGGCCGGGTGCTCGGGGCGGAACGCCAGGTAGATCGTGGTGGCCGCGGTGATCCAGCCGAGGGCGCCGAGGGAGAAGGCGACGGTCCAGGAGGTGTTGCCCCGGTAGTCGAGCGGGCCCTCGAAACCGAACAGGCCGTAGACGACATGGGTCAACCGGTCGGCAACGCTCGGGTTCCCGACCATGCGGTGCCCGTGGACGCTCACGATGAGCATGCCCAGCGCCAGCGAACCGGCGCTCATGAGGACGAAGTTGGCGAGCGCCCGCCACCGGCTGCGCGGGTCCGGCAGGGCCGCGAACTCCTTGCGGTGGACCAGCAGCGGCGCCAGCAGCGCGAGCGAGATGATCACGCCCACCAGCGAGTGCCGGTAGACGAACTGGGCCGCCGCGCCCGCCGGCAGCAGCGCCACGGCGGCGCGCCACGCCCGCCGTTTGCGCCGCCTCAGCCCGTGCGCGAGCAGCAGCAACAGCACACCCGCGCTGAGGGACAGGGCCGCGGCGAACGGGCCGAAGGAGCCGGGCAGCACCTCGGCGATGGCGTGCATCCGGCTGTGCCGGAAGCGCGGGAACACGCCCGCGGCAATGTTCAGGAGGCCCACGACGGCGCAGGCCCTGCCGATGAGGGCGGGGACGGCCTCGGGGCGCGGGCCGCGGAGTATGCGGTGCATCCGGCTCGAACGACTCGGAACCTCGCCCGACATTTCCCCATCTATCCTGACAGACATCGCATCCCGTAGTTCTGCGAGAGACCTTGAATCCGGTGCCGATCCGAGCATCCGGCGACATTGCGCCCTCTAGGACGGTGTCTGGGGGAGGGAGGTTCACTCCCCACCGGAAAACCGGGTCAAAGGCCAGGGAAAGCCCGGGGCAAGCCTTCGCCAAGGATGCGTCGGCGGCCCCGGCGGGAAGTGCAGGCAGGAAAGAGCCCATGGGTCTCACGAGCAAAAAAGTGCTGGTACTGGCGGTCGCGCTGGCCGTGCTGCTGTTCGTCGCCACGGTGTGGCTGTGGCCGCGTCTGGCACGCCGCGACTGGCGGGCCGTCAGCGGACGCGTCGGCATCCTGCTGGCCACGCAGACGGCGATCTTCGCCTGCGTCGGCCTCGCCGCCAACCAGGCCTTCGGCTTCTACGCCAGCTGGGCGGACCTGTTCGGACAGGAGACCGACCAGGGTGTCGTCGTCGACCACTCGGCGAACGGCGGCACCGGCGGCCCGATCCAGGTGGTCGGCATGCAGCAGATGAACGTGACCGGTGGATCCCGGCCGCAGGCGGCCGGCCAGATCCAGAAGGTCGACATCGTGGGCCGCACGACCCACATCGCCTCGTCCGCGTTCATATACCTGCCGCCGGAGTACTTCCAGCCTCAGTACCGCACCCGCACCTTCCCCGCGACCGTCGTCCTCACCGGCTATCCCGGCATCGCCCAGTCGCTCGTCAGCAAGCTCAACTACCCGCGCACGGCGCTGGAGCTGGCCAAGAACGGGCGGATGCAGCCGATGATCCTGGTGATGCTGCGGCCGACCGTGGCGCCGCCGCGCGACACGGAGTGCGTGGACATCCCGGGCGGCCCGCAGACCGAGTCGTTCTTCGCCAAGGATCTTCCCGACGCGATCCTCGCTCACTACCGGGTCGGAAAGAAGCCGGGCAGCTGGGGCATCGCCGGTGATTCCACGGGCGGTTACTGCGCCGTGAAACTCGCCATGCACCATCCCGACGTGTACGCGGCGGGCGCGGGCCTGTCGCCGTACTACAAGGCGGCGACCGACCCGACCACCGGGGATCTCTTCCACGGGAACAAGAATCTGAAGAATCGCGCCGATCTGATGTGGAGCATCAAGCACCTTCGTGCTCCGGACACTTCACTGCTCGTCACGAGCAGCAGGCACGGCGAGAGTGACTACCGGTCCACGCTCAAGTTCATAGACGCCGTCAAGGCGACGAACAAGACCCGTATCGCCTCGATCATCCTGGACAGCGGCGGCCACAACTTCAACACCTGGAAGCGCGAGATCCCGGCCATGCTGCAGTGGCTCAGCGGGCGGCTGAGCGACCGCTGAAATGATCTTGAAAGCAGATGTGCGGGCTCTGGGAGAAGGCCGGATGACGGCCTGCGGAGAAGGGTGGGAAATGGGCCGCGATCCCGGCGAATCCAGGGGCGGAACTCGGCCGCGTAGTCGGCCGGAAGTCCCGATGCGGCGTGAAGGTTTCGGTATGGCCGTCTTTTTGCGGGGCGGCCCACCACGATTCGCCTACGCGCGGTAAGTTTCTGGCCATGCCACGTGGACGTCACCGCCATTCCCCACCCCTGCACAGGCTGCTGCCTCCTTCGGCGATCGCCGGCGTCTCCCTCGTCTGCGCCCTGGGTCCCTGGGTTTTCACGGCACCGGCGGTGCTGCGGCCCCTCGCCGCGGCCGCCGCGCTGACCGCGGTCACCGGTGCGATCGTCATGCGCCGCTGGGACGCACAGGCCGGCCGCAAGGTCGCCGACCTCACGCGCGCGCGGGCGAGCGACGAGTGGCGCTTCGAGGAACGCGTCGCCGAACTCGAGTCCGACCTGGAGGAGTCGCGCGAACTCCGCGTCCGCCTCGAGCGCAAGCTGCGGGCCAAGCGCACTGAGCTGGCGGGGCTGCGCAACGAGCACGCGGCCCTGCTGCGCCGGTACGCCACGGCGGAGACCGAGCGCGCCAGCGCGCTGGAGGGCCGCCGCCTGCTGGAGCTGGAGGCCGGCCCCGGTGCCCGTGCGCTGCCGGCCGCCGCCGCCGACCGGGAGGCCGCGTCCACCGCCCCCGAGCCCGAAGGCACCGAGGCGAAGGACACCGAGGCCGTCGGCGCCGAGGCCACGGAGGCCGTGAAAACAGCGGAGGAGAAGCCGGCGGCCGTGACTCCCGCCGTGTTCTCCCCGGAGGGTTCCGCACTCTTTCTGCGGGCCATGACCGCGCTGGCGCGGTTGGACGCGGCCGCCGAGCCTGCGAAGGAAGCCCCCGCCGACACGGCCGCCGACGCCGGGGCGGGCCCCGCGCGGGAGGACGAACCGCAGGGGCAGCCGGAGGCGGCCGACGCGCACGAGCACGCGGCCGCCACCCCGACGACCGAGACGGGCGAGCGCAGGCCGGGCGTGACCGCCGAGTCGGGCGAGGCGGACGAGTCGGCCCGGCCGGCCACGACGCCCGCATCGCCGCAGTCCGCGGAGACGGCGACGACGGCCAGGACAACGACGACGGACGAGACGACGACGGCGACGCCCGAGGCGGTCCAGGCGCCCGCGGCGCCCGCATCGGCCGTGGTGCCCGCGTCGGGCAGGCCCGCGCAGCAGCCCGCCGGCCACTTCACCGTGCCGATCGCGGTGGCCGTCGTACCGGCCACGCCCGCGCGACGCCCGGTGGTCGAAGGCGGGTTCGACTTCTTCGGCGCGAAGAAGGGGGCGCCGACCACCGCCCTGGAGGCCGTCCAGAACGAGGATCTGGCCGACGTCGTGGGCCAGGAGGCCCTCGCCCTGCACAAGGCCGAGTCCGAGTCGCAGTACAAGCAGGCCGGTCCCGACGCCCATGGCGTGGGTCAGGTCATCGACCTGACGGCCCACGACGAGACGGAGCAGATCGACGTACAGGGTCTGCGCACCGCGGCGTCCTGAGGCAGGACGGTACGCGGAGAACCGAACAACGCGGCGATGCAAGGGGCGTGGCACCTGGGCCACGCCCCTTACCGCTGCCCGCCGAGACGCTCGCCGTTGCCCGGAGAGCCGGGTCTCAGACCATCCACCGGTCCGGCCGGGCCCCGCGCCGCCCGGTCCGTGACCGTTCCGCCTGCGCCCGGAGCAGCCGCGCCGCCTCCCCGGCGTCCCGCAGCCGTGCCGTCACGGTCTTGTTCGCGCCCGTGTCCACGTGCACGTCGGCGACCCTCCACGCCCGCTTCCAGGGCCCCTGCGTGAGCCGTACGCTCTGCACCTTGGCGTGCGGGACGAGCGCGAGCCGGCGTCGCAGCAGCCCGTGCCGGGCGGCGAACACCGTGTCGGTGACGGCGATCCCGTGCCCGCGCCACCACACCGGCGTGCACCACCGGGCGCGCCGCGGAGGCCGTGCCAGGGAGGACACCTCCGGCACCGCCACCCCCGGCAGTACCCGCGAGATCACCGACTCGGCGATCTCGCGCGGGGCGACCGGCAGCAGCACGGAGTTCGACGACCCGGCCACGTCCAGCTCCACCCGCACCCAGCCGAGCCGCCGCCACAGCAGCGGCTCCACGATCCGCACGGTCTGCACCCGCCCCGGCGGCACCGTCTCGTGCGTGCGGTCGAGCAGGCCCCGGTCGATGCGCAGCCCGTCGGGCGACTCGCTCACCGTCCAGTCGTAGGCGCCGACGAAGCGTCCCGCGCTGCTCGTCACGGCCCCGCCGAACAGCGGCAACGCCGCCGCCAGCACCGTCCACAGGCTGTGGGTGCCCAGCCACACCAGCGGTGGTACGACGAGGGCGGTGACCAGCGAGCCCCAGGTCGCGCCGATCAGCAGCAGAGAGGCCGCGATCACGCGCGCGGGTACGCGGACGAGCTGCCGCGCGGGTGCCTCGCCGACCTCGTGCGCGGTCTCGGGGGCGAAACCGGCGGCGCGCGCGAGCAGTTCGGCGCGCAGGGCGCGGGCCTCGTCCTCGCCGAGGAAGGCGAGTTCGTCCTTCTTGTCCGTGCCTATGACGTCCAGCCTCAGCTTGGCCACGCCCGCGACCCGCGCGAGCAGCGGCCGGGTGACGTCGACGGCCTGGATGCGCTCCAGCCGGATGTGCGCGGTGCGGCGGAACAACAG
The DNA here is from genome assembly GCF_002154505.1 of Streptomyces carpinensis. Classification (GTDB taxonomy): domain Bacteria; phylum Actinomycetota; class Actinomycetes; order Streptomycetales; family Streptomycetaceae; genus Streptomyces; species Streptomyces carpinensis. The sequence goes on along the minus strand of NZ_MUBM01000171.1, from coordinate 12,252 downwards.
GCCGGTGCGTATGCGCAGTTCGGTGTCGGTCACCGCGAAGTGCGTGAACCACCAGGACAGGAAGCCGTACAGGGCGGCCGCCGGCAGGAGCACCGCGAGCCCGATCAGCAGCATGGTCGTCGTCAGTCTCGTCAGCTGCTGCTGGGTCTGGCTGGGGTCGTGCGCCGCCCACCCGGCGAGCACGGCGACCGGCGCCCACGCGCGCCTGAGCGGCGTCACGGGGTGCAGCCGCCGCTCGGTCACGGCAGGATCGTCCTTGCCCAGGGCCTCGGCGTCACCGCCGGCGGCCCCGTCGCCCCCGGCCGCCGTCACAGCCCCGCCGATCGCGCCTCGCCGAGCCGGGTGAGCCGGTCGCGCAGCCGTTCCGCCTCGGCCGGGTCGAGGCCCGGGATGGTCGCGTCGGTGGCGGCGGCCGCCGTGTGCAGCTGTACGGTGGCCAGCCCGAAGTGCCGCTCGACGGGCCCCGAGGTGACCTCGACCAGCTGCATCCGCCCGTACGGCACGACGGTCTCCTCGCGCCACAGCACGCCCCGGCTGATCAACAGGTCGTCGGCGCGCTCGGCGTAGCGCCAGGAGCGCCAGTTGCGGCCCAGCAGCACCCAGCACCAGGCCATCAGCCCCAGCGGCAGCAGCGCGAACGCCGACCAGGCGGGACCGGCCAGGGCGCCGAGCAGCACCCCCACGGCCACGGCGGCCAGGCCCGCCCACACCACCAGCAGCAGTCGGCGCATGCGCAGCAGCCCCGGTGGCAGTGCGGTCCACGCGGGCTCGTCCTCCGCAGCCCGCTCGTCGCCCAGGCTCCCCGTCTCCATGCGGCAAGCGTACGTACGAGAGACTGTGTCCATGACTCCTACGACGGAGACCATGGTCGGGATCGGCGGCGCCGCGGAGAGCACCGACATGGTGCTCAACATCGGGCCGCAGCACCCGTCCACGCACGGCGTGCTGCGGCTGAAGCTGCTGCTGGACGGCGAGCGCATCACGCGCGCGGAGCCGGTGATCGGCTACATGCACCGCGGTGCGGAGAAGCTGTTCGAGGCGCGGGACTACCGCCAGATCATCATGCTCGCCAACCGGCACGACTGGCTGTCGGCGTTCTCCAACGAGCTGGGCGTGGTCCTGGCCGTGGAGCGGATGCTCGGCATGGAGGTCCCCGCGCGCGCGGTGTGGACACGCACGCTCCTCGCGGAGCTGAACCGGGTGCTCAACCACCTGATGTTCCTCGGCTCCTATCCGCTGGAGCTGGGCGGCATCACACCGGTCTTCTACGCCTTCCGCGAGCGGGAGGTCCTCCAGAACGTCATGGAGGAGGTCTCCGGCGGCCGGATGCACTACATGTTCAACCGGGTCGGCGGGCTGAAGGAGGACCTGCCGGCCGGGTGGTCCACGCGCGCGCGTGCCGCCGTCGCCGCCGTGCGTTCGCGCATGGACGTCTTCGACGACCTGGTGCTCGGCAACGAGATCTTCCGGGGGCGCACGCGGGGCGTGGGTGGGCTCTCGCCGCAGACCGTGCACGCCTACGGTGTGAGCGGTCCGATCGCGCGCGCCTCGGGCGTCGACTTCGACCTGCGCCGCGACGAGCCGTATCTCGCGTACGGGGAGCTGCAGGACACGCTCAAGGTGGTGACCCGGCAGGAGGGCGACTGCCTGGCCCGGTTCGAGTGCCTGCTGGAGCAGACCCACAACGCGCTCGACCTCGCCGACGCCTGCCTGGACCGGCTGGCCGAGCTGCCGCCCGGCCCGATCAACCAGCGGCTGCCGAAGGTCCTCAAGGCGCCCGAGGGGCACACGTACGCGTGGACCGAGAACCCCCTCGGCATCAACGGCTACTACCTGGTCAGCAAGGGTGACAAGACCCCGTACCGGCTGAAGCTGCGCTCCGCTTCGTACAACAACATCCAGGCCCTGACCGAGCTGCTGCCGGGGACGCTGGTGGCGGACATGGTGGCGATCCTGGGGTCGATGTTCTTCGTGGTCGGGGACATCGACAAGTAGGGCGGACCGGGACGCTCATCCGGAAAGCGGGTCGGTGATCCCGACCGGCTGGAGCAGCCAGCCGAAGTCTCCGAGGCCGCCCGCCGCGGTGAGCTCGGCGGCCTCGCCGGCGCTCGCGAGGGCGCGTACGTAGTCCGAGGGGTGCGTGGAGGCGAGGGCGAGTGGAGGTCGTGCGCCGGTGACCCCCAGGGCGCGCAGCGCCTCGCGCTGGGTGCACAGGCGTGCGCCGGGGAGCGCGACAGCGCACGCGTCCAGGGCGACGTGCGCCGTGATGTCGCAGGACCCGTCCGGCACAGGCGTCGTCTCCCGTCCCTCCCGGAACCCGGTGAGCGTCCCGAAGGGCGGTCGGGCCCCGACCGGGTGCGCGTAGTCGACGGCGACGGCGAGGCCACGCTCCACCCGGGACACCGCGGCGGCCCAGGCGGCGTCCCTGGGCAGCCCGATCTCCGCGCGCAGGCCCGGCTCGGGTGCCAGCGGCCACCAGCGTGCCAGCCACGCGGCCTCCGCCCCCGTCACCGGCTCCCCGAGACGTTCGGTGCCGTCCCGCCGGACGAGGACGTGCCGGGCCACGCCCGCCGCGTCCACCTCGGCCACCTCCACCGGCACGTTGTCCAGCCACTCGTTGGCGAACAGCAGCCCGGTGATCCCCTCCGGGGGTTCGCTCAGCCACTCGATCCGGTCGTCGAGCCCGGCCGGGCGGCCGGCGATCTCGACGGCGTACACACGCGCGCGGGAGGCCGCCTCCGCGGGCAGTTCCGCGAGCACCCCCGCGGCCAGCTCGCCCCGCCCGGCCGCCATGTCGACGAAGCCGAGCTCCGCCGGGCGCCCCAGCACCTCGTCGACCCGGCACAGCAGCCGCGCCACGGCCGCCGCGAACAGCCGCGAGGCGTGTACGGACGTACGGAAGTGCCCGGCCGGTCCCTCGGGGCGCCGGTAGAAGCCGTCCGGCCCGTACAGGGCCTCCTCGGCCGCCACCCGCCAGCCGCGCCATTCGCCCGCCGTCTGGTCCGCCCCGCCCGCCGCGCGGTCGCCCGCTGTCCCGTCCGTCACCCCGCCAGACTAGGCGCACAAGTGATCACTGCCTCCACCTTGGGGAGTACGAGGGCCGGTTACGGATCGGCCCTCCGGTTGACCCCTGCACCCATCACGTTTCCCTACTCTGGGTTACGTGCAGCGCCTCTATGACTTCCTCCGCAGGCACCCGATGTGGGTCGACGGCTTCTGGGCCCTCGTCCTGCTCGGGATCTCCGGCGTGAGCGTATCGAGCGTCAACGGGGCGCCTGACCACCACGGATCGATGGGCGCGGCGCTGGCCGTGTCCGTCGTGCTGTGCGTGGTCGTCGCGCTGCGCCGCCGGATGCCCGAGAAGATGGTGCTGCTGGCGGCGGCGACCGGCGTGGCGCAGCTGGTGCTGGACATCGAGACGACGGCGGCCGACTTCGCCATGCTGGTGATCGTCTGCACGGTCGCCGCGATCGGGGCCCGCTGGGCCTCCCGGTTCGCGCTGGTCGGCGGGATGTGCGCGGCTACGCTGGCGCAGATCCGCTGGCCGCAGCCGGACTCGAGCGCCCTCGGGCAGGTCGCGGTGGCGATCTTCCAGACGGTGCCGTTCGCGCTGGCCTGGGTGCTCGGCGACTCCATGCGCACCCGCCGCGCCTACTTCGCGCAGCTGGAGGAGCGCGCCGCCCGCCTGGAGAAGGAGCGCGAGGCGCAGGCCAAGGTCGCGGTGGCCGCCGAGCGCGCCCGGATCGCGCGCGAGCTGCACGACGTGGTGGCGCACAACGTGTCGGTGATGGTGGTGCAGGCCGACGGTGCCGCCTACGTCCTCGACGCGGCGCCCGACCAGGCCAAGAAGGCCCTGGAGACCATCTCCTCCACCGGCCGCCAGGCCCTCGCCGAGATGCGGCGCCTGCTCGGCGTGCTGCGGACCGGCGAGCACCAGGAGGGCGGCGAGTACGTGCCGCAACCCGACGTCGAGCAGATCAAGGAGCTGGTCGAGCAGTGCCGGAGTTCGGGACTGCCCGTCGACTTCCGGATCGAGGGCACCCCGCGTCCGCTGCCCAGCGGCGTCGAGCTGACCGCGTACCGCATCGTGCAGGAGGCCCTGACCAACACCCGCAAGCACGGAGGGCCGAACGCGGGCGCGAGCGTGCGCCTGGTCTACTTCGACGACGGCCTGGGCCTGCTCATCGAGGACGACGGCCAGGGCGCCCCGCACGAGCTGTACGAGGACGGCGGCGCCGACGGGCAGGGCCACGGACTGATCGGCATGCGCGAACGCGTGGGCATGGTCGGCGGCACCCTGGACGCGGGCCCGCGCCCTGGTGGAGGCTTCCGCATCAGTGCCCTGCTGCCGCTCAAACCAGCGCACTGACGTCCTGCGCACGCCCCGGTTGACGCCTGTCGCGCCCCACTGCGACACCGGTCACGCCCCCTGACCCGCCGACCGGAACACCCCGACTCGCCGACCAGAAACCAAAGACGGAAGAGGACCCCGATGACGATCCGCGTGATGCTCGTCGACGACCAGGTGCTGCTGCGCACCGGATTCCGGATGGTGCTCGCCGCCCAGCCGGACATGGAGGTCGTCGCCGAGGCGGGCGACGGTGTCGAGGCCCTTCAGGTGCTGCGGGCGACCGCGGTCGACGTGGTGCTGATGGACGTGCGCATGCCGAAGCTGGACGGCGTGGAGACCACCCGCCGCGTCTGCTCGGAGCCGGACCCGCCGAAGGTGCTGATCCTGACCACCTTCGACCTCGACGAGTACGCCTTCTCGGGGCTGAAGGCGGGCGCCTCGGGGTTCATGCTCAAGGACGTGCCGCCCGGCGATCTGCTCGCCGCGATCCGTGCCGTGCACAGCGGCGACGCCGTCGTCGCCCCCTCCACCACGCGCCGTCTGCTCGACCGGTTCGCGCCGATGCTGCCCACCGGCGGCAAGGAGCCCCAGCACAAGGAGCTCCAGCGGCTCACCGAGCGCGAACGCGAGGTCATGGTGCTGGTCGCGCAGGGCCTGTCGAACGGCGAGATCGCCGCCCGGCTGGTGCTCTCCGAGGCGACCGTGAAGACCCACGTGGGCCGCATCCTGACCAAGCTGGGCCTGCGGGACCGGGTGCAGGTGGTGGTCCTCGCCTACGAGACGGGCCTCGTCCGGGCCGGCGGGCACGGCTGAGGGAAGGGACCCGGCTGCCGCGGACGCCGGCCGTCGGTAAGGTCTGCGCATGCTCCTGTGGATCAACGGCCCCTTCGGGGGCGGCAAGACACAGACCGCACACGAGATCCAGCGCCGCCTTCCGGGCAGCGTCATCTGCGACCCCGAGCACGCCGGCTTCGGTCTGCGCCGCATGTTGCCGCCCGGGCTGCGCGGCGACTTCCAGGACCTGGCGTCCTGGCGGCAGGGCGTGGTCGAGGTGCTCGACCTGGCCCTGACCAAGCACGACGGCGTGGTGATCGTCCCCATGACCGTCACCGACTCCGGCTACTTCGCCGAGACCGTCGGGCGGCTGCGCGAACTGGGGCATGACGTACGGCACTTCACCCTCCTCGCGGAGCGCGAGACCGTCCTGAGACGGCTGCGCGAACGCGGTCCGGGGCACCTCCTTCAGTTCGTGGCCGGGAAGAACGCCGGGCCGCGCAGGGAGAGCTGGGCCGTCCGGCAGCTCGACCACTGCCTCGAGCGGCTGCGCCAGCCGGAGTTCGCCGAGCACCTGTGGACGGACCACGCGACCGTGTCGAGGACCGCGGACCGGATCGCGGTGCTGGCCGGGCTGACACTGCGGCCCAACCGGGAGGGCCGGGTGCGTACCCGGCTGCGGCAGGCGGGTGTGAGCATCCGCCACATCCGGTTCGACTGACGGGGGACCATTCGACCGGCGGCGAGGCCGGCCGACGGCGGGGCTAGCGGAGTATCCCTTCCAGGAAGTCGCTGCCCAGCCGGGCCACCATGGCCACGTCCAGCTGGTGGTAGACATACCGGCCCCGGCGCCGGGTGGTGACCAGGCCCGCCTTCTTCAGGACGCCCAGGTGCCGCGATATCTCGGGCGCGGTCATGCCGTGCACCTGGGTCAGCTCGCTGGTGGTGAACGCGCTGCGGGCCAGGCTGCGGCACAGCCGCATCCGCACCGGGTGGGAGAGCGCGGCCATCCGCAGGGTCAGCTGTTCCACCGAGGGCGGGGCGGCGAGCTCCGGAGAACCGACCGGGTAGTGCAGCACCGGCTGCCAGCCGTGACGGTGCAGGACCATCAGATGGGGCCAGCCCAGGCTGGTCGGGATGAGCAGCAGGCCACCGTCCGCCGTGGCCGTACGGCCCTCGCCGAGCTTGTCGACCGTGATCCGGCCTGCCGCCTCGTCCAGTGCCACCGCCGGCGAGACCGCGGAGAGCGCCTCGGCCAGGCCCTTGTGGCGCAGCAGCTCCGTCTTGTGGCGGGCGTCCGCCGCGAGCTGGTGGCGCAGCCGGGACCAGGTCTCCGCGAAGAAGGCCTCGTCGCAGTCCTGGAGGAACTGGCGCAGCCAGGCCCGGATCCGGGGCGGGTCACTCAGCAGCCGCTCGCTGAACCGCACCTGCGCCGGCCCGCGCGCGGCGGCCAGCTCCAGGGCGCGGCGGCGCAGCGCGGCGTCGGCGAGCGGGCCGGGGCCAGGAGCGCTGTAGGGCAGGGCGCAGGTGAACTCCAGGGCCGCGTCCACGAACTGCTCGTCGGACAGCTTGTCGAGCAGGTCCAGGTCCTCGGCGAGGGTCTGGCCCGGCAGCGCGTTCCCGCCGGGGACGCCCGCGACCGGCATGAACAGGTCGGAGAACGTCGTCCGCCACAGGAAGTCGGCCTCGCACATGCGGTCCGCCAAGTGCGAGTCGAGCCGGGCGGTCACCCCCGTGGCCCAGCCCTGCAGGCCCGGGTGGTGCCCCGGCTCGGACAGCGCGTGCAGCGCCATGCCGAGCTCGGCCAGGGGAGAGGGAACGACGGCGATCCCCTCCGGCCGCAGCCCCGCGATGTCGATGCGCACGCTCATGCCCCCATGGTGCACGCCGCCACCGACAACGCGGCCCCGATTGACGACGGCCGTCAATCGACGGGACTTCGCCCGGCCACCGGCGCAACCTGGGGCCTCCGGGGCAGCCGCGGAGCCCGATCCCACACGTCCCGAGAAGGCGGCACAGCCATGAGCATCACCCAGCAGTACCTCCTCGACACCTACCGAGCCCGGCAGCACGGCGAGCCCTTTCCGCCCGCGCCCGGCCTGAACGACTGGCAGGCCGTGCGCGAGCTGCGCGAGTACCGGCGCTTCCGCGCGGTGGTCGCCGGCCGCCCGGTGCGCGGGCGGCTGCGGCCGGCCCTGGCCCGGTGGCTGCACCGGCGCCGACCGCACGGGCCCCGACCCTAGGCAGGGCCTCTCTGGCCGACGGGCTCCAGCCGTCCGACGAAGTCCGCGACCGCGGTCTTCACGTCCTCCTTCGTCCACTCCAGGCCCGCGGCGCGCACGCTGACCTCGGTGACGGCCAGTCCCGGCCCGCCGCGCTCCCAGGGACGGGAGAACAGCATGTTCCGGGTCTGCTCCCCCTGGCGTACCGCCGCCTCGGCGAGCACGTCCGCGTCGTACGGCAGCCACAGCTGGAAGTCATGGGTGTGCGGCACCTGCGGGTGCACGCGCGCCCAGGGCAGCCCGGCCGCCGCGAACCCCTCGCGGAGCGCGGCGGCCACCACGCGCGCGTGCCGTACGTACTCGGGCAGGCGGGGCAGCTCCTGTTCGAGACCGGCCAGCACCGACAGGGCGGTCGGGAACTGCTGGAACACCATGCCGCCGTACCGGTGCCGCCAGGTCTTGGCCTCCTCAACCAGCTCCTTCGGACCGGCGAGCGCCGCGCCGCCGTAGCCGTCGAGGGACTTGTAGAAGGACACGTACACGCTGTCGGCGAGATCCGCGATCTCCGTGAGCGTGCGTCCGAAGTGCACGGTGGACTCCCACAGGCGCGCGCCGTCGAAGTGCACCACCGCGTCGCGTTCGCGCGCCGCTTCGACCACCGCGGTCAGCTCCTCCCAGGAGGGCAGGACGAATCCGGCGTCCCTGAGGGGCAGTTCGAGCATCAGCGTCCCGAAGGGCTCGTCGAGGCCCCGTATCTCCTCGGCGGTCGGCAGCCGGGGCTCTCTCGTCACCCCTACCGGGCGCAGGCCGCTGACCTGGCTGAGGGCGTGCCGTTCGTGCACCTCGGGGTGGGAGAGGGCGTGCAGCGCGACGGCCGGGTTGCCGGTGCGGCCCGCCCAGCAGCGCAGCGCGACCTGCTGGGCCATCGTGCCGGTCGGGAAGAAGGCCGCCGCCTCAGTGCCGAGCAGCCCCGCGATCTTCCTCTCCAGGGCCTCGACGATGCCGTTGCCGTACATGTCGGACGCCTCGTCGAGGTCGTACAGGTCCTCCGCGCGCTCCAGCAGCGACAGCCGCTCCCGGAGCGTGCCGAGGGATCCGGGGCGCGCGAGCACACGCTCCGCGCTCCGGTAGGCGCTCATGCGCCGCTCACGGAGCCGCTTGCGCCGCTCCTCGTCCGTGCCCCGGTCCTGCTGCCGCACGTCCTGTCCCTCCAGCTCCTCAAGCAGGTCCGGCTCCTTCCGCACGTCCTGCTCCGCCTGTTCCGCCGTATCGCTCATGCTCCGGATCATCCCGTGCGGCGGCCGGGACGGGCACCCCGATTTCCCGTACCGGCGGCCGTGGTGAAGCCCACAGCCTGTGGACGACCGAACGCCTCACGGACGGATAGCGTTAACATGACGAGAAATCGTCCGGTACCCGGAGCGGACTGGAACGGGAAGGCCGCCGTCGCGTGAGTACAAGCCAACAGCCAGACCCCAGGGACCGCCCCGCGCGGCTCGCCGTCGGCGTCGTCGGCGCCGGCCGGGTGGGCCCCGCGCTCGCCGCGTCCCTCCAGCTCGCCGGGCACCGCCCCGTGGCCGTCTCCGGGGTCTCCGACGCCTCCCGGCGCCGCGCCGAGCTGATGCTCCCCGGTGTGCCCCTGCTGCCGCCCGCCGAGGTGCTGCAGCGGGCCGAGCTGGTGCTCCTGACCGTCCCCGACGACACCCTGCCCGGACTCGTCGCGGGTCTCGCCGAGACCGGCGCCGTACGGCCCGGGCAGCTGCTCGCGCACACCTCAGGGCGGTACGGCGCGAAGGTGCTGGACCCAGCCCTGCGCGCGGGCGCGCTGCCGCTGGCGCTGCACCCGGCGATGACCTTCACCGGCACACCCGTGGACGTGCAGCGGCTGGCCGGCTGCTCCTTCGGCGTCACCGCTCCCGAGGAGCTGCGGCTGGCCGCCGAGGCCCTGGTCATCGAGATGGGCGGCGAACCGGAGTGGATCGCCGAGGAGATGCGGCCGCTGTACCACGCGGCACTCGCGCTCGGGGCCAACCACCTGGTGACACTGGTCGCCCAGTCCATGGAGCTGCTGCGCGAGGTCGGCGTCGAGGCGCCCGACCGGATGCTCGGCCCGCTGCTCGGCGCCGCCCTGGACAACGCCCTGCGCTCCGGCGACGCGGCCCTCACCGGCCCCGTCGCGCGCGGGGACGCGGGCACGGTCGCCGCCCATGTGGCCGAGCTGCGCCGCCACGCACCTCAGACCGTCGCCGGCTACCTGGCGATGGCACGCGCCACCGCCGACCGCGCACTCGCCCACGGCCTGCTGAAGCCGGAACTGGCCGAGGACCTGCTGGGCGTCCTCGCCGACGGAGCGGCCGGCACGGGGGCCACCGGCGGCACACACGGCTCCGACGATCCGGACGGCCCGGACCGGCCCGACGACGGCGAAGGGGACGTCCGATGACCCGCGCGGGGAACGCGACGAGCCGGGTGGAACCCGCAGGCACGGGGCACTCGACGAACCGGGTGGCACCGGTGAACGCGGAGGAGGGTCGCCCGGTGACTCCGGCGCCCGGGAACGGAGGACGCCCGATGACCACAGCCCTGCTGCGCACCGCCGACGAGCTGCACGCACGCGTGCGTCACGGCCGCCGTGCCGTCGTGATGACCATGGGAGCCCTGCACGAGGGCCACGCCACCCTGATCCGCGCCGCCCGGCAGATCGCCGGCGGCGACGGTGAGGTCGTCGTCACCGTCTTCGTCAACCCGCTGCAGTTCGGCGCGGGCGAGGACCTGGACCGCTATCCGCGCACCTTGGAGGCGGACGTCAAGATCGCCGAGCAGGCGGGCGCCGACGCCGTGTTCGCGCCGTCCGTGGAGGAGGTCTACCCGGGCGGCGAGCCCCAGGTCCGCATCACCGCCGGCCCCATGGGCGAACGCCTGGAGGGCGCCTCGCGGCCCGGCCACTTCGACGGCATGCTCACCGTCGTCGCCAAGCTGCTGCACCTCACCCGCCCCGACGTGGCCCTGTACGGCCAGAAGGACGCCCAGCAGCTCGCCCTGATCCGGCGCATGGTGCGCGACCTGAACTTCGGCGTGGACATCGTCGCGGTACCGACCGTGCGCGAGGACGACGGTCTGGCCCTGTCCAGCCGCAACCGCTACCTGTCCCCGCAGGAGCGGCGCACCGCTCTCGCCCTCTCCCGGGCCCTGTTCGCCGGCTGCGACCGGCACGCCGCCCAGGAGGCGCTGCGCGCGCGAGCCCGCGAAGTGCCCTCCACGCGCGCGCGTGCCGAGGCCCTGAGCGCGCTGGGGGAGTCCCGCGCGGCCGCCGACGCCGCCGCCGTCGCCAAGGCGTCCCCCGGTGCGGCCGCCGCCGTGCGCGCGGCCGCCCGGCTGGTCCTGGACGAAGCCGCCCGCCTCGACCCGCCGCTGAAACTCGACTACCTGGCCCTGGTCGACCCGTCGGACTTCACCGAGATCGGCGACGACTTCACCGGCGAGGCCGTCCTCGCCGTCGCCGCCCGGGTCGGGTCGACCCGGCTGATCGACAACCTGCCTCTCACCTTCGGGACCCACGAAACCCTCGGAACCCTCGGAGCCGCCTCGTGACCAGCACAGGCATACGACTGCACGCGCCCGCGCCCGGGTGGTCCATCGCCGCGGACGTCGTGGTCGTCGGCTCCGGCGTCGCCGGCCTCACCGCCGCCCTGCGCTGCGAGGCCGCCGGCCTGAACACGGTCGTCGTCACCAAGGCCCGCCTCGACGACGGCTCCACCCGCTGGGCCCAGGGAGGCATCGCCGCGGCCCTCGGCGAGGGCGACACCCCCGAACAGCACCTGGACGACACCCTGGTGGCCGGCGCCGGCCTGTGCGACGAGGAGGCCGTACGGATCCTCGTCACCGAGGGCCCCGACGCCGTACGGCGGCTCATCGACACCGGCGCCCACTTCGACGAGTCCTCCGAAGGAGGACTGGCGCTCACCCGGGAGGGCGGCCACCACCGCCGCCGCATCGCCCACGCGGGCGGCGACGCGACCGGCGCCGAGATCTCCCGGGCGCTCGTGGAGGCCGTACGCGCGCGCGGCCTGCGCACCATCGAGAACGCGCTCGTCCTGGACCTGCTCACGGACGCCGACGGCCGTACCGCGGGCGTGACCCTGCACGTCATGGGCGAGGGCCAGCACGACGGTGTGGGCGCCGTCCACGCACCCGCCGTGGTCCTCGCCACCGGAGGCATGGGCCAGGTCTTCTCCGCGACCACGAACCCGTCCGTGTCCACCGGTGACGGCGTCGCCCTCGCCCTGCGAGCGGGCGCGGAGGTCTCCGACCTGGAGTTCGTGCAGTTCCACCCGACCGTGCTCTTCCTCGGACCCGACGCCGAGGGCCAGCAGCCCCTCGTCTCGGAGGCCGTGCGCGGCGAGGGTGCCCACCTGGTCGACGCCGACGGCGTGCGCTTCATGGTCGGACAGCACGAACTCGCCGAACTCGCGCCCCGGGACATCGTCGCCAAGGGCATCATGCGCCGCATGCAGGAGCGGGACGCCGAGCACATGTTCCTCGACGCCCGGCACTTCGGCGCCGACATGTGGGAGCACCGCTTCCCGACCATCCTCGCCGCCTGCCGTGCCAACGGCATCGACCCGGTCACCGACCCCATCCCGATCGCTCCGGCCGCCCACTACGCCTCCGGAGGCGT
>NZ_MUBM01000171.1:0-187 GCF_002154505.1 Streptomyces carpinensis | reverse complement strand
GCGGCCGGACCACCGTGCCCGGCCTGTACGCGTGCGGAGAGGTCGCCTGCACCGGCGTGCACGGCGCCAACCGGCTCGCCTCGAACTCCCTCCTGGAGGGGCTGGTCTACGCCGAGCGGATCGCCGCCGACATCGCCCGCGAGCAGTCGGAGAGCGGCCTGCACGCGCGCGTGCCGCAGCCCGTCCC
>NZ_MUBM01000170.1 GCF_002154505.1 Streptomyces carpinensis | reverse complement strand
ATCCAGTGGGAGTACCTGCCGCAGGAGTTGGGGTTCGGCTCTGGTTCCACCTGCTGGCGGCGGTTGGCCGAATGGCAGGAGGCCGGGGTGTGGGAGGAACTCCAGCGGGTGCTGCTGGACCGGTTACGGGAAGCGGACCGCTTGGACTTCTCCCGTGCCGCTATCGATGCCTCCCATGTGCCGGCCAAGCGGGGGCGAAGCAGCCCAAAAGTCGGTCCGAGCCCGGTTGATCGTGCACGTCCGGGCTCCAAGCACCACGTGCTGACCGACGCGCGGCACCCCACTGCGCGTGTCGCTGACCGGCGGGCACCGCAACGACGTGACCCAACTGCTGCCGCTGGTCGACGCACTGCCACGGGTGCGGGGTAAGCGGGGTCGGCCCCGGCGCAAGCCACGGGTGTTGTACGCCGACCGCGGCTACGACCACGACGTGTACCGCCGCCGCCTGCGCGAACGCGGCATCGTCCCGAGGATCGCCCGGCGCGGAGAACCACATGGCTCGGGCCTGGGCCGCGTCCGGTGGGTTGCCGAGTCCGCCATTGCCTGGCTCCACGGCCCCCGCCGCCTACGAACCCGTTGGGAGACCCGAGACGACATGCACGACGCCTTCCTCCAGCTCGCCCACTGTATGACCCTCGCCCGCAAGAACCCGGCATTCTGAAAGGACCCCTTGGGGGCACCACCTTGCCTATGAGCTCAGCTGCCCGGCGGTGGACGGCCAGTTCCGCCTCCAGTTCGGCGATGAGGTACTGACGGCGCCAGACATAAATCGCGTGCGCTCGCTGATGCCGACGTCGTGAGCAATCTGCCGGATTGGCCGGCCGGCTTCGACGAGATCGAGGGCCTTGCGCCGGAACTCAGCCGGGTAACTGCGGGGCGCAGGAGCCTGCTTGAGTGTCTGGAGCATCATCTGTCCAGCAAGATGACTCCACCAGACCCGGGGCACATCACTCTAGGCCGTGACTGTGACCTGGGGCTTCGAGCTGGGACCGAATGCGCCCGAGGCCACTCGACATCGGGGTACCTGACCATCTAGAATATTTCTTCTAGAATGAAGATTCTAGGGGGCATCACAACACGGGTCAACGAGTTGTTCCGCAACGATCTCCGGCGGTCTCCGCACCGTGGCCCCAGGCCAGGGCATGCCCTGAAGGCGTCAGGCGGATCCGCCCTCCCGTGCGCCGCCCTCGGCCGGCGCCGGGCGCCCCACGGACCACCCCCGCGGGCACATCTCGCTGGCCGCCCGCCGACACAACCACTTCACCGATCCGCCCCGCAGACCAACCGCTACAGTCCGCCGCCCGCCTCTGCCCGCACGGCCCGACGGAACCACGGCCCTCGTGCGAGCCCCTGCCGATGGGAGACCCCAAGGTGTCCGCCCCTGACCTCGACCCCTACCTAGACGTCCAGTACGACGCGCGCGCATCCGTGCCGGACTACGACGTCTACGCCAGGCTCTACCGCAGCCTCAGCGACGAGGCCTACGCGGCCCTGCCCCACAAGGAAGCCGCCTACGGCCCAGGCGCCCGGGAGATCCTCGATGTGTTCCCCCAGCCGCCGCACGCGGACGCCCCGGTGTTCGTCTTCGTGCACGGCGGCTACTGGCGTGCCCTCTCCAAGGAGGAGTCCGCCTTCGTCGCCCCCATGCTCCACCGGGCCGGAGCGGTGGTGGTCTCGGTCGACTACGCCCTAGCCCCCGGGGCCACCCTGCCGCAGATCGTGGACCAGGTACGCCGCGCCGTCGTCTGGACCCACCGCGAGATCGCCGCGTACGGTGGGGATCCAGGCCACGTCGTGATCTGTGGCAGCTCCGCCGGCGGCCACCTGGCCGGCATGGTCCTCGCCGACGGCTGGCACGACCGGTACGGCATCCCCGTCGACGCTGTCACCGGCGGCCTGCTGATCAGCGGGCTCCACGACCTCACCCCCCTCCTCCGCACCCGCGTCAACGGCTGGCTTGACCTCAACCTCTCCTCTGCCCGGGAGAACAGCCCCCTGTTCCACCTCCCAGCGGCCCCGAAAGCCCCGCTGGTGGCCTGTCACGGCGCCCTGGAGTCCGAGGAGTTCATTCGGCAGACCCGCGGGATCGCCGACACCTGGGCGGCCTGCGGCGGACGGGCCCGCTACGCGTCCGTCCCCGACCGCGACCACTTCTCCGTCGCCGTCGACCTGAGCGATCCGGAGAGCACCGTCGGAGCCGCTGCCCTGAACCTGCTCGGTCTCGACTGTGCGGGTGACGGGGCAGTGTCGACCTGAAGGGGTCTGGTCCGTAGTCAGTGGTGACGTCGGGTGTCCGTCAGAGCAGGAGTATGCGGTGGCGGAGGAGGTCGAATCCGGCGCGCCCGTGCATCTGTCTCATGGTCCTCTCGGTGCGGGTGTTGACGCCTTCGTTGCGGCCGTTGTGGTATGGCAAGGTGATTCGGCATCCACGGCGGCCCGGTCGATTTCGAGGCCGTTGGTGAGACTGCACAGGTGGGGCAGGTCGACGGCGCGGGCCGCCGTGATCCACTCGGTGAGTTTCACGTCGTTTCCCCCGGCCCGTTTCGGCAGGGCGGCGAAGCGGCGTACGAGATCGGCGAGTGCGGTCATCTCCGGACAAGCGACGGCGGATGCGTTCGACGACAACATCATGCCTGATGTTGTCGAAGTACCGGCGATGTCACCCTCGACCACCCACTTGTAGCCGTTAAGTGCACAATCTCGGCTACCACGTCCTGCGCTCAGCGTCGCGGCCGGTAGGCATAGCTCGACCGATACTGGTCAGGCTCACCAACTTCCCTAGTAATCCTTAGTGTTCGTGTCGTTTGGGTTGCAGCGGTTCTGCGCTATCCGGGTACCGTTCGGTGAGTCCTTCTTTTCGGCGGGTGGGGTTTTCTTGGGCTGGTTGTGGGGGATGGGCGCCTTCGGGTTTCTGCCTGTGTCCTCCCTGCCGTGCCCCGATACTGGCGGTGGCCGGTGAGACGGAAACTTCTCCTCGCGGAAGGGGAGACTTCCCGCACGGCGTGTGCCCGGGTATTGGTGCGTTCGGCTGTGGAGGAGAAAACCGGCGAGGTCGTCTCTGCTGCTTTGTTGGCGCAGCGTGTCGGTTGGTGTGCCGACCTGGTAGCGGGCATGGTCGGCTCGATCCTCACGGAGCACTGGAACGCAGCCGATGTCGCGCGGTTGGCGTCGGGTGTCGATATGACCGGCCGGCCGCTGCCGTCGAATGCGTGGATGGCGCTCAGACGCCTGGGCTGGAATGCCGCCCCGCCGGAGGGCATCAAGGTCAATGACCGGGTGGTGCGGATGGCGCAGGAGCAGGCCGGCCGGACGCTGCGCTCGGCGCATTGGTGTGCCGACGTCGTGGCCGGAATTGTCACGACGTGGCCGAACAATCCCGACCGGCGTAACCCGCAGGAGTGGGATGCGGTCCGCGGGGCGATCGAGGGCGGTCGTGACCTGCCGGGCAGTGTGATCAAGGGCCGGACGCGTCAGATACTGGCGTTCCTCACAGCTGAGGACCGCCTTCCAGCGGATGTCTTCGAGCTCGAGGGGGTCCCGCGGGTGGCGCGGATGCTGCTGCTCGCCGCCTGTGACGGGCAGCAGGCCACCATCACCCGCGACGAGACGAACCCCCGATCCGTGTTGCTGCGCCTGCAGCTTCCCGCCCGGACGTCGTACCGGGACTGGTCGTGGGTCGCTGTGCCGCTCGCCATCCCGGCGACCGTCCCTGCTGAGGGGGCATTGCACCTGCCCACTCTCCGCATGGGCGGCGGTCGTGTTTACGCGGACCTCGCGTTCACGCATGGCGTGCCGAAAACGGCCCGTGCCGGGCATATGGTCGCGTTGGGTGTGGACTGGGGCTTGAACACGCTGCTGTCCGCGGGCGCGGTCCGGCGCGGCGGCGAGGGGCGGATCCGCGCGCTGGGTGCGGGTGCGCAGTTCCGGGCCGCGGGAGTGCTGGCGAAGCAGCACCGGCTGCGGCGCCTGTCGGAGAAACTGCACACGAAGACCGCCCAGTACGAGCGTCTCAAGGACGGCCGCGAGCGCCTGCAGAGAACCCCGGATGCCGTGCTGGAGGCTCGGAACGCGGTGCTCGCGGAGGAACTCCGCCGCGTGAACGCCCGGCGCTCACACCTCAACGACGCCCTGGCCGTGTCTGCGGCACGGTGGGCGGTGGACCAGGCGATCGCCTCCGGCGCCACCGTGATCTACGTAGAAGACCTGCGGTCGATGGAAGCCAAAGGCATGGGCCGCAGCCTCAACGCCCGCCTGTCCCAGCAGGCCCGAGGGGCGATCGTGCACCACATGCGCCACCTCGCCGCCGAGGCCGGCATCGCCGTCGTGACGGTGCCCGCGGCCAACACCTCCAAGCACTGCCCCAACTGCCTTACGCCGTTGCGCCACTGCACGGCGCCGGACCGTGCCGGCGTGTCCGGCTGGAAGTGGGCCGTGTGCCCCCACCCTGAATGCGGGTGGCAGGGCGATCGCGACCACGGGGCCTGGCAGCGGATCGCAGCCCGAGGCCTCGCGCGCCAAAGCACAACCCGCACCGGCATCAAGACCCGGGACATGGCGATCCCCGCCGTGGTCGACCGGCTCGAAGCCACCGCAGTCATCACCACGGAACCCAAGACTTCCCCGGAGGACCGGTCGAAGACCGGGCCGACCCGGGGTAAGACTCCACGCCCCGCGCCCAGGCGACGCAGGGCACCCTCCCCGGCACGGCCGCCTCACAGCCGTGCCGGCCAGCGTCCGGAGGGAAACGCGCCCACGGGCCGGACCCGACTGCCCCGCGCAGCCGACCGGAACCAGGCCGACAACGACACGATCAGCACAGGGACCCGCCGCAGGCACACGCCCCGCGGCGCAGCACTGGGCGCAGGCTTCCACCCCGGCAGGTCGGTGTGCCGTGGTGGTCGGCCTTCGATCCGGAGTACTCGTGGGCCGCCTGTCCGCTGCGGTGATGGCGGGTGGTCATCAGGCGCCCGCACGAGCCGCTGCCGGTGATCACCTCACACACTGTCAGGCCCTCGCGGGCCGGACGGGCGCCGTCGTGAGTGCAGTTGGCCTTCCCGCCGCCCGGCCCGGACGGCATACAAGGTACGGTGGCGGAAAATCTGCCGGTGCGCCTCAGACCGACTTGGTCTCTCCACCGTCGACTCGGAGGTTCTGTCCCGTCATGTAGGCCGACTCCTCGCCGGCCAGGAAGCGTACGATCCGAGCGGCCTCCGCGGTGCTCTGCGCTCGGCGCAGCGGGATGCCGCTCGTCCACTCGGCCGGGACCACGCTAGGGTCGTCCTTGGTCAGCCCGGTGAGAACGTTGTTCATCCGGATGCCCTGCGGGCCGTACTCGTTGGCGTACAGCTTGGTGAAGGAGGCGAGCGCCGCTCGCATCGTTACTGAGACGGGGAACATCGGGCCGGGTTCGAAGACGCCTGCGGTGGAGATGTTGACGATCGCGCCGCCGCCGGAGGCGACCAGGTGGGGTGTCACGAGGCGGGCCATGCGCACGACGTTCAGCAGGTAGAGGTCGACGCCCTCGGACCATTGCTCGTCCGTGATCTCGAGCACCGGGCCGCGTGCCGCGTGACCGCTGCTGTTGACGACCGCGTCGATCCGGCCGTACTGCGACATCGCGAGGTCGACGCACGCCCGAAGGTCCTTGATGCTGGTGTTCGAGCCGTCCAGCCCAGCACCACCGAGCGATTCGGCCAGGGCTCGGGCCCGACCCGACGGCGACATCGCGACCACCCGGTAGCCGTTCGCGGCGAACTCCCGCACGCACGCGGCGCCGATTCCGGATCCGCCACCGACGACGATCGCGACCTTCTCGGATGCGGGCGTGGGGGTCTCAGGCATGCGTGTACTCCTTCAGGCGGGTGGCGACCAGGTACTCGAGCGCGTCGGCAGCGAGCTCGGCGTACCGGGTGAAGTCGGTGTCGTCGCCGGCGGCCGCGGCCACGCGGAAGCCGTCGGTGAGCGCGCGCCCCATGACGGCCATGTCGTGCGCCAGCTCTGCTGCGACATCCTCCGGTACCTCCGGGTACGAGGCCCGCAGTTGGGAGGTGACGAACTGGAACATCTCCTTGCGGATGGCGAGGTACCGCTGCCGTGCGAGGTTGTCCTCCAGGCGCCGCTCGAACGCGAAGACGAGGCCGATGCTCCAGAACGCAGCGGCCGGCTCGGCCAGGCTGGCGGAGGCTGCCGCCGACTGGCCGATGGTGTGTCGTAGCAGGTCGCGCATGCCACCGACGGACGCGTTGGCCTGCTTCCAGACCTCGAAGCAGTAGTCGAGCAACTCGACGAAGAGTTGCTCCTTGTTCTGGAAGTGCCAGTAGACCGATCCGATCGGCAGACCGGACGCGCGTGCGACATCGGCCATGGTGGTGCCCTCGTACCCGGCCTCGACCGCCCGCGACAGCACGGCCTCGAGAATCGCCTGCTTGGACCCCTCGGAAGCCCGGTGAGCCTTCCGTTTCGCGGCCATCAATCCCCCTCGCTGCTCCGGACTGCAGTTCTACCAAATCTCACATCGACTCTTGACGCCGACCGTGCTCGCCGGTCACTGTAACCCCCAGCCTAGAACCTAGAACCTAGATTCTAGGTTCTCGAGGTGGCCGCGGCCCAGGATGCGGTCCCCCGACTCCGCGGACGGCAATGACGCCGGTCCGCGCGATCCTCGACGCAGAGAGGCCACCCATGAAGGTCACCGACCAAGTCGTCCAAGGGAAGATGAGCGGGCTCCAGATCCGCGCCGTCGTCGTCACGGTCGCCCTTGTCGTGCTCGATGGCTATGACGTCTCGCTGACCTCGTTCGCCGCGCCCTACCTCGAGCAAGGCTTCGGGGTGTCGAAGGCCCAGCTCGGACTCGTCATGTCCGGAGCCCTGATCGGCATGCTCGTCGGCTCGGTCATCGTCGCGCCGCTCGCCGACCGCATCGGCCGACGCAAGATGGGCGTCATCTCCACGGTCACCATCGCCATCGGCATGCTCATCGGCCCGTTCGCCACGCCGGAGACCGGGACCGGCCCCCTCGTCGTCAGCCGCATCATCACCGGCATCGGCCTCGGCTCCCTGGTGGCCGTGGCCGGCGTCATCCTCGCCGAGTACACGGGCAAGCGCGTGTACTCACTGGTGATGGCCGTCTACGCCGCCGCGATCAACATCGGCGGGCTGCTCGGCTCCATGATCGTGGGCCCGATGCTGGGTGCGCACGGCTGGCAGCTGGGCTGGTGGGTCGGATTCGCCCTGAGCGCAATCGCCGCGGCCGCCACCTTCGCCTTCCTCCCCGAATCGCTCGCCTGGCTCTCCGAGGGCCGTCGCACGGACTCACTGCAGCGGCTCAACGCGCTCCTGACGAAGATGCACCGCCCAGCACTCGAAGCGCTCCCGGAGTCGGACTCGACGAGCGTCAAGGCGAAGGGCTCGCTGCGCACCGTGTTCACCGGCCGGACCGGCTTCTTCACGCTGCTGATGATCGTCGGGTACGTCGCGTACATGCTCAGCTTCTACTTCATGACGAACTGGGCGCCGAGCACCGTCGCGGACGCCCACCACAACCCGGCGCTCGCCTCGCAGCTCGTCACCTCCTTCAGCGTCGGCGGCATCCTCGGCAACGTGCTCTTCGGCTACCTCGGCGGCAAGTTCAACGTCCGCTTCCTCACCCCGATCTTCCTGGTCCTGGCCACCGCCTCCCTGTCGCTGTTCGGCATCGCCGGCCCGGGGATGCCGACCGCCTGGTGGACCCTGTTCCTGGCGTCGTTCTTCGTCTGCGCGGGCACCGCCGCCTTCTACGCGATCGTCCCGACGCTGTATCCGACGCTGGCCCGCTCGACCGGTTTCGGTGTCGTCATCGGCGCCGGCCGATTCGGCGGCATCGCGGCGCCGATCGTCGGCGGCGCGGCCTTCGACGCGGGCATGGGGATGGGGGCGGCCTTCACCGTCTTCGCGTTGCCCATGCTCGTCGCCGGCGTCTGCGTCCTGGCCCTGCACCTGGGCCTTCGCCGCTCCGACGCACCGGATGCCGCTCAGCCCGTGCTCGCCGGTACGTCCGCGTAGCAGCCGTTCACCACTCCACGAAATCCGCAGCTTTCGAGAAAGAGAGCCACTCCATGACGCTGGCCGTCGCAGCACTCTCCCATGCGCCGTCCTTCGGCAATGTCGACCCGGGCGGGGAGACATTCGCCGAGATCAATGCCGCCATCGACGAGGTCAAGGGGTTCGTCGCCGAGTACGACCCCGACCTGGTCGTGGTGTTCGGGCCCGACCACTTCAACGGCCAGCTCTACTCTCTGATCACCCCGTGGGTGATCGGTGCGGTCGCCGAGGGCATCGGCGACTACGGCACCACCGCAGGGCCGCTCCCCGTCGACGGCGACGCCGCCCGGGCCTTCCACACGGCGGTGCTGGGTGAGGGCATCGACATCGGGCGCAGCGAGCGGATGAAGGTCGACCACGGCGTGGTCCAGCCGCTCGACTTCGTGTTCGGGAAGGGCTTCACTCAGCCGATCGTGCCGGTGTTCGTGAACTCGATCGGCCTGCCGCTCTCCCCCATGCAGCGAGTGCGCCTGATGGGCGAGGCGTTCGGCCGGGCCGCCCAGGCCATGGACAAGAAGGTGCTGTTCCTCGCCTCGGGAGGCATCTCCCACAGCCCGCCGATTCCGCGCTGGGACGGTGCCCCCGGCACCGTGCACGAGCGCCTGGTCGCGTACGCGCCCTCACCCGAGGAGCGGCACGAGCGTGAGCAGATGATCGTCAAGGGCATCCAGGCGATCGCCGACGGCAAGGCGCCGAGCGACCCGCTGAACGAGGAGTGGGACACGCTCGTACTCGATGTGCTCCGCTCCGGCGACCTGAGCCCGGTCGACGGCTGGGAGAACGGCTGGTTCATGGCGGAGGGCGGCTCGGCCGCGCACGAGATGCGCAGCTGGATCGCCGCCTACGCGGCGCTGTCGACCGCCGGCCCCTACCGCTTCGCCGTCGACCGCTACTGGGCGGTCGAGAAGTGGGGCGCCGGCTTCGCGATCCAGGCGGCGGTGACCGCATGAGCCAGGCGGAGAAGACTCACTTCGCGACCTTGTGGGAAGAGATCGCGGACCTGGAGCACACGCTGCGGTACGTGGACGCGGGCGGCTACCGCACCCGGGTGCTCGACATCGCCGGAGCAGCCCCCGACGCGCAGACGGTCGTGCTCGCCAGCGGCACGAGCGGCCACATCGAGGCGTGGACGCAGAACGTCCGCGCGTTCGTGAAAGCCGGTTTCCGGGTGGTCGGCTACGACTACCCGGGCCACGGATACACCTCGCTGTCCGACCATCCGCTCGAGATCCGCGACTACGAGGAGCACCTGCTCGCCCTGCTCGACGCACTGGCGCTGGAGCGCGTGCACCTCGCCGGTGAGTCGCTCGGCGGCTGGCTCGCGCTGAAGTTCGCACCGAAGCACCCCGACCGCCTGCGCACGGTCATCCTGTCCGCACCGGGCGGGCGGGTGGTCGGGGAGCCGCAGCTGGACAGGACCCAGTCGGTGAGCGCCCAGGCGGTGAGCGAGCCGACCTTCGACAACGTGAAGAAGCGCCTGCAGGTCGTGATCCACGATCCGCAGAACATCACCGACGAGCTCGTACGCGTCCGCCAGGCGATCTACGCCCGCGACGGGTTCAGCATGGCGTACGTGTCCGCCCTGCGTGAGCCGGAGCGGCGCTGGCGCAACCGGGTCACGGACGACGACTTCGCGACGGTCCCGGTCCCGGCCCTGATGGTGTGGACCGACAACGAGCCGACCGGCGACGAGGCCGAGGGCGAGCGCCTGTGCGGACTGATCCCGGACGGCGAGTACCTGCTCGTCCGCGGCGCCGCGCACTGGCCGCAGTGGGAGGGAGCCGCGGAGTTCAACGCCGCGGCGGTCGCCTTCCTCAAGAAGCATGCCTGACGGGCTTCCTGAAGAAGCATGCCTGACGAAAGGACCGGAGTGAGCGTCACTCAGGAGACCATCACCCAGATCGCGCGCGAGCTGTTCGAAGCGAAGCGCGGCGTGTACACCGTGCCGTACGTGAGCCCCCGGCTCCCCGAGCGCGATCTAGACGCGGCCTACGCGATCTCCGCCGAGTTCGCCGCCCTCCGCGAGCGCGAGCTGGGCGTGAAGCTGGTGGGCCGCAAGGTCGGCCTGACCAACCCCCTCGTGCAGCAGCGCGTGGGGATCGACGAGCCCGACTACGGCATCATCCACGACGACATGGTGCACGCCTCGGGAACGCTCCTTCCGCTGTCCAGGTACAACCGCCTGCTGATCGAGGCCGAGGTCGCGTTCGTGCTGAAGAGCGACATCCTCGAGGCCAGCCGCGAGGCCGTCGAGGCCGCGATCGACTACGTGACCCCCGCGTTCGAGGTCGTCGACTTCCGCTACGACGGTTCGGTCGGGCAGATCGTCGACACCATCGCCGACAACGCCGGCTGCAGCGGCGTCGTCCTCGGCGAGGAGCAGCACCCGTACGGCGAGGTCGACCTGACCAAGGTGGAGATGGTCATCACGGGCGGCGACACCGAGATCACCCGAGGCGTCGGCAGCAACGTGCTGGAGGACCCGGTCAACGCGGTGATCTGGCTGGCCGAGACCGCGATCCGCACCGGCGAGCCGCTGCGCGCCGGCGAGGTGCTGCTGTCCGGGTCCATCGGCTACATCGAGCCGTGGCCCGCCGACGTCGAGTGCGTCGCCACCATCACCGGACTCGGTCGCGTCGTCGCGACCGCGGATTCGAAAGGCTGAACATGAGCGACTACCGCCCCGTCGACGCCATCACCCGCGTCGAGATCGAGCAGCTCATCGCCGAGATGCTCTACCGCCTCGACCACAACCAGGCGGACACCACCTGGGAGCTGTACACCGAGGACGGCGTCTCGGTCGGCCCGATGGGTGGCATGGACCGCGAGGCCATGAAGGCCTGGGGTGCCAAGCGCGCCAAGCAGACCGACATCGTCGGCCGTCACTTCATCGGCGGGATCCGCCTCGTATGGGACGGCGAGGAGGTCGAAGGAACGGTGCAGTACCTGACGTTCCGCGACACCAACGAGCCGCAGACGCAGCCCGCTTCCGTCGGCGAGTTCCGCGAGCGGTACCGGAAGGTCGACGGGCAATGGCGGTTCGCCCGCCGCGAGATCGTGCCGGTCTTCGGCGGCAAGGCGGCCGTGGCGCACGCCGCGCGGCTGGCCGGGCGGGAAGGGTCGGCGCAGTGAAGCAGGCAGCGCCCGGCGGCACCAACCCCGTCCTGTACCACCAGTCGGTCCCCTCGTTCTCGATGCCCGAGTGGGCAGCGGCAGCCGGCTACGACGGGGTGGTCCTCGACCTCCAGCACGGCGAGCTGGGGCTCGAGGCGGCATGCGGGATCCTGCGCTCGATTCCGCGGGACAACGCCTACGCGTACGCGCGCGTGGGCTCGCTGGATCCCGCCCCCATCCTGCGGCTGCTCGACAGCGGGGCCCGCGGCATCGTCGCGCCCACCGTCGAGTCCCGGTCCCAGACCGAGGCTCTGGTCGCCGCCACCAAGTACCCGCCGGTCGGGAACCGCAGCCTGGGTCCGTCCAGGCCGGCGCTGTACCCCGGCGACTCGTACACCGAGGCCGGCAACCGCGCGGTGTGCGCCATCGCCCAGATCGAGACGAAGGCCGGCGTCGACCGTGCCGAAGAGATCGTCTCGACCCCGGGCCTGGACTCCGTCTACATCGGGCCGGCCGACCTGGCCGTCTCGTACGGTCTGCCCGGACGCGGCGACTGGGAGGACGGCCCCGTGCGCGAGGCGATCGCGTACCTGCGCGAGGTGACGACCGCGCACGGCGTCACCCTCGGTATCTACTCCGGCCGGCCGGAGTACGCAGCCGGCCTGTTCGCCGACGGCCTTGTCGACTACGTGGGCCTCGGCATCGATCTCGTCCTGCTGAACCGCGCGTTCGGCGACACCATCGCCGGGCTGAACTCGGCACGATCCACTGGGAGCAATTCATGACCACCGCTTGCGACGTCCTCGTCGTCGGTGCGGGCCCCGTCGGCCTGACCCTGGCCAACCTGCTCGGGCAGCAGGGCGTCGACGTCCTGGTCGTCGAGCGGGAGCACGAGCTCATCGACTACCCGCGGGCCGTGGGCATCGATGACGAGGCACTGCGCGCGATGCAGACCGCGGGCCTGGTCGGCGAGGTGCTTCCCCACACCATCCCCGACCAGAAGATCTACATGGTCAACGGGGACCGCATGATCCTCTCCGAAGTGAACCCGACGACGCGCGAGTTCGGCTGGCCGCGCCGCAACGGCTTCGTGCAGCCGCTGGTCGACCAGGTGCTGCTCGCCGGCCTGGACCGCTTCCCGAACGCCACCGCGCGTTTCGGCGCCGAGGTCACCGACCTGGCCGAGGACGAGAACGGCGTGGTCGCCACCCTCGCCAACGGCGAGACGGTGCGCGCACTGTACGTCGTCGCCGCCGAGGGCGGGGCCTCGCCCACACGCAAGCGCCTGGGCATCTCGTTCGAGGGCGAGACCCGGCCGACCGACGGCATCGTGATCGACGTCGCCAACGACCCGATCGGCACGCCGCACGCCGTTTTCGGTGGGGATCCGGCCCGCAGTTACGCCTCCATCGCGCTGCCGCACGGCATCCGGCGCTGGGAGTTCACGCTCTTCGAGGACGAGACCGAGGCCGACGTCGACAACGACGAGTACATCTTCGGCCTGCTGGCACCCCACGTGCCGGACCCGTCCAAACTCGACATCATCCGGCGGCGCGTCTACCGGCACCACGCCCGCATCGCCGGGCAGTTCCGGCACGGGCGGATCTTCCTCGCCGGCGACGCCGCCCATGTCATGCCGGTCGTCGGCGGCCAGGGCTGGAACTCCGGGATCCGCGACGCCTTCAACCTCGGCTGGAAGCTGGCCGCCGTCGTCAAGGGCCTGGCGGCCGAAGGTCTGCTGGACACGTACGAGACCGAACGCCGGGGCCACGTCACGCAGATGGTGGCCGTCTCCCTCGGGATGGCGAAGGAGATGACCGACCACGATCCGGTCAAGGCCGCCGAGCGCGACCGGATCGCCGCCAACCGCACCCCCGAGGAGCGGGAGGCCCAGAAGCGGCAGGCATTCAAGCCCCAGCCGAAGTTCGAACAGGGCGTCGTGGTCCACACACCGCTGCCGACGTTCAAGTCGGTACCCGACCGCGACGTGCCGCGTCTCGCCGGCTCGATCTTCCCGCAGCCGCAAGCCACCGACGCGGACGGCATCGAGATGCTGCTCGACGAGGCCACCGGGCAGGGCTGGCGGATCCTCACCTGGAACAACGACCCGAGGG
Organism: Streptomyces carpinensis; assembly: GCF_002154505.1. Taxonomy (GTDB): domain Bacteria; phylum Actinomycetota; class Actinomycetes; order Streptomycetales; family Streptomycetaceae; genus Streptomyces; species Streptomyces carpinensis. The sequence goes on along the minus strand of NZ_MUBM01000170.1, from coordinate 49,324 downwards.
CCTTCCTGTCGGCGGAGCGGCTCGCCGTGCTCGATCGCCTCGGCGCCCGCCTCGTGCAGGTAGTGCCGAAGGTGCAGTTGCCGTGGGCGCGCAAGCAGGCCACGGCCGGCGTCACCGTCGTCGGCGACCTCGGCGGCGAGTGGGGCCTGCAGGCCTGGTTCGACGCACGCCCGGTCGGCGCCGTCATCATCCGCCCCGACCATGTGATCGCCGCCGAGTGCCTCGCCCAAGAACTCGACGACGTCGTTGCCCGCGTCCTCGGGGCCGCCCGCGTCGCGTGATCCCGGCATGTCCCCGAGAAACCCCGAACACGACGGAGGGCTGATGACCGACCCGAGCGAGGCCGCCCAGATCGACGATGTGTACTGGCGCGACGAGTACACGCACATCACAGAGGACGACGCCTTCCTCGAAGGCATCGTCGCAGAGGCCGACCTGCCGTCGCTACTCACGGCACTGGCGGCGCTGACCGGAGATCACACGCTGATTCCGGCGGAGCTGCGCCCCCCGCTTCCTCCCGTCGACACCACCCCGCCTGCCCACGGCGGCATGAGCGGGGCCGCGCAGGCGCATGCGCGTGAGCTCGCGCTGTCCGCGCTCAAGCGCGTCCGCGACGAGGGGCTCACCTGGCCCCGTCTGCTGGAGCCGGAGGAAGCACGCACCATCGTCGACTTCATCACGGGCGGGGCCAGTGCCGAGGACGCGGCACTGATGATGCACGAGCTCGACCTGGTCACGCAGCGGCCGGGAGCACCGACCTGGCACATCGACGAGGTCGCACCCGACCGCGACTTCGAGGTCGCGGTCATCGGCACCGGGATGAGCGGCATCGCGGCGATGTACCGCCTCAAGCAGGCGGGTATACGGTTCGTCGCGTTCGAGAAGCACCCCGAGGTCGGCGGCACCTGGTGGGCCAACACCTACCCCGGCGTACGTCTCGACACCCCGACCTTCGGCTACAGCTTCTCCTTCGCGCAGCGGGCCGACTGGCCCGACGCGTACGCCGAGGGCGCGGAGATCGAGGCGTACGCCCTCGAGATCGTCGATCGCGCCAAGCTGCGCGAGCACATCGAGTTCAGCACCGAGGTCGTCTCGATGACCTGGGACGAAGCATCGGCCACCTGGGCGGTCGTCGTACGGCGCGACGGCGTCGAGCAGTACCGGCGGTTCCACGCCGTCGTCGCCGCGACCGGGCAGCTGGAGAAGCCGAACATTCCGGAGATCCCCGGACAGGACGACTTCGGCGGCGTGCAGATGCACTCCGCGCGGTGGGACCACGACGTGGACCTGACCGGGAAGCGCGTCGCGGTGGTCGGCACCGGCGCCAGCGCTTACCAGATCGTCCCGAGCATCATCGACCGCGTCGCCCACCTCGATGTATTCCAGCGGTCCGGACCGTGGACGGTTCCCGCCCCGAACTACCACGACCCGACACCGCCGGCCCTGGCCTGGCTCAGCGAGCACGTCCCGCACTACGGGCAGTGGTACCGCTTCCAGGCGTTCTGGGGTGCGCGCACGGGACGGCTGCACACCGTCGAGGTCGATCCGGAGTGGGACCGCACCGACTCGGTCTCGGCGACCAACCTGCGGGTGCGTGAGGCACTCACCGCGATCATGCGCGAGCAGTGGGCGGACCGTCCCGACATGCTCGATGTCGTCGTGCCCGCGTATCCCCCCGGCGGCAAGCGGATGCTCCGCGACAACGGCGTGTGGGCGCGCGCCCTGCATCGGGAGCACGCCGAGCTCGTCACCTCACCGATCGAGCGGTTCACGTCCGACGGCATCGTCACCGCCGACGGCGAGCAGCACCCGGTCGACGCCGTGATCTACGCGACCGGGTTCAAGGCGTCCGACTACCTCGACCCGATCGTGGTCACCGGGCCGTCCGGGCTGACACTCAAGGAGCACTGGAACGGTGATGCGACGGCCTGGGCCGGTATCTCCGTGCCCGGCTTCCCGAATCTCTTCCTCGTCCAGGGACCCAACACGAACTACGTGGTGCACGGCCAGTTCCACTTCATGATCGAGTGCGGGGTCGAGTTCACCACCGAGGCGATCCACCAGATGCTGCGCCGCGGGGCGACGTCGCTCGAGGTCAAGCAGGAGACCCTGGACCGCTTCCTCGCCTGGATCGACCAGGGCAATGCCGAGCGTGCATGGGGGCAGCCGCAGGTACGCACCTGGTACAAGAACTCCCGCGGCCGGGTCTCGCAGGTATGGCCGTACAGCCATCTCGAGTACTGGAAGCTGACACGGGGCGCCGACTTCGACACCGACTTCACGCTCCGCCCACGACCGGAGGCGAAGCCGTGACCGCGCGGCGTGACGTGCTCGTGGTGGGTGCCGGTCCGATCGGGCTCGTCGCCGCTCTCCTGCTCGCCGATGCGGGGGTGCGTACGACGCTCGTGGAGAAGGAGAGCGAGCCGGGCGACCTGCCGCGCGCGATCAGCCTGCAGGACGAGTCGTTCCGCACCCTTGAGCAGCTCGGTGTGGCCGACGCGCTGAAGGCCGAGTCCCTGCTCGACACCGGCAGTCGCTACTTCGGGCTCGGGGGCCGCCTCCTGCTCGAGGCGAGGCCGGTCGCGTCGCGGCTGGGGCATCCCGCCAAGACCCAGTTCGACCAGCCGATCCTGGAGCGGCTGCTGTGGGAGCGAGCAGTCGCGCACGAGGGGCTCGAGTTCCTGCGCGACGCCGAGGCGACCGTGATCACGCAGGACAGCGACGGGATCGGCGTGACCGTGACGATCGGAGAGAAGACGCAGACTCTGACCGCCGACTGGCTGATCGGCGCCGACGGCGGACGCAGCTTCACCCGCCGGGCGGTCGGGATCGATCTGGCCGGTACCACCCAACCGCAGCGGTGGATCGTCGTCGATCTGCACAACGAGCCGTGCGCGCGGGACCCGTTCGCCGAATTCCACGGCGACGGGGAGCGGCCGTACGTGCTCGTGCCCGGCGTCAAGGGACGCCTGCGGATCGAGTTCATGCTCTTCGACGACGAGGACCCCGACGAGATGACGACGCCGGAGCGGATCCGCGCGCTGGTCGTGCCGCGCTTCCGGGCCGAGCTGACGCCGGATGACGTGCGCCGCGCGGTCGTGTACATCGCGCACCAGCGTGTCGCGCGGACATACCGTGCGGGGCGCACGTTCCTCGTCGGTGACGCCGCGCACCTGATGCCGCCGTTCGCGGGCCAGGGCCTGAACGCCGGTATCCGCGACGCGACCAACCTCACCTGGAAGCTGATCGAGGCGATCACCGGCGGCGCGACCGAGCGGCTGCTGGACTCGTACGAGGTCGAGCGCCGCACCCACGGAGCCGCGATGGTGACGGTCTCGCGCCGCATCGGCGCAGTCGTCATGGCGACCCACCCGGTGGTCACTCGCGTACGCGACACCGTAGTCCGCACGGTCAGCCTGATCCCCCGCGTACGCGAATTCCTCGCCAACATGCGCTTCATCGCACCACCCGACTACACCGCAGGGGTCGCCGTCGCAGCCCACGGCGTCACCCTCGACACCGTGACCGTCGGCCGCGCCCTGAGCCAACCGGTCGTACGCGACGCTACCGGTGCCGAACGCGGACTCGACGCCCACCTCGGGCGCGGGTGGGCGCTGCTGCAGATCGGAGGTCCGCCCGACGCGGCGGTCGATGCGTACTGGGACGCAATCGACGCGAACCGGCTGTGCGTCCGCGCACCGGGCGGCGAGCCGATCGACGGCATGGTCACCGAGACCACCGCGGTGCTCACCTCCGGCGCCGGCACCCTTCCGGTCTTCGTCGCGGTACGTCCCGACCGCTACGTCGCGGCGGTATTCGACTCCGCCGGCGAGCAACGCGTCGTCGAGCGCCTCCGCGCCTTCATCGACGACCGCTCCCGGCGGACTGATCCATACCCCGCAATCCCGCACTCCCGCACACCACTGAACAGGAACAACTGATGAGCAAGTTCGTCAGCTACTACCGCGCCGACCACAGCATCGCCTGGGGGCGTCTCGACGCCGAGACCGTCTATGACGCGGCCCCGACAGCACCTTCACTCGCTGAGGCCATCGCAGCCGGCGCCCTCGATTCCTTGGCGCACTACACCGATCGCCCAGTGGCGCTCAGTGATGTGCGGCTCGCTCCGGTCATCCCGGAGCCCGGCAAGATCATCTGCATCGGGGTAAACTACCGCACCCACCAGGAGGAGATCGGCAAGGCGGCTCCTCAGGCCCCGGTCGTCTTCGCCCGCTACGCCGACAGCCAGATGGGCCATGGCGAGGACGCCCTCAAGCCCGCGGACTCCGCGCAGTTCGACTACGAGGGCGAGGTGGCTCTGGTCATCTCCAAGCCCGCGCATCAGGTCTCCAAGGCCGAGGCCTACGACCACGTCGCCGGCTATGCCGTGTACAACGACTTCTCGGTGCGCGATTGGCAGCGTGCCGCCAGTCAGTGGCTGCCCGGCAAGACCTGGCCGGGGACCGGTGGCTTCGGTCCTTGCCTGGTGACAGCCGACGAGGTCGGCGATGTCACCGAACTCGAGTTGACCACCCGGGTCAACGGTGAGGTACGCCAGCGCGGCCAAGTCGCCGACCTGATCAACGACATTCCGTCGATCATCGAGTACGTCACCGCGTTCACGCCGCTCTCCCCCGGCGACGTCATCGTCACCGGCACGCCGGGCGGTGTCGGGCTCTTCATGGAGCCGCCGGGATTCATCGTCGACGGTGACGTCGTCGAAGTCGAAGTCAGCAAACTCGGGACGCTTCGCAATACCGTCCGCGACGTCTCCCGACCTGCGTAGGGCGGTAGCCCCAGGCAGAGGGTGGCAGCCCCAGGCATCAGAGCGGCTACCACTCCATTCCTGTAGGTGCGACACAGACGATCAGCCACGGCATCCTCCCGGCAGAAGAGACTCCCTCTCCACCGCACGGTACGGCGGCGTTCCGCCGGTCGGTGCCCGTCGATGTACGCCTGGTTGCGCTGCCGCGCCTCGGCCACCTTCTCCTCGCCGCCGGCCTCCGCGACAAGTTCGTCGCGGAGGCCGCTCCACGTCCGGACGCCCGTCATCGCTGCCGGGTCAACTATGCCGTCTCGCGCGTCAACATCGTCCCGCCAAGCCAGGCCATCGCCCGGGAGTCAAGCAAACTGCTCGCCGCGACTGGCCTGCACGGCTGATCGACCTACGCTCGTCCGGCCGTCAGGCGGCCGCCGAAGCAGACCGCCGCCCGGGCCCTGGTCCGTGCCGGACTCCAGGTGGCCCGGTGCACGGTCGAGCGGCTGATACGCAAGCTCGGCATCGAGGGCGTCATCCGCGGGCAACGCCGCCGCACCACGGTCCCGGAGCCAGCCGCCCCACGGCCTCCGAACCTGGTCAGCCGACGGTTCACCGCCGAGCGACCGAACCAGCTGTGGCTTGCCGACCTGACCTATATCCGTGCCTGGTCGGGTTGGGTCTACGTCGCTTTCGTCCTGGACGCTTGCTCCCGTCGGATCGTGGCCGACTACACCGTCCGTGGCACGGGCGCGGCCGGACACTTCACCGACGCGCTATGCATCGCCAACGCGCTGGGCGCGCACAGCCGACTCCTGGGGGCGCTGTTCGCCGTCGTGCTCCTGGACGCCTCGATCACCGGCGCCGCCGCGGTCACCCTGGCCACCAACTACCCTTTCGGCGACATGTTTAACCTGCGCCACTCCCTGCACCGCAGCTTCGGCAAGGCCAAGGCGTTCTAACGCCACCTACACCGGGATGGTCGCACTCGCCGCAGCGATCGTGCTGATCCCCCGTGCGCCCCTGGGACTGATCACCACCGCCGTGCAGGCCCTGGCCGGGCTGCTGCTGCCCTCCGCCAGCGTCTTCCTGCTCCTGCTGTGTAACGACCGGGCAGTCCTGGGTCCCTGGGTCAATCCACGCTGGCTCAACACCCTGGCCGCCGTCATCATCGCCGTGCTCCTCACGCTGTCCGGCTCGGCGGCGTCTTGGTCGTGGGGCTTCTCGCCGCCGCAGCATGGCTGCGCATCATCCGCGCCCGCCGACCACCGGCCACGCCTCGGCCCCCAGAAGCCCCTCGCGCCGAACGCGAGAGCTGGCGCACGGTGATGACCGCAGGGTTGTCCGGGTCGTCGTCCAGGACTGTGAAGCCGAGGTCGCCGATGGCACCCAGCTCGACGGCCCGCACGCTCGCCCTGAGCTTGTTGCAGCGGGTCGTGGTGATCTCCGAGGAGCGTCCCGGGCGGGCCGCGGACGGGTACAGCAGTCGCCCTTAGTCGTCGGTGAGCGCGAGGAAGAGCAGGCCGTGGGCCTTGTGTCTCCCGTGTGCCCCGGCAGCAGCGCACCGCGGCTGCGCTCGTGCGAGCTGCGCCGGTCGGCGGTCCTTGTTACGGTCCTGTAGGGGGTGCCATCCACGGTGCTGGATGCTTCTCCACGGCAAGGAGGGCCACCCCATGTGCGGGATCTCCGGTTGGGTGTCCTATCAGCGCGATCTGCGGTCCGAACGCCCCACCGCCGAAGCCATGAACGCCACGATGGCCTGCCGCGGACCGGACGCGCAGGGCCTGTGGCTCGACACGCACGCCGTTCTGGGCCATCGCCGGCTCGCCATCATCGACCTGCCCGGCGGCGTCCAGCCAATGAGCGAGCACACACCGGACGGCGACGTCGTACTGGTGTATTCGGGAGAGGCCTACAACTACACCGAGTTGCGTGACGAGCTACGCCGCCTCGGCCACTCCTTCCGCACCGACAGCGACACCGAAGTCGTGCTGCACGGCTACCTGGAGTGGGACGCCGACCTCCCCGAACACCTCAACGGCATGTTCGCCTTCGCCCTCTGGGACGGACGAACCGACCGGCTGCTCCTGATCCGTGACCGCATGGGTATCAAGCCTCTGTACTACTACGCCACCGACGACGGCATCCTGTTCGGCTCCGAGCCCAAAGCCATCCTGGCCAGCCCCTTCGTATCCCGCACCGTCGACCTCGACGGCCTGCGTGAACTGTTCTCCATGGCCAAAACCCCCGGCCACGCCATCTGGGCGGGAATGCGGGAAGTGGAGCCCGGCACCGTGGTGACCGTCGAGCGCGCGGGCCTGCACACCCGCACGTACTGGCAGCTCAGCGCCGCCGAACACACCGACAGCCAGCAGGACACTATTGTGCGGGTACGCGAGCTCCTGGAGGACATTGTCCGCCGCCAGCTGGTCTCCGACGTGCCGCGGTGCGTCCTGCTCTCGGGCGGCTTGGACTCCAGCGCCATCACCGCACTGGCAGCCCAGCAACTCCGGGGTAAGGAAACCGTGCGCAGCTTCGCCGTCGACTTCGTCGGCCAGAGCGAGAACTTCATCCCCGACGACCTGCGTGCGACGCCGGACACGCCGTACGTCCACGACGTCGTCCGGCACACGGGCACCGACCACGAGGACATCGTCCTCGACCCCGAGGGTCTTGCGGATCCGACCGTCCGCGCCGCCGCCGTACGCGCCCGGGACCTCCCCCTGGGCCTGGGCGACCTGGACCAGTCACTGCTGCTGCTGTTCAGGGCGATCCGCAAGCACTCCACGGTGGCCCTGTCCGGGGAGTCCGCCGACGAGGTCTTCGGCGGCTACGCATGGTTCCACGACCCCGCCGCGCGGGACGCCGGCACCTTCCCCTGGCTGGCAGCGCTGGAACGCCTTCATGGCCGCGGTGGCAGTTCGCTGCTCCATCCCGAGCTGCAGGAACGACTGGACCTGCCCGGTTACATCGCCCAGCGGTACGCGCAGGCCATGGCCCAGGTACCTCACCTGGACGGCGAGAAGGACCCCCTGGAACGCCGGATGCGGGAAGTGTGCTACCTCCACCTCACCCGCTTCGTGCGCATGCTCCTGGACCGCAAGGACCGCCTCAGCATGGCCACCGGTCTGGAGGTCCGCGTCCCGTTCTGCGACCACCGCCTGGTCGAGTACGTCTTCAACACCCCGTGGTCGATGAAGACCTTCGACGGCCGCGAGAAAAGCCTCCTGAGGGCAGCCACCTCGGAACTCCTGCCGCGGTCCGTCGCGGAGCGGGTCAAAAGCCCCTACCCCTCCACCCAGGACCCCGCCTACGTGACGAAACTGCAGACCCAGGTCCGCGAACTGCTGTCGGCGGACAACAGCCCCGCCCTCGACCTCCTCGACCGCACCCGGCTGCGGCAGATCACCACCGCCGCACCCGGAGACATCACCACCGGCGAGCGCAACGGCCTCGAACGCACCCTCGACCTCGCCGTCTGGGCCGACCTCGAAGACCCCACACTTACCCTCTGAGACCGGTGGATGTCCTTCTCCAGCCGTGCTGTGGACGACCCGCTATATAGGCGCCGCGGTCACCGCGCTGCGGGCGCTGCCCGCCGATCAGCGCGAACACGACATTCTGGGCGAGGACGTGGCCGGGTTGTCTCGGCTGAAGCACGGGAACCTCAACTGCCCGGGCCGGTACGGCTTCCGCGTCGGCGTCCCCGTAGGCGGGTGGCTGCGGCCGCTGCGCGACCCGGCTGCCACCGACGTCGACGGGGACGGGGCGGCAGCGGCTGAGCCCTCGGCAGGCGTACGGGTCGACAGCGTGTACTCCAGGTTGGTGAAAGTGGCCCGCGGCTGGAAGCGGCCCCGCCGCCGCTGCCGCGTTCTACGCAATGATGATCAACAGTTAGTGACCTTGCTGAGGGAGAACAGCGGGTTCGGTGGATGAAGCGCAGGACGCGGCGGCCACGTCCGCCGACGACGACCCCACGACCGCACGGGCGAAGACCGTCCTGGCCAAGGCCCTGGGGTGCGACGTCGACGCCCCGCGATCCGAGACCGACCTGACGTCTCTCCTCCCCTTCGCCGCGTTGGCGCGAGAACCGAGGCCCTAGCTGTATTGACCCGCAGCATTGTTCACGCGGGTGATCGGTGGCTGGCCGCCGAGTGCGGTGTGGCAGCGGTGGTGGTTGTAGGTGTGCAGAAGTCTGCCAGGACTGCGATGCGTTCGTCGTTGCTGGCGTAGGTTCACTGTATCCACTGGGCGAGGCGTGGTCGGCGAAGTGGACGGCGACTTCCTCTGAGCAGCAGGGCTGACCTGCAGTGCGGCAGGCGCCAACGACCGCAGACCCGCTGAGAAGCTGGCCTGCTGGAGGTGCTCAGGTGCTGCGCAAGCCACCGGCGTCATTGCACACTCCTTCGCACAGCAGGAACGGGCCCATTGCGCGGTCCCGACCACGACGGCCAGCACTCCCACCACAGGCCCGACCACTGCAGGCCAGCGCGCTGCGCAGCCCGGCGGCCGGAAATGCGCAGCCATCCCGACAACAGCGGACCCGGCAGGCATGCGCAATCCGGTACTCGTTGCGCCCCGTCCAGAGACTGCGCAGCACCCGGCATCGCTGTGCATCGGCATGCAGCGGCCTGGTCGACCGGCCCTGGGGGATTGCGCGGTTGCGCAGCCACGGAGGGCTTTGCGCAGCCCGGTCCTCTACGGGAAGGGGGCTCCGCAACGGCTGCCTTGGTCATGCTGTCGTCTCTGGGGGCGAGCGCGGAGTCGCTGGCGGCCGGCGGTCTTAAGTCCGGCATCTCTGCAAGGCACCGCCTAGTTGCCATGGAGCAGGGGCCGGGGATGATGGAAGGCGTGGTTCCGGGGCCGGCAAGTACGTGGCAGGCTCATAGGAGGCGCCGTGAGAAGGAAGATTCTGAGCATCGCAGCAGCGGGTGTCACCACGGTTCTCATGACACTCGGCGCGTGTTCCAACAACACCCATCCCGCGCAGACAACCCCCACCCACACCTCACCGCCAGTGACAACGCCCAAGACGCCTTCAGGGTCGATGCCCACCTACCCGGGGGCCACCGTGACCAGCAACGTCAGCGGGACGACGATGCTGCATTCCGGTGACACGGTCAGCAAGGTGGGGGCGTTCTATGTGGACACTCTGGCCCGAGAAGGCTGGAAGACGGTCTCCAAGCATCAAGGTGAATTCAGTACCAACATTGTCGCCAAGCGAGGCAGAGAAGGAGTAACTGTCCAGGTCAGTCCAACCGGATCAGGCACCTCAATAACCATTTCGAAGTACCCCGTGGGCTGAGGAGCACTACCCGATCCATGCAGGGGCTGAACGGCGCGGGCCCCAAGGCCTGGTGGCCTGCCGGCCGCATGCCCCGCACCGACCCCACTCGACGCCGAGCACCAGCAGCTTCGAACACCCCCGTGCCCCACGACCCCACGCACCGACAGCGTCACTCCGATCTCCGCGATGGGCACCACCCACCCTTCCCCCCGGCTCTTGTCCGTCATGGACGCCACCGGCCCCGCCGGAATCGAGACCCGCGGATCCCGCGCCGGCCGGCTTCCAGTCACGCTCGTGGTCGGAACTGGGATTGGGACCGAGGGATCCTCACGGAGGAGCTCGGTAAGGGCAGGAGCGCGCGAGCGAGTAGGCCGTTCGGGTGACACCTCGTCCTGCGGATGCACACTCGGGTGCATGAGGTGATCCTGAGGCTGCGTCCCCTCTGGCCCGGGTGCCCCATCCGAGGGGGTACCCGGGCTTTCCCTGGCGCGCAGAATGCGGAAAGGAGCCGCTCATGCAGCGCCGAATCGCACATAGTCTCGCCTCAGGTCTCGCGGCAGCCATGCTGGCCACAGGAGCGGGAGTGGCAGCCGCAGGCAGCGCGTCCGCAGCGCCGTCGTCAACCGTCCGCGTGACGTCTACGCACATGGCACAGACCACGAAGAAGTGCCACAAGGTCAAGGGCTACTGGCGGACGATCAAGTCCCACGGCAAGACCAAGCGCGTCTGGGTCAAGCCGCACACCGTCTGCACCAAGAAGTAACCGGCCCGCATTGCTGCCCTGGAGGTCTCCGCGCTCAGGCATGCTGCCTGCGCGCGGAGGCCGCAGTGACGCCGCTGTAGCCGCGATGCGCCAGCGTCCACGCCGCCGGGCCCCGCGTCGTCTCAGTCATCAGGGCCTGCCCCGTGAGCTCCCCCACGGCGTGCGTTTTCGTCACCGCGGGACGCTTCTGAGTCCCAGCACCACCACCGGTCTGCTGGCCGAGCCGTGACGCCGGCCATCGCGAACTCGGCTACTCCGCTCCGGCGCGGCCGAGCGAGGCCATTTCGGAGCGGTCCGGGCAAACGGGCGAAGCGCCCTGCCAACCGGAGTCCCAACGCGGCTCAGTTAAAGACCTGGACTTCGCCGACGCGGCCGCCCACGGTGCTGAAGCGGGTCTCGATCCGCTGCCTGGGGCCGGTTCTGTGGTGATATGACCCGCGCTCGTCGTCGCCGAGGCGGGCCTGTAGGCGGTCGGCTCGGGCTGATCCCTAAGAGGAGCCTGGTGGGCACCCGCCGTCGTGGCTGTCACATTGTGCCGCGCCACTGGAAGAAGCGACGCCCGACCGGAGGGCGAAGAACAACGTGATGGCAGCCGTGATGGCCAACACGACGCTGAGCGCGTCAGCGAGTTCGACGACCGGGTAGGGCGCGTGCAACAGGCCGGGCACCTGGCCGCCGATCAACACTAGGCCCATGAGGAGAGGGGGCCAGAAGAAGCGCTCCAGCTCGGAGTCTTTGGGGCATGGACGAGGTGTAGTGGGACGGGGGTCGGGTCAGGCGAGGGTGGGGATCAGTGAGGCGAGGGCTGCGGTTAGTTCGGGGACCGTGGGCCGGTCGGCAGGGTCTTGACTGAGGCAGTTGTCGATAGCCGTGGCGAGCGCGTGTGGCAGGCGCCGCTGCGATGTGATCGGTGGGGCGGCTGTATCCAGTTGCGGATATTGGAGGTCACCGGTGGTGCGGTCGTACGCGGTCCCGGTTCTTTCGGTGTTTTCGGGGTTCGCGGTCTGCTCGGCATTGTAGGGCGCGTTGCCGACGGCGGTCTCGTACAGTGTGGCGCCGATGCCCCACACGTCGGCCGCGGTCGTCAGCAGGCCGCCGCGCGCCTGCTCCGGCGAGAGGTAGCTGAGCGTGCCCGTCCCGGGTGGTGCGTTTCCGGGCGGCCGGGCCACGCTGAGGTCGAGGACCTTGGCGTGGCCGCGCTCGACGACCACGTTGGCCGGTTTGAGGTCCAGGTGGAGCAGGCCCTGGCCGTGCAGGTAGTGGACCGCGGAGCACAGCTGGATCCCGAGGAGCGCCACGTCGGTGGTGGCCGGTCGGCGCCGCAGCCGGTGCAGGAGGTGGGTGAGTGTCTCCCCGGTCAGCGTCTCCTGGACGACGAGAGGCTGGGGCGCTTTGAAGATCTCGTAGGCGCGGACCAGGTGCGGGTGGGTGAAGTCGCGCAGCCACCGGCCCTCCCGCAGCAGCCGCTCGGTCAGGTGGGTGTCGTCGCGCAGGTCGGGGCGAATCATCTTGACCACGCATCGGCAGGCCCGCTGCTCGCTCCAGGAGTCGTACAGGTCAAGCCAGCCGGTGCGGTCCAGGTGCCCGAGGATCTCGTAGCCGGGAAGCGGTCGGCTGCCCGCGGGCATCGGCGGCGCCACAGGCTCCTGCGTGGCGGTCATGACCACACCGTCCCGTGCGGCGGCGGGCCCGTCTGCGTGGGGGCGGCCATGGCGTGCAGGCGGTGCAGCCGGGCGTAGGGGCCATCGCGCAGGAACAGCTCCTGGTGGGTGCCGCACTGAACGACCCGGCCCTGGTCGAGCACCACGATCCGGGTGGCGTCGCGGACGGTGAGCAGGTTGTGGGAGATCACGATGGTCGTCCGGCCGGACATGAGCCGGCGCAGCGGGTCCATGATCCGGTGGCCCGACTGGGCGTCCAGGCCGGTGGTGGGCTCGTCCAGGAGCAGCACGGGCGCGTTTCTGATCATTGCGCGGGCGATGGCCAGGCGCTGGCGCTGCCCGCCGGACAAGGTCCGGCCGCGCTGGCCGACCACGGTGTCGTAGCCGTCGGGCAGTAGCCGGATGAACTCGTCGGCGTCCGCCGCGCGGGCCGCCTCGACGATCTCCGCCTCACTCGCGTCGGGCCGGCCGTAGGCGATGTTCTCCCGCACCGTGCCGTGCAGGACGAGTGTCTCCTGCAGCACCACGGCGATGCTGTCGCGCACGTCGGACAGGAGCATCTGGCGCAGGTCGACGCCGTCGAGGCGGACGGCGCCCCGGTCGGGGTCGTAGAAGCGCAGTTGCAGCTTGGCCGCCGTGGACTTCCCCGCGCCGCTTGCCCCAACCAGCGCCAGCGTCTCGCCGGGGCAGACCTTGAAGGACACATCCGACAGGGCCCAGCGGGAGGTGTCGGGGTAGCTAAAGCACACGCCGTCGAACTCGACCTCGCCGCGTGCCCGGCCGATCCGCCGGGCGCCGGCGCGCTCGGTGACCTGGGGCCGCTGGTCGAGCAGCTCGGCGATGCGTTCGGCGGAGGCGGCCGCGGCGTAGAAGGCGGGGCCGAGGTGGGAGAGGCCGCGGACGGGGCCGTAGAGCTTGCCGATCAGCGCCACAAACACCAGCAGCCCGCCCAGGGTGAGTTGGCCCTGGGCCAGTTTCCAGGTGCCCAGGCCCATGACGGCCAGGGCGCCGCACACCTCGATGAGCTCCACCAGCGGCCGGTAGACGGCCCGGATCCGCGTCGAGGCCATCGCGGCGTGGAACGTGCCGAGGTTCTCCCGCTCGAAGCGGTTCTGCTCCCAGTCCTGCCGGTTGTACGCCTGGACCAGGGTCACGTTGCCCAGTGACTCCTCGGCGACCGCGTTGAGCGAGCCGCTGCGCCGCCTGCGTTCCCGGGAGGCCTGTTTGGTCAGGCGGGAGAAGTGGCGGGCGGCGCCCCAGAACAGCGGCACGATGACGAGCGCGAGGAGGGTGAGGTCCCAGCGCAGGTAGAAGAGCAGGCCGAGGAAGACGCCGAGCTGGAGCACGTAGTAGGCCACGTCCGCAACACCCGAGAGCAGGAACGTCTCGACGGCTTCGACGTCCCCGGTGATCCGCGACAGCACGTCCCCCAGCCGCCGCCGCTCGAAGAACCCGAGCGAGAGCCCCTGCACGTGCCGGAAGACGTCGCAGCGCAAGGCGAGCAGGAAGCGTTCGCTGACGTACGCGGAGGTCACGTCGTCGGCGAAACCCAGGACGCCGGAGGCGACGATGAGCCCTACATACGTCGGCGCGATCCAAAGGAAGGGGGAGAGGTCCCGCGGGACGAGCACCTGGTCCACCATGATCTTGAACAGCCACAGTTCAGCCGCGTCAACGAGCGGGCCCAGCAGACCGAGCAGGACCAGCGGGCCCAGCCAGCGACGGCGCCCGCGAGTGTAGGGCCAGAACCGGCGGAACACTTCACGCGGAGGCAGCGGCGGCGCGGCCTCGACCACCGCGTCCGACTCCACACCCCCCACCGACAACAGCCGCCGCAGGACACGCCTACGAAGCGGACCGGCCCCTTCGGACGCCGGTCCGCTCCGCTCCATATGCCTAGACGTGGTCAAGATCCCTCATGCGGCCCAAGCCGGTCGCCTCAGTAGCGCCCGTGCCCGCTGCGGCCACCGCGGCCACCATGCCCACTGCGGCCACCGCGACCACCGCGGCCACCATGCCCGCTGCGGCCACCGTCGCCCCAGTCTCCGCCGTGTCCGCTGCGGCCACCGCGGCCGCCGCGTCCGCCACGGCCACCGTGGTCCTTGAGGGCGGGGAAGAGAGCGTTGAAGATCGCCATGACATTTCCTCCTCAAATCTCTCCATCACCGTGTCTCACAGCAGCTACGTACCGAAACAGGAATCAGACGGCAATTTGGACAGAAGGCGGCAAACAACCCCCGCCGCAAACACGTCCTGCACCCAGCGGGAGCCCGGAGCAGGCCCTACGGCCCCCGGAGCCAGCCCTCCGGGATCACGACGATCTTCGCTGTAAACGACCTGCCCGCCGGGACCGGACAGATGGCAGCGCCCGGCACCCCAGCACATCCCGGACACGCTGCCGCATCCGAACGGACCACGGGCTGAAGCCGGAGAGGGTGGCCACCGACAGCACCTCGTACCCCATCAGCCCGTTCAAGATCCTCGGCTGCAACCTCAGCCCCCGCTTCAAGGACCTGGACGGTCAGAGCTTATGGCGCGCGCAGATGCCCGGCGTTCACGCGCAGATGCCCGGCGTTCAAACGGGCGCCTACGCGGCTCTGTCACTTCGCGAGTGAGCCATTTGGAGGTGATCCCGGGAGGCACCTTGCATGGCCCAGCAAGATCCATGCCAGTGAGTCTTGATGCCCTGGGAGGCGGACGATCCGCGTGTTCGTCGCCAGCAAAGACGGTCACGGCGTCACGGCCGCATGAGAAGTACTTGCACGCAGAACGGCCCCAGATCCGCAGCGTTGACGTGGATCTGGGACCTACCCATGCGAGGTAATGACAAACTACCCCAAACAGAACGCTCTCAGGCCATGAGTGAACGCTCAGGTTCGCAAACAGTCTTCTCGCTCCCCCACCAGCGCTGCACAGATATGCGCCATCGGCGCCCGCGCCAGGGCCCCGACCACAGACCAGACCACTGCAGGTCGGCAGACGCAGACGGGAGGGGGCGTGTGCACGCTGGTGGCCCGCTGCCGCCAGTGCAGCCGGCCCGTGTCCTCACCCCGCCATTCCGCCCCAGCGTGTGTCGGCCCGTGCCCACTCCACATCCGGCGGGACCATGACCAGCATCCAGGCGGTGCAGTGCCGCGTTGGCCCGGCTGGCTCGTCCCGGCTGCTCCAGCGCAACGAGCGGGCACGGCTCTACGGCATCAACCAGCCGCTGATCGACGGACTCCAGCGGGCTTTCACCCTCGCCGACGCCCGGCCCGACCTACTGCGCCGCGCACCAGCCGAACCCATCGCCTGACGCGGCCGCATCACCAGCAGAACACCGCTCGGGCCGCCGATGCGCCTCCCAGCAGCGCAGGGGGCTCGTAACCAAGCTGCTCATGCCTGGCCCAGCCCACTACACAGAAGGAGGCGGGGCGACAGCGATCCTGCTGCCACCCCGCCCCTCATGCACCGCCTGTCCTCAGCGGCGACCAGCCGCCTGATACCGGTCAGCGCTGGCGGTGGCCACCCCAGGAGGGCGTCGGTTCGGCCGGTTCTGTGCTCAGGGGATGTGCCGGGCCAGGCCTGTCGCCTTGGTCATCAGCCATTCGAGTGGTCCGCGCTGCTGGAAGCGCGACCAGACGGTCGCGAACACCATGGCGGCCGCGATGAAGCCGAGCAGGACGTGCAGGGGCGATCCGGGCAGTTCCTCGATGCCCAGGAACCGGATGCCGAAGAGATGGAAGACGTAGGCGGTCATCGACATGGAACCGACTGCGATAACCGGCCGGGCCAGGGACTGGAGCCGCGGGAGGGCGTCCGTCGCGGCCAGACACGCGGTCACGGCCATGATCGCCGCGCCGGTGCTGCCCAGGATCGACAGGGTGGTCTCACTGTGCGGGGAAGCAGCCATCAGCCAGGCAGGAGTGTCCCCGGACGGATAACCCGCGGTGTCGGACCACCACACGCTCGCCCCACCCCCGGCCGACGTCGACGCGCCGATGGCGTTGGCGGCGCCGGGAAAGACGTGCAGCAAAAGCCAGGACCCTCCGTAGCCGGTGATCACAAGGGCTGCACCCGTGAGGGCCAGGCGTATCCGAACAGCGGTGGCAGCCAGGTCCAGGCGCGCCACGGCCATGCCGGCGATCACGAACGGGATCCAGGTCAGAGCCGGGTAGGCGCCGGTGAAGAGCAGCGAGACGATGCCGTCGGGCCCACCGGGCGAGCGGACGTCACTGTTGCCGATCGCCTGCTGCACCACGTAGAGCACCTGGGGCAGGACGAGGGCCGTTCCTGCGGCGATCGCCGCCAGAGGGCCAGCGCCGAGCCGGTACAGCGGGAGCACGAGCAGGAAGTACAGGCCGTAGAAGGCAAGGATCACATCGACCGGGGTGCCACCCATGGTCAGGGCGGTGCCCACGGCCAGAAGGATCACGGCCCGGATCACCACCTTGGCCACTGCCTGGCGCCCGGCCCGCCCCGTCTTCGGCGCCCTGCGCCCGGTGATGAGAACAACGGCCAAGCCCGCCAGGAAGGCGAAGAGCGCGGAGGACCTGCCGTGGGCCAACTCCATCAGGAAGCCGGTCACACCACCCTGGTCAGGGTCGGGTCCCACATGAGCCGCGTACATGCCGAATACCGCGAGTCCGCGGGCCAGGTCCAGCCCGATCAGCCGGCCCGCCGGTGCCTTCCCGCTGTCACGCACGGGGGCCGGGGCGGCTACCGCAGGAGTTGCGACGTCTGAGTACTGTGTCATGCCTTCCAGGTTTGAGAGTGGGCTGATCGCCGAGTGACCGGCAGATGTCCGGGCCGCCCCCGCTATCCGGCGAAGGCCCACCTGCCGGGCGCCTGGAGCCGCTGCTCGCGGAGCCGTCCTGGTCATCCCGGGCTTTGGGCTCGGTGCAGCAGTGCAGCAGGCATGCACAGCCACCAGCCAGCGTACTTTCGAATGTACAGCCGACCGCCGCGAACGGACGGCGAGGCGGAACGCATGTGATCCAGCTCGCGGTGGTGGACGACGAGCCACTGCTCCGATCCGACTTCCGGCTCATCCTCCACGTGGCCGACGATATCGAGGACGTCGCGGCGGCGACCGGTGCCGGTCGTCGACATCGTCCGCGAGGAGCGCCCTGACATGCTACTGCCGGACATCCGGCTTCCGTCGGATGATCGGTACTGGACGATGGTTGATGCGGCCTACCGGCCCGTCGTGGAGGCGGACGAGTGGCTGCTGCACGTCCGGCTGGGCCGTGACTGCGCGGAGAGATCACGGAGGCGTACGCGCGGTCGATGGGACTGTTCCTGGAGTGGTGCTCGGCGGTCGGCCAGAGCTGGCGTGATACGCCTGGCCAGTTCGGCCGGTTCGTGTACTGGCTGCAGCGCTACAACCCGGACACTCCTGCCTACGCCCCGGTGCGTATCTTCCTGGCGCGCAGCGGGTAAATGCGGTGCTGGCCGCGGTGCGGGAGAGTTCCATGCCGCACTGCCGCCACGCTCCGCATCACCACCGCGGACTACAGGCAGGGCTCGGTTGCTGTCCCACACGCTGACTTCCACGGCGTGCGGTGTCGCGGTCAGGGTGAGCAGGCAGCAGCCTGGTGCGTGCGGCAGGCGTTGGTGACCAGCTCGCTCACCACCAGTTGCACCGTCTGCTGATCCTGTACGTCCACGGGCCGTCCGAAGACGGCCTGCGTCTGTCTGACGAAGGTGCGGGCGACGGCGCGGGCCTCGGCCACGCGCGCCAGATCGCCGTCGTAGGCGGCGGACACGGTGAGCGGGTCATCACCGAGGCGGAAGACAGGCGTATCGGCGGCGACGGTATTGAGCTGACCAGTTTCGTAAGTCCGCGGCCGTGTGATCAAGCGGTCTACGGGCAGACGGGATCGAGCCCGAAGCCGTCGCGCAGGTGGTCGATCACCTTCTCGGCCTCGTCCGGGGGACGGTCGAGAGCATGTGACGTCACAACGGCCGGCCGTTGTCTCACGTCCTGTCACGCGCCCTGGGACCCGGTGGTGAGGAGGCCGGCTCGCTTACCACGGCAGCTGGCAACGCCCAGGACGTCCGACCATGGGGCCGACCCAGCAGGAGACGAGCAGCAGGCCGCCGATGCGCAGCAGAAGGAGCGCGAGGGTGACGGCGAGGGCCTCGTCGTCGAGAACCAGCTTGGCGAACGGCGGTGACACGGGGCAGCGGCCCGGGCCGGTGGCGGGTGGTGGGGCCGACCCGGGACGCCTCACAGTCATGCTCAGGCAGCAGTGTGTGCGTGTCGGGGCTACCGCGCCGTCTGGATGATCACGCCGAGGAGGAGACGGTGCTCCGGACCGCACGGGATACGGTCCGGGCACTGCGGGGCCGGCCTGCTGCAACCGGGGCACGCGGACCGGCCAGTCGTCACCGCAGCCCGGACCAGAGCAGTGATGGGGGCTACGGCGACGCGCCGACCACCAATACCACGGTTGCCACCGCCGTGTCCCCGGGCGTGCGTCACAAGTCGCCGTCGCAGACGCCCTGGGCCCAGGTCCCGGTGACCTGAGGCAGTCCGGGGCGGGCGCCAGCCAACGCCCACCGACGCGCCGCAACGCTGAGCCCGCAACGCCACGCCGGCCTCGACGCCCTCGACATGCGCTGGTAGAGGGGCGTCCGCCTGCCCACCGTGGACTTCCGACGTGACAGCGTCCGATGACATCGGGTAGCACTCAGCTTCATGTGCTTCGGTCGCTGAGGGCATCGTGGGCCTGGTCACGTAGCAGTGGATGGCGCGCACGCCGCCTGAACCTCGGCAGCTCTGGAAACAACTCACGATGGCGTCAGCGCATCGTCCAGCGAGTCGTAGATCGAGAAGACGTGATGCAGGCCGGTGAGCTGGAAGATCTTGTGGATCTCCCGTCTGGTGATCACTAGTCTCAGTTCGCCCTCGTGTGTACGGATGCGCTTCAGGATGCCGACGAGAACGCCAAGGCCCGTCGAGTCCATGAACGTCACCCTCCGCAGATCGACGATGAAGCGGAGCCGACCCTGCTCGATGAGCTTCACCAGTACACGCGGTCAGGCCAGGCGTGAGCAGTTGCGGCCACTTGATGAGGATGTGGCGAGGTTGCCGAGGAGCTCGATGTCGGAGAACCGGCCAAGAGCCATCACCTGTCGGGCGGCAGGTAGTTATGGAGGACGCGGAAGGGCCCCACACGGTCTTCGAGGTTTTCACCGGCGTGCTGGTCCCGCGGGGTGATGCCGTCGCCGAGCCGATGAGCATGGAGGAACGCGTCCAAGCCGCTGGGATACCAGGACTCGAACCTGAACTGACGGAACCAGAAACCGTCGGGCTGCCAATTACCCCATATCCCACTTGCCCCGAAGACCGCGGGAGGTCGGCTGACCGGGGCGGGCCCGTGTCGGCCACCGAGCATCTGACCTGGATGGTGACCCACAGCGCCGTGCGGGCAAGCCTCCTTCCCTTTCAGCCGGGGATATCGGCCGTGACGAAGATCGTGCGCGGTAAGTGGCCGGCCGATGAGCGCTGGCTGCTGAGGGCCACCGAAGACGAATACACAGCCGCAGCCCGGGCCCTGGCGACCTGCCAGGTGGGCAAGGACATCGCCGAACGGCTCAACGACCAGGAGACCGCCGAGCTGCTCGCCATACTCAGCCGGCACGACGAGGTGCTGCTGGAGACCAGCGAGGACAACCTCGCCCGACGGGCCAGGACCGTGGCAGCGGCCACCGAAGCGCCCCCGCCCCGGGGACAAGCCGCCGAAGACGGCAGTCTGCTGCAGGCGATCATGCACAGAGCGCGGGCGGCCAGGACCCGGCTGCGGGCCGTGCTCCACAGGGTCACCAGACGCCCCAGCGGCCCGGCCCAGGAAGCCCGGCGGAAGATGCCCGCCGCCACCCGTGTAACCGACAAGGTGAAGGGCGCGATGACCCGCGAAGAAGCCCTGCCCATCCCCGGCTTCAGCCAACTCAGCGTTGCTGAAATCCAGCAGCCCCTGCGCGGCCTGTCCCAGAAGGAACTGACAGTGATCGAGGGCTACGAACGCGCACACGCCTACTGAACGCCATCCGGCACCCCAGCACAGCCGAGCCCTGGACCCGCCACGACGCACCCGAACACATCACGACGCACCTGCACGACGTGCCCGACGACGGAACCCGACAAGTGCTGGAGTACGAACAACAGCACCAACGCCACCCGCAGACCATCTCCGCAGCTCAGGCACGCATACACACATAGCGCTGCGTTACTGCCGAGCCTGCTGGACCCCTTCGTCATCCGCCACTACACCGCTGAAAGCGGCCCCGCGCGGGTCGTGTGAAATCACGCGGAGGCAATGACGGAACGAGCATCTGCGGCAAGGCCTGCTCAGTGCACTCAAGGTAATGCGAGAGTGACGGGGTGGAATCGCCTCAGACGTGTCTGGGTGTATAGACCCTGTCCACACGGGTAGGTGGCAAGTGAACGCCGAATCGGAAGCCACTCGGACCGAAGGACGACCTGCCAGGGCCCTCGGCGAGCTACGACGAATTCTCTTCCCACGGCTAAGTGCGATTCCTGTATCCGCACCCGACACTTTCCGCACCACGTTGGTTTCGCACAGTTTCTCTCCGCAAGGAGTTTTCGTCTCGGAGTTCGCCCCGGCCGAGGCAAGGAGGGCAGGAGGCCTGACTTCCGGTGGGTGAGGAGGACACAATGGCCGGAAACCATGAAGAGCTGCCGGACGAAGGTCTATCCATTCCGGAGGACCACCAGATGACCGCCGGCGCCGCACCGCCCGCTGAGTCAGGCGTTTCCGAACTCGGGCCCCCACAGGCAGCCCCACGGAGGGGCTGGCGCCCGACACCGTTGACCCCCGTACTGGCGGTGTTTGTCATGGTCCTACTTCTGGTGGTGGCGCTGGCGATCTTCCAGGCCGTGAGGTGAGGACACGTCCCGGGCCGTAGGGGACGGTCAACGGGCTGCCTCTCGATGGCGTCTTCGATGGTGGTGACGTCGGTGTCCGCGTCGGGTGGCTGGTTCCTCAACCACCACGCCTTCTCCGGTCCAGCGTCGGCCATCGCCGCTGTGGTGTGATGCGGGCCGGCGAACGTGAGACCCGTAGCGCCAGCCTGGTCACGGCGTCAGCGGCGTGGCTCTCGGGGTAGGTCCCGCTCGGCCAGCCAGGTGGCCACCGCATCGCGCTCGCGTCGCTCCGCGCGGGCCGCGGCGGCGGCCTGAGCGGCATTGCGCTGAGCGTGACCCACACCGCCGTGCGGGATGATGGCGCGCAGACTGCGCTTGACCTGCTCACTGATGGCGCTCAGCAGGTTTTCCAGTGATCCGATCGGCATGCGTATTCCTCTGTAAGACGTCATCTCCGAGGCCTGGCGGGCGCCGGAATGGGCACAGCAACCTTCAGTACCTTTCGACCGCAAAGCTAGCGGATAGGGAGTTTCGCTTCCCGCTGGACGGACACCAACGGCCGAACATGTCACACATCGCGACTCCGGTTGATCGTGAGCTCGTATGCCGGAATTGGCGCGGTGTCGTACGGCTTCACGAGTTAATTGAGGGAGGGCGATCGGAGTACTTACTTATCATCCGATATTTCCACTCGCGGGGTCTGTGACGGACCATGAAAAAAGGGGGGGTGGGATGTAGGCGGTGATGGGGATGAAGCGTTCGATCCAGGTCGGAAGCATTCGAGGATTGGAGATTCGGGCTCACTGGAGTGTGCCGCTCGTCATGCTCTTCTTCGCGTACGGTCTGGCCCGGTGGACGCTGCCCGGATATGCGCCGGGTCTTGCACCGGTGATCTACGCGGTCGTCGGTGTTGTCGGTGCTTTTCTGTTGCTGGTGAGTCTGGTGGTGCACGAGGCAGCGCATGCACTGATGGCCGCGGCAGGGCCGGGATCGTAGTGCGGGATGTGACGCTGTGGGCGCTGGGTGGACTGACCCGGATGGATCGGCCGACAACCGCCCGGACGGCGTTCAGCGTCGCCGTCAGCGGGCCGGTCGCCAGCCTGCTGCTCGGCGGTATCTCGCTGGGCGCGGCGGCCGGGGTGGAGACGACGCTGAGATGGCGAGTCCCGGTTGCCGTACTGGCCTGGCTCGGGGACACGAACCTGCTGCTGGGTGTCTTCAACCTGCTGCCCGCCGCACCCTTGGACGGAGGGCGGCTGCTTCAGGCCGTGGTCTGGTGGCGTACGGGCGACCGCGAGCGGGCCCAGCGGGCGGCCGGGCGCAGCGGGCAGGTCATGGGCATGGCTCTGGCCGCGGTGGGGTGGCTGGTCTTCTTGAGGGGCATGACCGGCGGACTGTGGCTGATGCTCATCGGCCTGTTCGTGTCCACTGCCGCCGGGGCCGAACGGCGGTGGGCCGAGCTGGTCACATCCCTGCGCGGCGTCCGGGTGGGCCAGGCGATGACCACGCCGGTGGTCACCGGACCCGACTGGCTGACCATGGGCCGCTTCCTGTCCGAAGTGGCCGCCCAGGCCAGGCACTCGGTGCTGCGGTTGCTGGACTTCGACGGCCACCCAAGCGGCGTCGTGCGGCTGCGCCGACTGGCTGCCGTGCCGCCCGGGCAGCGGGAGCTGCTGCGTGCACGGGACGTGGCAACCCCGCTGTCCCGCCCATCCTGGTCATGGATGACGGCCGGCTGGACGGGATTCTCACTGCCCACGACATCGACCAATCTCGCCGACTCCTGCGAGACCCATCAGCTCGGCGCGGGGCCCTTCATCACAGTGAGTTATTCGCTGGGGCGACGAATGCATCGACAGCCGTGCATCGCGCGAGCAGGGACCGCGACCGGTCGGGCGACGGCAGCCGACGAGGACCGAGCCAGGCAGTGGGACCTCAGTGGCCAGGTCCGTTTGCCGGTTCGAGCCGGACCACATCGAATTCCACCTGGACATCATCGGCCAGCCGCAGTGCGCCCAGGAACGCGGTGTAAGGCCTGATTCCCCAGGTGGACTGCGTGACGGTCGCCCAGCCGCGGACCAGTCCGTCGCCGTTACCCTTCCCATGCACCGTCACGGGGCGGGTGAGGCCCTTGATGGTGAGCTCACCGTAGATCTCGAAGGACTGCGCAGTCCCCGCGATGCCGGTGGAACGGAAGTTGATCAGGGGGTGCTCTGCGGTGTGCAGCAAGGCCTTGTCCCCCAGAGTCCGTTTGATCTCGGCTCGGTCGGTATCGGTCAGCGGTTTCAGCCCACCCGTTCCCTCCCGGACTTCCAGCGAATCCGCCTCAACCGTCACATCGACCCATGATCTGTCGGGGTCGCCTGCGACAATCACCGCCTCGCCGGACCACCGGGTGACCTCGATCGTGAGGTCGTGCCCCGCCTTGCGACCCAACCCGGCCCGACCAGTCTTGATCAACAATCGGCCGTTCGACGGCCCCAGCCTGTACTTCCCCCTGTCAGCGTCACAGCGCCGAGAGTATGGGGCGAAAAACAGCCGGGCCATCGAGGCAAGCAATCGGCGTGTCCCACATTCCACTGCCTCGGCGCGATGCTTCGCATTCCCCATGCCGAAGTCCCGAGTGGCGACGGGGACAGCGGCGAGCCGTGGCTGCCCGAGCTGCTGTTTGCTTCATCTGCGGCGGCTGGCCCGCAGTATCTGGCCCAGGGCGCGGCGTATCGGCGCGGGCAGCTGGTGGTCGGCAGTCGTGGCCACCAGCTGCTGGGCGACGGTGTGCAGTTGGACGTTGCCGTGCTGGGAGACGGCCATCAGCACCGGCCAGGCTTCGACAGACGTGCAGCGGCCGATCGCCATGATCATGCCGCGGGCCTGGTCGATCAATGGCCGGGATGCGAGAGCGTGACGCTGCTGCGCGTTCTCCTCGCGCAGCAGCGCCAGCTCCGTGGCGATCTCGCCGTCCGTTTCCGGCTCGGGCTGGTCCGCAGCAAGGTCGGGGCGCTGGGGCGTCACGGTTGCTCCCATTGCCGGGGTGGTCTGCCGCCAGTGGCTACGGTGGTTAAGCATGTGGGTCGCGACCCTGAGGGCCCAGGGCGGAGTCGATGTCGCGTTCCAAGGCGAGGTCGCTCAGGGCGATGACGCCGACCCGTCGACCGTTGTCGACGACCGGGAGCCGGCTCAACGCCTTGGACCGCATCAGCTGCACGGCTTGGTCGACATCGTCGTCGGGCGCGACGGTGACCAGCTCGCCGCTGCACGCCTCGGCCACGGTGCGACTGGCCCCATCACTGCCGTCGGCGAAAATGCACACGGTCAGCTCCTGGTCGGTGACCAGCCCGCGCAGTCGGCCGTTGTCGACCACCAGCACGGCGCCGATGTTCTCGTCCCGCATCACGGTGGCGACCTTCTGCACCGACGTGCTTGGTCCGATGCCTGCTGCAGCGATCTCTCGGCGCCAGCGAGCCGATCATGGGAGCAAAACCACCCCGGGTGCCGGGGACGTCGCCGACGCCGATCAGATCCCGCAGCACCGCGGAGTGGGTCATCAACAACACTGGGCTCCGCCGGCACCCTCACAAAATGTAAGGAAGCGGCGCACAGCTCCCGCGCCGCTTTCCCCCTCTCCGCTCCCCGACTGAGCCGTCGACTGAACGAGCGCAAGCTGGCTGCCGGGCCAGCAGCCGCCTCACTGAAACTCCACCCCGCCAGCCGCAGACAATGTTCTGAGCCTGCGACCCCTCTTGACCCCTGCCCGATCTCGAAGGTGGCATGCTCACCTTCCGTCAGCTCGCGCTACCCACTGTCCTTGATCTCTATACCGAGCAGTCCGCGGAAAACCCCAGTCCGCTTTCGGGGGCTTCCCGAGCCCGCTTTCGCGACTGCCGTCGCGGCTGTGCGCGACGGTCATCGCGCACAGCCATTCTCCTACTCCTCGGCTTCTTCAGCCCCGGCCTCCTCCGCCGCGCTGGTCGCCGGCTCTTCAGCCCCGGCCTCCTCCGCCGCGCTGGTCGCGGGCTCTTCAGCCCCGGCCTCCTCGGCTGCGGTAGCGGCGGGTTCTTCAACTCCCGTCTGCGCCGACTCGGGGGTCGGCTCTTCGCCCTGCTCAGGGCCGGCCTCAGTCGTGGCCTGCGACTCCTCGGGGGTGGTCTCCGCCTCTGTCCCTTCGGCCGCAGTGGGCTCCTGCTCGGTGTCGCTCACGTGCTCACCGCCTTCCCGTACTGAAAGCAGGAAGAGGCTCCAGGGTCGCCCGGTCGGGCGACCGTCATTTGCGGAATTCATTACTCATGATGTCACCGAACAAGGCGATTTGAGGCTTATCACGAGGCCAGTCGGAATACATCGGAAATGTGCCGTAGGCCGCTGTGATCAACCCCGACGGCTGGCGGCGGGGCGCGTGAGGCACCATGCCGAGCGGCCGCGTCGTCGCCGGGCCCCACCTGCCGCTGGGAGCGGACGGAGATGTTGCGGGAGCGGGCCAGCCTCGGGGGTGGAGGGCCGCGCTCGACGTCATGGGTGAGCGCGGTCGGACACGGAAAGGCGGCACCTCGGTGCCGGGCCTGTTCGGGTGCTTGGGTCAGACGACGCGGATGTTCTCCGCCTGGGGGCCTTTCTGGCCTTGGGTGACGTCGAACTCCACGTGCTGGCCCTCCTGCAGTTCGCGGTAGCCCTGACCGGCGATGTTGGAGTAGTGGGCGAAGACGTCCGGGCCGCCGCCCTCCTGCGCGATGAAGCCGAAGCCCTTCTCCGCGTTGAACCACTTCACAGTGCCCTTGGCCATGCCTGTCTCCTTCGAGGGTGTTCGGCCCGCACGGTGCTGCGGATCCGGAGGTGATCGCCCTGGTCCGGAGAGGGCTGCGCAGCAAAGCGCCCGCGGGCAAAGTGACCGCGGGCGAACGACTTCGGAACCACGACTGCTCTGTTGATTACGCTAATCCCTTTGCCGGGGCACTGCCAGGTCCAAACCCCGCCAGCCCCGTCGTGCGCCGGTGCAGGCACTGCCGCGAGCCGTTGAAGGCGACCGCCCGCAGCGACGCTCCGTTCTGAGCCTCGGCTCGTGGTGGCGTCCGGACTTGCGGAAGTAGACCGCGACCAACCCGTCGGCGGGCGGCCGGGTCAGACCGTGCGATGTGGACAGCGACCGCACCGAAACCGCGGCGGGCGTACAGCCCCGGGGACCACGCGGACGCCTGCCGGACGCGAGTCAGCAGCATGGGGGTGGAGGTGCCGCGCTCGACGTCATACGTCAGAGCACTGTGGCGGACAGGCGGTCCCGGCCGGTGTCCGGGCGGACACGTCCAGCGTCGCAGTCCGGGTGGCTTCGTGTGGTTCTCCGAGGGCGAGAAGATGGAGCACGGGCGACGGCTGACCAAGACGTCACCTTCGTCTTCACCCTCAACAATCCCTTCGGCATCGTGCCGACCCACCCTCTAGGCTGGAGGCCCCACACCGCCACCACCGAGGGCTATCCCGCCGTTTCGTGTGATCATCAGGAAGGTGCCCCACCGTGCCTGACGCCACCAGCCTTCCGCCCGCCGGCTGCGAGGTCGCCCGCGTGGACGGAGTGTTCTACGGCGACACCGGCGGCACGGGCGACGGCTCCAGCATGCCGGTGGTGCTACTGCACGGCTTCCTGTTCGACCAGAGCATGTGGCGTGCTCAGGTCGCTGCGTTGAGCGCGCGCGGTCATCGGGTCATTACCGTCGACCTCCCCGGCTTCGGCGCCAGCGCCGTACCGGAGGAGCCGGCGACGATGTCGGCCTACAGCACCGCGGTCGCGGCGATCATCGACCAGTTGGCGCTGCCGCCGGTCGCCCTGGTCGGCTACTCCATGGGAGGCCAGGTCGCGCTGGACACCTACGCCGCCCGCCCCGATCTGGTCACACGCGTGGTCCTGGTCGACACCGTGGCGCACACCGACCTGCCCGAGGTCGCCCAGGGGCGTCGGGATCTGGCGGCCCGGCTCGAGCGTGAGGGCATCCGCCAGTACGCCGAGGAGTTCCTGCCGCAGCTGCTGCGCCTCGACGGCGCTTCCGCGGCGGCGGTCATCCACGCGCGCACCATGATGCGGGCCGCCGATCCGGTCGGGGCCGCCCGAGCGTTGCGTGCCCGTGCCGACCGCCCGGACTACGGGCCGGTGCTCGACGCCTGCCCGCTCCCGGTGCTCGTCGTCGTCGGCGAACACGACCCCTTCGACCAGGGACGCTTCGGTGCCGGGATGGCCGAACGGGCGCCCTACGGCACGCTCGAGGTGGTCGCAGGTGTCGGCCACACGCCGCCCCTCGAAGCGCCCGACGTCTTCACCGGCCTGCTCGCACGCTTCGTCGGCAACTGAGGGGGCGCCACCGGCGACATCAGGCCGCTCAGGGCGACCGTTGCCTGGCCACGAACGCGCCGCTCCCGCTCCAGCACGAGGCGCACCGCTGCTCCGACCAGCAGCCCCCAGAACGCTGCTCCGATGTGCCACACAGTGATGTCAGAGACCGTGACAAGGAAGGTCACCAGCGCCCCGGTGGCGTAGGGGCCGACGAACGTGGTCTGGAACGCTCCTTGGAGCGGCTTGAGCATCGCCAGGCCCCCAGCGCCGCGACGTACGCCGCGGGCATGGTCGTGATGACCCGGACCATGCCTGGGGCGAGGAGACCGAACCCGATCGCGAGCACCCCGCGCCAGATCGCCGCCGTGTAGTGGCGACGTGGCTCGCCCGAGGCGGTGACGAGAGTATTGGTCGGCCCTGCCAGACACGTCGAGGCGCCGCCGAACGGCGCGCTGAGGAGTGATGTCACGCCGCAGACGGCGGTGATCTGGTTCATCCGCGGCTCGTGCGCGGCACTGCGTAGCACCGCCATCCCCTGACCGTTGTGCACCAGAAGGACGGTGACCAGCAGCGGAATGGTGAGCTGGACGAAGGCCGAGCCGGTGAACCTCGGAGTCGTCCAGACCGGGTGCGCCAGCCAGCGGCCGGAGAGTCCGACGCCCGTGTGATCGCCGAGCAGGACGGCGACGGCGCCGAGCGCCAGTGCCACCAGGACGGCGGGCCGCCACCGAGCCAGACGCGGCACCGCGCTGACCACGATGAAGGCGATCACCATCGGCCCGGCCACTGCGAGGTCGGTGTCGACGGCCCGGACCAGATCAGTGCCGAAGCTCAGGAAGACCCCGCCACCATTGCCATCACGATCGGCATCGGCAGCAGTCGCATCACGCGGTCGACCTGACCGCTCAGCCCCAGCAGCACAAGCAGCGCCGCCGCCATGCAGAAGCCGCCGACGACCTCGGGCCACGTCGTACCGGCGGACCTCGCCTGACCGACCACCACGGTGCCCGGAATGGTCCAGAAGTAACCAACGGCTGCCGGCTCAACAGCGACGCGACTATGGTGAGGACGCCGTTGAGACAGAACACAGCGCTCACCCAGGAGGCGACGACGGCGCTCGAGAGGCCGGCCGACTGGCCGACTGGCCGACTGGCCGACCGCCAGGATCACGGCCACCGGGCCGGTACAGGAGAAGAGGAAGCCCGACGAAGCCGTTGGCGAGTTCGAGGCGTCCGAAGGCACGTGGATGAGCCGCGACCGCGGCGGGCTGGAGGCGGGTGGTCACCGATGAGGCTCCTGTTGTTCGGCGGCGCGGGCCGCGAGCTCGGTCCGGCTGCGCAGGCCGTACTTCGCGTAGATACGGGTCAGGTGGAATTGCACGGTCTTCGGCGAGATGAACAGCCGCGCCGCAACCTCGCGGTTGGACAGCCCCGAGGCGACCATCTGGGCGACGGTCTCCTCCTGTGGAGTCAGCTCCCCGGGCGTCCGCGGGCCCTGTGGCGCGCGGACTCCGCCGGCTCGCAGCTCACGATCCGCGGCCTCGACGCGGGTCCGTGCACCGAGTGCGTCCCAGAGGTCGCGGGCGGTGGCGAGCATGACCTCGGCGTCGCGGCGCTGGCCGGCTCGCCGCAGAGTCTGCCCGTAGACGAAGGTGACGCGGGCCTGCTCGTAGCGCAGCGGCAATCCGTCGAGCTGGGCCAGGGCGGCGTCGAAGGATCCTCGGGCCTGGTTGAGCTCCCCTCGGGCCCCGTGCCACCGGCCGCGCGCAGCGGCAAGACGGGCTTGTGCGGAGTGGTGACTCTCCTCGGCCGCGCGCCGCTCGTGCGGGGCGAGCAGCTGGTCCGCTTCGTCGAGACGCCCATCGGTGATGAGCGCTCCCGCCAGCGTGTCGGCCCACGGCCAGATGCCGGGCTCGGTGAGCGAGCTGCCGGGCCGGGCCTGGGCGAACGGCGCCAGGATGCGGCGTACGCCGGCGTAGTCGCTGCGCGCCTCGGCCAGGTGGGCGCGGGCCAGCAGCGTCGGCACCCGCATGATCTCGTACCCCTGGGCCTCGGCCTCGGCGGCACGGGCAGCCTCGGAGGCGGACTCCCACTCGCCCCGCAGCACATGGATCTCGGCAGCGGACCACTCCAGCAGGGGCGTGACCAGCACGATCCCCGACCTCGCGGCCAGTAGGCGTCCGCGGGCGACCGAGGCCATGGCCAGGTCCCACTCGCCGGTCAGGAACTGCACTCGGGCGAGCCAGCCCAGAGCCCACAGCGAGATCCGTGTCGAGCCACCGAGAACCCACGGATCGGTGACGCCCTCGAGACGGCTGCGAGCCTCGTCCGGATCGTCGTTCAGGACGCCGAGCCAGCCGTGGCCCATCTGCACCCGCTGTGCCTGGGCGCCGTGCCGTACCGTGCTCGCCAGGGCGCTGTACGCCGTCTGTGCTTCGGCGAACCGGCCGGACACGGCGAAGCCGAGCCCTCGGATGGCGGCCGCCTCGATGCCCGCGCCCGAGTCGGGCCCGGCCAGCTCGATGGCGCGGTCGGCCCAGTCGATCAGGTCGGCGCCTCGGCATTGAGCCAGTGAGTGCAGCACATGCCGTTGCGCGATCAGCGCCGCGGTGGCCGGGTCCCGTGTCGCGTTGACGATCTCCCACGCCCGCCTGAGTCGCACCTCGGCCTCGTTGGCTCGACCTCGCACGATCGCGAGATACGCCAGTGCGGCATTGCGCAGCGGGGTCTCCCGCATGCCCTCCACCGTCGAGACGAGTGCGCTCGCACCGGCACAGTCGCCTGCGGCAACGAGTGCGTCGACCGATCGGATCAGCCGTTCGTCCCTGGGCGCCGGGTCCGAGGTGAGTCTGCTGGCATCCCGGAACAGGTCCGCGGCCTGCGCCCAGGCGCCGTCCTCACCACGCTGGATCGCCAGCACGGTGATCCGCTCGGCCAGATCGTCGTCGGGGACCGGCGTCGCGGCGGCCAGATGGCGCATCTGGGCGACCGGGTCGGTCACGATCTGCGCGGCACGTCGATGCGCCTCGGCCGCGTCACGCGCCCCCATGGTCTCCAGCACCGCCGTCGCGGTCAACGGTGTGCGCCACCGAGGCTCGTGGATCGGCCGGGGATCGATCAGGCCGCTGCTGCGCAGGTCGTCGAGCGCGGCGAGCGGATCCTCGAGGGCACCCAGCGCCGCGGCGTGTCCGAGCTCCGCGCCCGGGCCCAGGACGGCGAGCGCCTCGGCGAGCGCGCGTCCCGCAGGCCCGGCATCAGCCAGGGCGCGCGTCACCTCGACACGGACGTGCCCAGGCGCCGGCAGCTCCCGGTCGGGGCGGATCCACCGCGCCGGCGGCAGCTCGTCGAGCAGCGCGAGCGCGTCCCGTGAGTTCCCGTCGGTGTGACGCGTGAGCGCGGCCGCCATGCTCGGGGGGAGCATGCGCCCGCGCAGCGCGGCGAGCTCGACGATGGCCGACGCCTCCAGCCCTTCGATGCGGAGCGCGTCGTCGGCCAGTTCGCTCAGCCGTGGTGCACCGTGCGTGGCCGAGAGCACGATCAGCACTGGTATCTCGGGGTGGCGGTGCCGTACCGAGCGGAGGGCATCGAGCGAGAGGTCGTCGGCCAGGTCGGCATCGTCGACAACGATCAGCGTGGGCTGCTCCCCCAGCCCGGCTGCCAGGCGGTCGGCAGCGTGGCTGGGGTGGAGCGGAGGCTCCCGGCGCAGGAGCTGCCGCAGGACGGCGCCCGCCTCGTGCCGTTCCCAGGCCACGGCCTGGGCATGGCGGGTCGGAGCGCCGGTCGTGCTGACGAACGTCCGGAGCAGCGCTGTCTTGCCGATCCCCCGGTCACCGAGGACGAGCACCGCTGCCGCTCCCGATGTGCGGGTGGCGGCCAGTCGCTGCTCGAGCTCGGCGAGCTCGTGCTCGCGTCCGACGCATCCGGCTCGTTCGATGATCACTGTCACCCCTGGACGCAATGCCGTTGTTTTATGCCGTGTCCCTGGGATCAGGCGATGAAGTCGCGGCTCATCCGAGGTCGCCGCCCGCGACCGGCAGCACGGTCCCGGTGATGTAGGCGGCCTCGTCCGAGGCGAGGAAGCAGATCGCCGCGGCCTGCTCGTCCAGTGTCCCGTAGCGGTGCAGAAGCGACGACTCCAGTGTCTGGTCGATGTGGGCCTGGAACCACGCCTGCTCCACTGGGTTCGTGGGCTGAGGGGTGCCCCGGGAGATGCGTCGCGGCGGGGCGTCGGTGCCGCCGGGCGCCGTCGCCACGACGCGCACCCCCGCGTCGGCGTACTCCATGGCGAGCGAGGCGGTGATCGCGTTGATGCCGCCCTTCGCCGCGGAGTACGGGATCCGGTGGATGCCTCGGGTGGCCGCCGATGAGACGTTGACGATCACGCCGTGGCCCGCTGCGACCATGGCGGGGAGCGCCGCGCGACAGGCGTAGAGCGTGGTCATCATGGAGCGGGTGACCTCGGCGTCGATCTCGGGGGCGCTGAACTCGACGAACGGCTTGAAGTTGATCGCGCCGCCGACGTTGTTGATCAGCACGTCGATCCGCCCGTACGCCGCCAGCGTCTCGCGCACCACAGCGGCCGCACCGTCGTACTGCTCGAGGTCGGCGCAGACCGCGCGAGCAGGGACCCCGGTGGCGGCGAGGTCGGCGGTGACCTCGCGGACCAGCTCCGAGCGGTCGACCAGCACCAGCTGTCCGCCCTCGGCGCCGATCCGCCGAGCGACCGCCTCGCCGATGCCCTGGGCGGCGCCGGTCACGATGACAACCCTGCCGGTGAAGCGGCCGGGAGCGATGAACCGCGGCGTGGTGCTCGCGACGCGGTCGGACATCGCGCGGCGCATGGTCTGCTTGGACCGCTCGGCGTGCGCGGCGATCAGCGTCCGGGCCTGCCCGCGGTCGCCGGCCTCGAAGGCCGCGACGATGTCCAGGTGGTCTTGGGCGCAATGGGGGTGGCACCAGGTCGCCTCGCGCAGCACCTCCTCCATCCGGGCCTTCACCCCCAGCGCCTGGTAGGCCTGTAGTAGATGGGCGTTGCCGGTCAGGGCGAGCAGGTAGTCGTGGAAAGCGGCGTTCGTCTCGGTGTAGCGGTGCGGGTCGGTGAACCGCGCACGCGCTGTGTCGACGTACGGCACCGTGGACTCGGCCAGGAGCCGGTAGCCGGCCAGCTGCTGTGAGGTGAGCCGGCCGATGGTGAGTTCGAGCGCGCCGAGTTCCAGCGCCTCGCGCGCCTCGAAGAGGGCGTCGGAAGCCTGGATGTCGGGGTGCTCCTCTCCGATCTGGTAGCCGTCCTCGGCGATGGTGGTCGGGGCCTGCTCCTCGATCGCGGCGAAGACCTGCTGACCGGTCACCGTCCGCGCGTCCGCGTCCGGCAGGAGCGCGCCGTCGACGTCGAGCGCCGTCCGCGCCTGGTCCGCCGCGGCCCCGGCCGACGGCGGTGCGACCAGCTGGCCGGCGATCCGCCGGACCGTGTCGTCAGGGCCGTCGGCAGGCACCGCCTCTGAGGCGATGGTGGCCGCAAGGGGTGCCAGCGCCGTCGCCGGAAGGATCTCCTGGCCGGCGTGGCCGCGGGCGTCGGGCGAGAGCAGCAGCTGCTCGCAGGGCGCGACGCCCACCGGCTCCACGGCGCGCGGCGGGCTCGTCTCGGCGGTCGTGGCCGTCGCGGCCAGCGCGAACTTCTCGTAGTAGAAGCCGGACGGCTCGATGCCGGCCTCGGCCACGTGAGTACGCACCGACTCCACCATCGGGGGCGGGCCGCACAGATAGACGGCCGCGGCACCGTCGTGCAGATGGTCAGGGCTGAGCAGCGCGGTCACATAGCCCTGGTTGCGGGCGGTGGTGGCCGGATCGGAGACGCAGTGGTCCCAGGTGAAGTGCGGCAGCGCGGCGGCCAGTTCGCGGAGCTCGTCGAGCTTGACCACGTCGGTGTCGCTGGACACGCCGTAGATGAGGTGGAGCGTGCGGGGCGAGTCCTCGAGGCGGAGCTTGCGCAGCATGGAGAGGATCGGCGCCAGGCCGGTGCCGCCTGCGAGGAGCACCGCGGGACGGTCTGCCTCCCGCAGGAAGAACGAGCCGTGCGGACCGGTCAGGGTGAGCTGGTCGCCGACGGCGGCACGCTGGTCGAGCCACTCGGACATGACGCCGCCCGGGGTGAGCTTGACCAGGAAGGTCAGCCGCTCCTCGCTCGGCGCGTTGCTGAAGGAGTAGGACCGTGTGACGTCCGTGCCGGGCACGGCCACGTTGACGTACTGCCCGGGAAGGAAGGCGAGATCGGCCCGGTTCGGGAGGTCCACCGAGAGCTCGATCGTGGTGGCGCTGAGCCGGTCGATGCCCGCGACGGTGCCGGTGTAGGCGGCGGCGCTGGTCTTGGCCACCTCGCTGGTGCTGTTGATCTGCAGCACGAGGTCGGTGCTCGGTCGCAGCTGGCACGGCAGCACATAGCGCTGTGCGGCCTCGTCGGCGGACAGAGCGTCGTCGATGTAGATGCCGTGCTCGTACTCACCTGCTTCGCAGAACGCCTTGCACGTTCCACAGGCACCGTCGCGGCAGTCGAGCGGGATGTTGATGCGCTGGCGGTACGACGCGTCCGCGACCGTCTGGTCCGCGCGACAAGTGATGAACCGGGTGACCCCGTCCTCGAAAGCGAGCGCGACCTGATGGGTCGCCGCCTCGCGGGATGCCTCGAGCCTGGTGGACGTCATGGGGACCTCAGAAGTGATACACGTCGACGACGTGGTGGATGTAGTCGTTCTTCAAGATCACGGTCTTGCGACGGATCAGCGGCTGCTCGCCGGAGAAGTCCATGGTGTAGAACGACGTGCCGTAGTACGGGTCGACGGTGTTGTAGCGGAAGTACATCGTGTGCCAGTTGAAGCGCACGTCGACCACATCACCGCGGCGCTCGATCACCTCGACGTTGCTGATGTTGTGCGAGGTCCGCGGCTCGGGGAGCGACGTCGCCGACGAGCGCTCGGTGCGGATGCGGAAGACCCGGTCCTCCAGACCGCCCTTGTTGGCGTAGTAGATCAGCGACATCTCGGTCTGCGGATCCTCGGTGAGCCGGTCGTCGTCGGCCCAACAGGGCATCCAGTAGACGACGTCGTCGGCGTAGCAGGCCAGCCACTTCTCGAACTCGCGGTCGTCGAGGTAGCGGGCTTCGCGGTAGAGGAACTGCTCGATGGCGTTCTGCGTGATCAGCCTGGCCTCGGCGGGTGCGGACCCGGTCGGTGGTGTGGTCATCTCAGTTCTCCCTACCTTGTTGATCGGGATGAGCGAGCCATTCGTAGGGTTGGCTCACCCAGGGGGGCCGGGTGTGGCTTTCAGTTCTCTGCCGATCGTGGCTGCTGAGGATTCGCCGCCCGGCCCCCACGACGACTCGGCTGCTCATCAGGAATTGCGGCACTGATCGCTCTGTAGGGACTCGACAGCGAGGTCGTCTGTGGTGCACGACAGCAAGCAACCCGTGGAGAGACGAGTGACAGCGATCTGGGCCGGCATCGACGCCGGCAAGACCCATCACCACGCAGTGGTGATCGACGACACCGGCAAACGCCTGCTGTCCCGCCGCGTGGCCAACGATGAAACGGAACTGCTCCAGCTCATGGCCGATGTCCTTGCGCTGGGCGAGGTTACGGCCTGGGGCATCGACCTGGCTGACGGCGGCGCCGCCCTCGTGATCGCGATCCTGCTCAACCATGGGCAGCACCTGCTCTACATCCCCGGCCGCTCCGTCAACCGGGCCTCCGAGGGATACCGCGGCGACGGCAAGACCGACGCCAAGGACGCCGCGGTCATCGCCGACCAGGCTCGTGTCCGCCGCGACCTGATGCCCCTGCGGCCCGACGATGAACGGGTCACCGAACTCAAGGTCCTGACCGGCCGCCGCCGTGACCTGTCGGACGACAAGACCCGCACCGTCAACCGACTCCGCGGCCATCTCACCGGGATCTTCCCCGGCCTGGAACGCGAACTCGACCTCGCCAACGTCGCTCCACTGGTGCTGCTGACCGGCTACCAGTCCCCGGCCGCCATCCGCCGCACCGGTGCGCGCCGGCTGACCACCTGGCTGCGCAACCGCAAGGTCATACGCCCTGACCAGCTCGCGGCCAAGGCTGTCCAGGCCGCCGAAGGACAGCACACCGCCGTCCCCGGAGAGAAGATCACTGCCCAGGTCGTGCACTCGCTCGCTAAGGAGGTGATGGCCCTCAACGAGAAGATCGCCGAGATCGACAAGCTCATCGAGGGTCGGTTTCGCGAGCACCGGCACGCCGAAGTGATCAGCAGCCTGCCCGGCATCGGCCCCCTGCTCGGCGCCGAGTTCATCGCGGCCACCGGCGGTGACATGGACATCTTTGAGAACGCCGACCGCCTCGCCGGCTTCGCCGGGGTCGCTCCCGCGGCCCGGGACTCGGGCAGGATCAGCCGGCCCAAGCGATACAGCCGACGCCTCCAACGCGTCTTCTACACCTCGGCGTTGATCAGCATCCGCTGCTGCGACGAGTCCCGTCGCTTCTATGACCGAAAGCGCGCCGAAGGCAAACGACACGTCCAAGCGGTCCTCGCGCTCGCCCGCCGACGAGTCAACGTCCCGTGGGCACTGCTGCGCGACGGACGGTGCTACAGCCTCACACCACCAGTCACCCTCGCAGCTTGACAACTCCATTAGGAATCCTCCTCGGCGGCGACGGCGGCGCGCATCGTCTCGAGCCAGTAGCTGTGCTGAACCGGGTAGAGGCCCTCGTCCTCGTTGCGTTTGCCGGCCGAGACGACGCCCGGCATGTCGAGCGCGGTCGCGACCTCGTCAGGGCCTGAGACCCAGTGCTCGGCGCCGCGGCTCATGTCGTTCCACGGGGCTACGGTGGCGCGGAAGGTCAGCTGGCAGGAGCGGAACTCCTCGAGATCGTCCGGGGTCGCCATGCC
Source organism: Streptomyces carpinensis (assembly GCF_002154505.1). GTDB lineage: Bacteria > Actinomycetota > Actinomycetes > Streptomycetales > Streptomycetaceae > Streptomyces > Streptomyces carpinensis. The sequence goes on along the minus strand of NZ_MUBM01000170.1, from coordinate 12,757 downwards.
GGAGGCGTTGAAGAAGTCCTCGTACTGCCGGATCCGCCAGGCCCGCGACTCGGCGCTCTCCCCCTTCGGGGCGATGCAGTAGATGGTGACCTCGGTCTTGTCCGGCGCGATCGGGCGGAAGTGGCGGATCTGGGTGGAGAACTGGTCCATCAGATACACGTTGGGATAGACGCAGAGGTTGCGGGAGCCCTTCACCATGAACTCGCCCTTGGCCTCGCCGTAGGTCTGCTTCAGCTGCTCCATCCGGTCCCACAGAGGCCGGTCCTGGGGGTTGGCCGCCCAGGTCCACAGGCACAGGTGGCCGTTCGGGTAGGACCAGTAGCCGCCTCCGGACTTGCCCCAGCTGCCGGCGTCCAGGGTCTTGGTGGCGTTCGTCGACTCGCCCGTGTCGCGGCGCGAGGTGGTGGCCGCGTAGTTCCAGTGCGTGGCGGTGACGTGGTAGCCGTCGGCACCGTTCTCGGCCTGGACCTTCCAGTTGCCGTCGTAGGTGTAGGTGGAGGAGCCCCGGAGCACCTCCAGGCCGTCCGGCGACTGGTCGACCAGCATGTCGATGACCTTCGTCGCGTCGCCCAGGTGCTCGGAGAGCTCCACGACGTCGGGGTTGAGGCTGCCGAACAGGAAGCCCCGGTAGGAGTCGAAGCGGGCGACCTTGGTGAGGTTGTGCGAGCCGTCGGTGTCGAAGCTGTCCGGGTAGCCGGCGCCGTCCGGGTCCTTGACCTTGAGCAGGGCGCCGTCGTTGCGGAACGTCCAGCCGTGGAAGGGACAGGTCAGCGTGGTGCGGTTGTCGGTCTTCCTGCGGCACAGCATGGCGCCGCGGTGCGCACAGGCGTTGATCAGCAGGTGCAGCCGGCCGTCCTTGTCACGGGTGATCACGACGGGCTGCCGGCCCATGTACGTCGTGACGTAGTCGCCCGGCTCGGGGACCTGGCTCTCGTGCGCGAGGTAGATCCAGTTGCCCTCGAAGATGTGCTTCATCTCCAGCTCGAAGAGCTCGTCATCGGTGAAGATCTGCCGGTTGGCGCGGATGACACCCGCCTCCCGGTCATCGACGACAGCCTGGTCCAACAACTCGCTGACGCGGCGGTACGGGCCGATGCGACGCTCCTGCAACTCGGTCATGGTGCCCTCCAGGAAATCGATGGCATCGACCGTCGCATCACTATGGCGAGCCTCGTACCCGGTAAATGCCTAGTCCTGACCTAGCACTCCATTAATAAGCAGCCACTCTTAATCGAGTCGAAACATGTCTTTGCCCCCTATGGATTGCCCGACCTAGTGTGACGGGCACGACTTGGCGTCACTGGGACTCCAGCCGATCTGCCGACCTGAGGACGGGCGTCATGGACCTGCGGCACCTGCGCTACTTCACCGCCGTGGCCGAGACCTGCCACTTCGGGCGTGCCGCAGAGCGCCTCCACGTCGCCCAGCCCGCGCTCTCGCAGGCGATCCGTCAGCTGGAGACCGAACTCGGCGTCACGCTGTTCAACCGCACCACGCGACAGGTCTCGCTCACCCCTGCCGGTGAGTTCCTCCAGACCGAGGTGGCCCGCATCCTGGGCGCCCTGGACGACAGCCTGCGCGGCGTACGGCGGATCGCGGCCGGACGGCACGGCCTGCTGCGCCTGGGCCTGACCGGCACGTCGTCGTTCTCGCATCTGCCCCGGATCGCCCGGCTGCTCAAGCGCGAGCTGCCCGGTGTGGCGCTGGAGATCCACGCCGACCTGCTCACCTCCGAGCAGTGCGACGCGCTGCGCGCCGGCACGATCGACCTCGGCCTGCTCCGGCCGCCCGCGGCGGGTGAGGGCATCGAGCTGAGCCTGCTCGACGAAGAGCCGCTGGTCCTGGCCGTGCCCGCCGATCACCGTCTCGTGGCCGAGCCCATCATCGCGATGGCCGACCTGAGCGCCGAGCCGTTCATCCTCTACGACGCCCGCCAGTCGGTGGTCAACGACGCGGTCACGCGCGCCTGCCGTACCGCCGGGTTCGTGCCCCACCGCGAGCACGCGGCACCCGGCACCTCCGTCCTGTTGGCGCTGGTGGCCGCCGGCCTCGGGGTCTCACTCGCCCCGGCCGGCGTCCGCTCCCTCCCCCTGGACGGCGTCGTCTTCCGCGATGTCGCCGACGCGGGCTCGGTGGGCCTCGCGCTGGGGCGCCGCGCCGACGAGGACAACCCGCTCGTCAACGCCGTCGTCGCACTGCTGACCGCCACGTTCGGCGCGGCCTCCGTCCCTACCGAGGAGCCTGCATGAAGATCGTCCGGGTCGAGGCGATCCCGTTCTCCATCCCCTACCTCAAGCCGCTGAAGTTCGCCTCCGGCGAGGTGCACGCGGCCGAGCACGTGCTCGTCCGGGTCCACACCGACGACGGGATCGTCGGCGTCGCCGAGGCACCACCCCGGCCCTTCACCTACGGCGAGACGCAGCAGGGCATCGTGGCGGTCATCGAGAACGTCTTCGCCCCGCAGATCGCCGGCCTGACGCTCCTCCAGCGCGAGGTCGCCCACCAGCGGATGCACCGCACGATCGGCAACCCCACCGCGAAGTCGGCGATCGACATGGCCATCTGGGACGCGCTCGGTCAGACCCTGGGCCAGTCGGTCAGCGACCTGCTCGGCGGCTACACCGACCGGATGCGGGTCAGCCACATGCTCGGCTTCGAGGAGCCGCAGAAGATGGTGGCCGAGGCCGAGCGGATGCGCTCCACGTACGGCATCACCACCTTCAAGGTGAAGGTGGGACGGCACCCGATATCACTCGACACCGCGGTGGTGCGCGCGCTGCGGGAGCACTTCGGTGCCGAGGCGGAGCTGTACGTCGACGGTAACCGCGGCTGGTCGCCGGCGGAGTCGGCCGCAGCGATGCGCGAGATGGCCGACCTCGACCTGCTCTTCGCCGAGGAGCTCTGCCCCGCCGACGACGTCCTGGGCCGCCGCTGGCTGGTCGCTCGGACCGCGGTGCCCACGATCGCCGACGAGTCCGCGACCACGCCCGCCGAGGTCACCCGGGAGATCCTCGGGGGATCGGCGACGGCCATCTCGATCAAGACGGCGCGCACCGGGTTCACCGTCTCTCAGCGCGTGCACCACCTGGCCGAGGGGCTCGGCATCGAGGCCGTCATCGGCAACCAGATCGACGGCCAGCTCGGCACCGCGTGCGCAGTCGCGTTCGCGGCGGCCTACCGCCTGACTTCGCGCCGCGCGGGGGAGCTGTCCAACTTCCTGGACATGAGCGATGACCTGCTCGCCGAGCCGCTCCAGATCCGTGACGGCCGCCTGAGCGTGCCGTCCGGACCCGGCCTCGGCGTCACGATCGACCCCGACAAGCTCGCTCGCTACCGCACCGATGGTCGGGCCTGATCCACTACGGGCCCCCTGGGCCGAGAGAACCAAGCGACAGGAGAAGCACCATGACCTCTGAGGTTGCCAGCGCCGCCGCCTCCGGCGCCAACGCCACCGCGCGCTTCCAGAACGACAAGTCTCCCTACGAGGCGGTCAAGGACGTGCCGAAGGAGCGCGCCGACAAGCTCGCGCGCCGCGTGCTCGAGGCCGTCCACGCCACCATCCGCGAGGAGAACGTCACCTACGCCGAGTACAACGCTCTCAAGGCGTGGCTGATCCAGGTCGGGCTCGACGGCGAGTGGCCGCTCTTCCTGGACGTCTGGGTCGAGCACGTGGTCGAGGAGGTCGCCACCTCCGACCGCCAGGGCAACAAGGGCACCATCGAGGGCCCGTACTACGTCCCGAACTCGCCGGTGATCTCCGACGAGAAGGGTGTCGGCACCGTCCCGATGCGCGAGGGCGAGGGGGGCACGCCGCTCACCTGGACCGGCACCGTCACCGCGGTCGACGGCACCGCCCTGTCCGACGCGAAGGTCGAGATCTGGCACGCCGACGACGACGGCTTCTACAGCCAGTTCGCCCCCAACCTGCCGGAGTGGAACCTGCGTGGCACGAACCACGTCGGCCCCGACGGCTCCTTCGAGATCCACACGGTCCAGCCCGCGCCGTACCAGATCCCGACCGACGGTGCCTGCGGCGCGCTCATCGAGGCGGCCGGGTGGCACGCCTGGCGCCCGGCCCACATCCACGTCAAGGTCTCCGCTCCGGGCTACCAGCTGCTCACCGCGCAGCTCTACTTCCCCGGCGACGCCCACAACGACGACGACATCGCCTCGGCGGTGAAGCCGGAACTGCTGCTCGCCCCGCAGCAGCAGGCCGACGGCTCGGCAACCGTGGCGTACTCCTTCGTCCTCGACCCGGAGGCCTGAGTGCTCTTCCACGTGCGGATGGACGTGCGGATCCCGCACGACCTCGACCCCAAAGTCCGGGCTGCGACCGTCGCCCGGGAGAAGGCGTACTCGCAGGAACTGCAGCGGGCCGGCAAGTGGCCCCACATCTGGCGGATCGTCGGCGAGTACTCGAACTACTCGATCTTCGAGGTCGAGTCGGGCGACGAGCTCCACCAGATCCTGTCCGACCTGCCGCTGTTCCCCTACATGGACATCGCGGTGACGCCGCTGGCGACACACCCGTCCGACATCCACGGATAGCCGTCTGCCACCACGGGGCTGCTCGACCGGAACGACCCGGTCGAGCAGCCCCGCTCCCTTCCACCACCTCCCCCTGCGCCTCGGACGAAAGACACTCTGCATGAGCACCGCCACTCGCTCCACGACACCTCGGATCGCCATCGTCGGCGCCGGCATCGGCGGGCTGACCCTCGCCCTGGAGCTACGCCGCAAGGGGTGGGAGGTACACCTCTACGAACAGGCCGAGGAGCTGCGCGAAGTCGGCGCCGCCGTCGCGCTCTCGGCCAATTCGGTGCGCCATCTGCAAGCGCGGCTCAACCTCACCGAGCCGCTCGCCGCGGCGGCGGCCGACGTGGACGGCCTGGTCCTCCGCTCCGGACGCACCGGCGACGTGGTCGGCCGGGTGCTCTCGCGTGCCGACTACCACCAGCGCTGCGGAGCGCCGTACTACGGCATCCACCGAGCCGACCTTCAGGGGATCCTGCTCGGCGCGCTCGCCGGCCCGGGTGCAGGGAGCGGGGTGGAGGGTCTGCACCTCAAGAAGCGGCTTGTCGACATCGACGACTCCGGCGCGCAGGCCCGTCTCCACTTCGCCGACGGCTCCTCGGCCGAAGCCGATCTCGTGATCGGAGCCGACGGCGCCCGCTCGGCCGTACGCCGCCTCCTGCTCGGCTACGACGACGCGCTGTACTCCGGCTCGTCGGCCTGGCGTGGCATCGTGCCGGCCGACAAGCTCGATCTGCTGCCCGATCCGGAGGCGATCCAGTTCTGGATGGGGCCCGGTGGCCACCTGTTGCACTACCCGATCGGCAACGGTGACCAGAACTTCTTCCTCGTCCAGCGCACACCGGAGCCTTGGTCCGCCTCCAGCTGGGTGACACCGGTCGAGCGCGAGGGCGAACACCTCACCATGTTCGCCGAGTGGCACCCGGCGATCGTGCAGATGATCAGTGCCGTCCCGGTCACCGAGCGCTGGGCGCTCTTTCACCGCCCGCCCCTGGAATCGTGGTCGAAGGGCCGGGTGACCCTGCTCGGCGATGCCGCGCATGCGATGGTCCCCCACCACGGTCAGGGTGCGAACCAGTCGATCGAGGACGCCATCGTCCTCGCCGACTGTCTCCTGGCCGACAGCGACTGGGAGGAGGCCCGCGCACGCTATGAACAGCTACGACATGCCCGGACCCGCCGCGTGCAGACGGCATCGATCACCACAGGCGACGTCCTGCATCTGCCCGACGGTGAGGCGCAGCGCCGACGCGACGCGCGGCTCGCCGCCCCGGACGCGTTCGACCGGCACCTCGCCTGGATCCATGCTTTCCACGCCTCTGGAGAGGCATGAGGGGCTCCCGCGCTCGCCCCGGCCCGGCAGGTCAAGCCACTGCTGCGCCGGGGCACGGTACCCGTCCCGGAGGTGTGTCCGCCGATGCATTGCGCACCGCGCGTACCGTCCGCGGCCGGTACGCGGAGCTGAAGCTGGATCTTGTGGATTCGGTGAACGTCGTCCGAGCCGGACAGTACGAGACGGATACCGTGCGCACCCTCGACAGGCGTGACTTTGGCGCCATCCTCCCGCTGACCCCTCACCCCGCTTTCGGGCTCCTGCCCGACGACCTGCAGGCAGCCTCACCACGCAAGGGAGAAACAGACGCTGCCAGCGGCGGCACCCCTCGCCTCAGCCGCAACCACGAGACACGAGCCGGCGTGTGAGGACAGCAGCGCTGATGCACCGCCGGGCTCCGGGCTCACGCACGGGGCGAAGGACGCGCTGTGCCACAGGATGATCACCTGGCTGCGTCACAGAGGCAGAAGATCCAGGCCCAAGCCGCCGACCGTCTCCGCCGCCCTCATGTTCGCACCCCCGCGCTACGGCGTGATGCGCACCCCGGCGTGCACCCGGGCCGCGCCATCGGGCCCGGGCCTCGCGAGCCGATCCGCCACATCCGCCCATCCGCAGCCTCGAGGCTTCGCGGGAGCCAGTAGTCTGGGCTGGCAGCGTCGGCTTCATTCATCGACCCAGGGGAGGTGTACCGTGACCGCCGAGATGATCGCTCCCGCGTGGATGCACACGCAGATCACCGCAGAGCAGTACGACTCCTGGTCCGAGGAGCAGTGTGCGGGTATCGAGATCGTGGACGGGATGGTCGTCGTGAGTCCGAGCCCGTCCAAACGGCACAACCGCCTCACCCGGATCCTGGCCAACGCCTTGGACGCGGCGGCAGGCCCGGAGTGGAACGCGGACACGGACTTCGACGTCCGGTTGCAGGACGTCCCGCTCACCAACCGCCGCCCGGACGTGACCGTCTACCGGGCGGACAGCATCGACGTCACACCGACCCGCCCCGAGCACGTGCTGCTCGTGGTCGAGGTTGTCTCGCCCGGCTCCGAGACCACCGACCGGATCGTAAAGCTCGAGCAGTACGCTCGAGCGGGCATCGCCTTCTACTGGCGGGTCGAGCAGTCCCCCGGCACGGTTCCGCTGATGTACACCTACCTCCTCGACCCGGCGAGCGGCTCCTACCGCCAGGGCGAGGTGTTCACTGGGACCGTGAAGGCCGGTGCGCCCTTCCCCGTGGAGATCGATCTCGGAGCGCTGTGACGCATCCCGGGCAACCCGGATGCCGGGGAATCCGGAGCTTCCCCCTGAGTGGTGGACCTGCGGCTGCCGCCGCCGTCACTGGGCCACGCCAGCCAACAGCCAGCGACGTACATGCACTTCCAGCAGCACACGCTTGCTTCCGGGGCGGGTGGGAGCGCATACATCCCACCCATATTTCTGCTCGAACGCGGTCACGACCTCGCGGGGGAACTCCTCACGGATCAACGATGCGTCTCCTTCGGCGACGACCGGGAACCGGCCATCCTCCAAAGCCAGGGAGACACGGGGCTCCTTGTGGATATTTCTGACCTTGACGGAGCTGTGATCCGAACCAATCCACCACCTGGAACTCTGGTAGACGAACCAGACGGGCGTGACGTGGGCAGATCCATCCGGACGCACCGTGCACAGCCAGACATTCTTCTCCTCGGCCAAGCGCAGACGGACGGCTGGCCCTGGCTCGTTGGCAAGATCACTCACTCCGGTATCCCACCAACCTGCGTGATGGAACGCATCGGGCAGCGCGTCGGACCATCGCCCTAGGTCTCGCGGCCCAAAAGAAGCGATGCCTTCAGCGGACCAGGCAGCAGGTGTTCCAGCCGCGGCCGTCGCCTATCAGCGCGCCGGACCGTTTCAGGTGGGCCGGGTGGTAGGCAACGGCGTTCTCCACGACGAGTACGTCGACCGGATCGTCGCCGCGAACAGTTGCGGCGGGCCCACCGCGGCAGCCGGCCGGCGGGCACCGGCTGCTTGGGGCATCGGCGGTGAAGCCCTGCGCGGCCGCCCGTGTCCTGTTGCCCACGGCCGAGGAGGTCCTCGCCCTCGGACCTGAGTGGCAGGGCTGACCTGCAGGTGCTGCTCCAGGTGGCGCCGAAGTCGACCACCGTCACCGGCAGCCGCAGGCACGGCCGGACGGGCTGACCGGACCGGGCGGTGACCGCCAGGGCGAGCACGGCCGGCAGGGCTAGGGGCCGGCTTCCTCACACACCTCGATGACCAGCCAGGACGTGGACCTGCGCCAGCCCGGGAGCCCGGGCGCAGCCCGCGCCGCAGGGGGATCACCGGGAAGCCCCGTATATTCCCTGGTCAGTGGCCGCCCGGCGGAACAGAATGGTCCGGCGGCGAACGAATAGGGGGCACGGCGGGCCGAACAAGCCCCGTCGGCCTGTGGGAAGAAGGGTGTTCAGGTGGTGGAAGGAGCGGCGGAACAGTAGTAGTTGGGTTCCGCGACGGATCCGGTGAACGTCCGACACGGAAGGGAACGGTCCGGGTAGCGGCCCGGGGAGGGAGGTACGGCCTTGGCAGAACAACCGGCGATCCCGGATGAGCCGCCCGCAGTCCTCGGACCCCGGCTGATCGGACGGTCGGCGGAACTCGACCGGGCCGTGCGCGCCCTCACCGCAGCCACCCCCGCGGCCGTCCTCATCGAGGGCGAGGCCGACATCGGCAAGACCCGGCTGATCCAGGAGGCGCTGGAGACCCTCGCGCTCGACGGAGTGCTCGTGGCCGGCTGCCTGCCGTTCCGTGAGGCCCTCACCCTCGGTCCCGTCGTGGACGCCGTACGCCAGGCCCACTCTCGGGTGGACGGTCTGGGCCTGTCCGCCCTGGCCGGCGCGCTGCGCCCGCTCTTCCCGGAATGGGCGCACGTCCTGCCGCCCGCGCCCGAACCACTCGACGACGCCGGTGCCGCCCGGTCGGCGGCCAGGTAGCCCCGCCCCAGCTCCAGCGCCCGGTCCAGTATGCCGCGACTCAGGTGGGAGAGATCGTCGTGACCGGCCGGCATGTATCGCCCGGCTACTGGGCGAACGAGGAAGACGACGGTCGAGAAGGAGCGCATCACGTTCTTCGGGGTGTCACGTTTCCGCACATCCACGGTAGGGCTCGTCATCGCCCTTCGCAGGGAGAAGCCCAGCTCGATACAACACCAAGCGGGGCACGATGACCCTCGGATCAAGGCCGTCCGGCCCATCGCCCTCCTGCCGGACGGCGAGGACGATGAAGGTCAAGGGACCTGTCCTGCGGGCCTTGCGACCGGGATCACCCGGGAAGGGAGGCGGAGATGATGTTCTGGTATGGACACGGCATGAACGGCTGGGGCTGGTTCGTGATGTCACTCAGCACGCTGCTGTTCTGGGCGGTGATCATCGGCGTCGGCATCCTTGTCTTCAGGGCTCTGGCCCGTCCCACCCCTCCGAGAACGCAGCAGCACCTCAACTGGCAGGGGACGTCTCCAGGTAGCGGCCCCGAGCAGATCCTGGCCGAGCGGTTCGCTCGCGGCGAGATCGACGAGGATGAGTACCAGCGCCGTATGGCTACGCTGCGAGGATCCTCTCCAGGCGAATCCAAACCTCCTGTCTCCTGAAGGGGCGTAAAGTCCCCGCCGCCTCCGATGCGCCCCGAACTACACGTCTCCCGTCAGTCCGGCTCCATGCGGGGGCGGTGGTGAAAGTGCTTGGCCGATGCCCGCGGACGGACGGCTGCCAGTGCCTGGTCGACCGCGGGTTCCGAGGAGCCACCGGTGTTGGCTGGAACTGGGACGCTGTGCGTGAGCGTAGCGATGATGCCGTACGACATGCCGGTGACTCAGCCAGGGTCGGCGGTGCACCAGTACGCGTCGTCCGGGAGCAGGTCGAGCGCGAGCGCGGCTGTGATGTGATGGGCGACGACCGCCTCGTGTACATGGACCGCGCTCTCGAGCCGGTGCCGTCTTGGTGATGACGTGCTGGATCGTGTGCCGTCCTCAGCCGCGCGTCGCCACGTCCACGCAGCTCAGATCCCATGAGCGACGCGAGAGCGAAGACTGCTGGTGGACCGGCGGACTCCTTGCCGCGCTGCTCAGGCCGAATGGACGAGTGTCTTCCGGCGTGCAGCCGCGGACCAGTGACCGGACGACCTGCCGCAGGGGCCCGACGGCCTTGTCTAGAGGCGTTCACACGCCTCGTGACGCGTCCGCTGAGGGCGGGCCCGGCGGTTCTTCGAGGACGCTCCAGGCGATCGGTCCCAGGAGGTCGGCCAGCCGTTGGAAGACGTCCACGGTCAGCACCCCCACAACTCGGTGCTTGTCCAGAATGGGAAGGCGGCGTACCCCGAAGCGGCGGAAGAGCCGATATGCCACGTGGACGTCGTCTTCGGCACCCACCGTGATGACATTCTCCGACATCACGGCTTCCACGAGAGACCCCGGTTCCAGGTCGGCGCCGAGCCCACGCACGGCAAGGTCGCGGTCGGTGACGATGCCGCGTAGTACCCCGTCCTCGACGACGAGCACCGAACCAACCCCCTGGGCGGCCATCTGCTGGGCTGCCTCCGCCACCGACGCCCGAGGCGGGACGGCAACGGCCGGAGTGCTCATCGCCTCGGAGACCCTCATACCTTCTCCTCAGCGCGGGCTGTAGGTCAGGCAGTCCGCGGCTTCCTGGCCGGGACCAACGGCAATGCCCCGGGCTTGGCACTCAAGCTTGACGGTGTACCGGCAATGGGCCATTTTGCATGCTCCGACCTGCGCGGTGGCGGCCGGATCACCGCCTTTGAACGAGGTGATGAAATACGTGTCGCACTGAGCGCGCGGGGGCCGCTGGAGGTGATGGCCCGTGCGTGGCACGCGTTGCCGACGTTGTAAGAGCACGTGTCCACCGCGCACTCGCTGATGTAAGGCGTGTCCATGAAGCCTCCTGGTATCCGGGCCAGGCCCAGGGGCCGACAGCAGTGGTGGACCCGCGGGGCGGGCGATTCACGCCAGCGCGTACCGCACAGCCCAGCGCAGCGCCGCGTACGACGACGGCGAACCGTCCACATGCGGCCCACGTACCGGTCGACTTCGAACTGCGGGGCTGTCCCATCGACCGCCGCCAGCGCCAGGCGGGAGACGTTCACATCGCCGCCCGCCTTCGCGCCCACCAGGATGGCGAAGTCGATCGTGTCGATCGCCCGGTTCGGGTCGCTCTTCACAAGGTCCACCGCGACCTTCGCGAGGACCTCGGCGGCCTTGGACTTCAGTTCACCGGAGACGTCCCCGGTGACACCCAGGCACGCCTCAGTAGTCTTTGCCATGCGTCAGCTCCATCTGACGTGGGCCCTCGGTCGGCGTTTCTCAGGCCCCGACCGGGGGCCGCTTCGTACCAGGAGGCGGTTCCGGCTACCTCCTGTGCGGGGTACCCTACACACCGAGTTCCGTGGAGGGTACCCCGCACAGGCGGGTCGTCGGGCCGTCAGGGTTCCGAAAGGGTGATCGTGGGCGAGGAAGACCCTCAGCTAGAGGAGGAGGTGCAGCGAGTACTGGACGCGATCGATGAGCTTGGCTCGCCAGACGTCCCTGCTGCGGAGCGGGCGAAGCGCCTTACGCAACTGCTCGATGAGTGGCCGGATGCCCATAGTCGGGTGCGCGCCATGCGCCAAGCCGCCATGAAGGAGCTTCAGGACGGCGGCCTGTCCCTCCGTGCAATCTCGGCTGAAACCGGCGTCAGCTTCGGCCGCGTCCGGGAGATCATCCAGGGCGTCACCAAGCGCACCAAGGAGAAGGGCGGCACCAGCCAGGGCGAGGCCAGCTGAGCCGCTGCGGCCCGAGGCAGCAGGAAGCCCCCCGTCGCTGCGCGGTGACGGGGGGCTTCTGCATGGCACCGACGCTGCTCAGTCGTCGATTGCGGCGCTTTCCCGAAGGCTGTCGAGACTGAGGGTAGCAGGGCGCTCGCTCAGCGTGCGGGTCGATGTGATCTTGCGCTACGGTCCTGGCTAGTGGCTCGTCACGCAGCCTTGGCCGGGTAATCGGTCCATGATCGGATCGGTGAGTCAGGCGCGAAGTTCGTCTTCGGTTCCGCGCGGGTGTTGTGCCAGCGGACGTAGGCGGCGATGGCGGCGTTCTGTTCGTCGTGGCTGCGGTGGTCAGTCCCGTTGAGTGCGAAGTAGCGCAGAGCCGCGAACTCGGCCTCGATCCAATTCAGCCAGGAGCCGTAGGTCGGCAGGAAGACCAACTCGATGTCGTTGTCGGCCGTCCAGGTGCGGACCTTGGCGTGCTTGTGCGGGGAGAAGTTGTCCAGCACCACATACAACTTCTGACCGGGCCAGCGGGCGCGCAGGGCCTTGAGGAGGTCGAGGAACTCGCGCCACCGCTTGCGCGGGCGAATGCGGTAGTACAGCTTGCCGGTGGCCAGATCGAGGGCAGCGAGCATCTGCCGCACGCCGCCGTAGCGGTTGTAGGTGGCCCGCAGCCTGCGCGGACGCCTCACCGGCCCCCACGCCTTGCCCTTGCGGGGCATCAGGTTCAGCGGCCCGAACTCATCGACGCATATCACCCGCCCGTCGGCGGGCGGGGTGTCGTACAGCGCCAGGACGCGGTGCATCTTGGCGATGAAGTCGGGGTCGGTGGACGCCTTCCACGTGGTGGTGGTCTTCCAGGAGATCTTGCCGGCGCGCAGGATCCGGCGCAGGGTCTCCCGGCTGATGGCCGCGGTCACCTTCTGTTTGATGAGGTGGTCAGCGAGCTTGCTCAGGCTCCAGGTGGAGAACGCCGTGATCTTCCAGTCGGCGGGGGACGTCCGGGCGATCAGGCAGATGTGCTCGCGCACCGGGTCACTGATCGTCTTGGGGCGTCCCCCGCTCCATTTTGGGTCCAGTGCGTCCAGCCCCCTCTCGTTGAAG